>NZ_JAKRFU010000047.1:0-13512 GCF_022347845.1 Pseudoalteromonas sp. McH1-42 | reverse complement strand
AGCCAACCTCAACCTAACAGCCAACCTCAACCTAACAGCCAACCTCAACCTAACAGCCAACCTCAACCTAACAGCCAACCTCAACCTAACAGCCAACCTAAATCCGGTAGTCGATCTCAATCCGACATCTGGACCCGGTCCACCATTTGGGCACCGAACTTGGGTTTACGTTGCGGGAAAACTTGAATGAGCCAACTGTGCAAAAGGAAGTGCAGCACTGACCGGGTGAGCAGAGAAGTACTTTGTTAGTCAAGTCAGGCGGGACGTTGCGCTCCAAATCTTGTGTGCCTCTTTGATTTCATTAACTGCCTGGATCTTTGAGACGAAGTGGTGTCTGGTTTTTGTTGGGCTTGGGTTTGTGAAGCAGGATAAATCGGCTGATGGAATAAGTGATGTGTTTTGCAATATACTTCAGTATTAGGCCAATATGATAAATTAAAGCCTGTTTAACTCTTTTTTGTTTTTTAATGTCGGTAAGTGTTTTATTTTGGTTCTTGCTCTGATTTTTTCAAGGTTTTTTCACTTTCATTTCGCCAGGTTGTAGCAAATTTCATTTTTAACGCGTCTGTTTTCTTTGTTTTTCTTGCGTGATTTAGGTCACTTTTCTTGTTCTTTTTTGTATGTCGGTCAATACAAAGCTTACCATGTGAAAAGATCTGGGTAATGTGTTTTTATATCCTAGTAAAACAATGACTTATCGTTAAGTGTTATCTTTAAGAATAACGTTTCATAACTAGGTTTTTTAGCATCTCTGGTCAATGATAGTTGCATCACCACAACGGTGTTTAACATTTAAAAATTAATTGAATAAACATTAAATAGAGATTGTCACGATGCTTAAACTTAAAACAAAAAAACTAAAAGAACTTACTAATAAAGAAATTAAAGATAATCGCCAGACTAAGTTTATTGCAGGTGGTACAGATACGCATAGTATTACTCAGGTAGGATTTATTAACCCTAAAAACATCACTGGCTAATTAGAATATAAATAGTAATAGGAGTTGATAAATTGATGGGATCCTATCTTGTGTTGGCAATGGGGGCCGGATTACAGGCTGTTTCAGGTAATCTTGTGTTGCAAGAGCCCGCCAGTGAGTATCATTACTCCAGGGAAACTGGCCGAGTTGTAGAATTGGCTATTAAGGTTGGTAGTGAAGTAGCCAAGAAAAAAGTGATGCTTGAGTATGTCTCAGAGGACAGCAAAAAAACGAAAACACTTATTTCTAACGAAAACGGGTATGTTGACTATGTAAACCCGAATGCCGTGCCCGGCAAAGTGTTCGCGCCTGGCGAGTTGTTGTTGAGAGTACAAAGCAACCGGGTTTTTGGCGCCCATTACTTCGAGCAAAAAGAAATTGAAAGTATGGAGTTTGCTCTGGAGATACAAGCAAAAGGGCGTCTGTGGTTGTGCTCAGATGCAAGACCTATTGAGGTTAGGGTGGATGATATTGCAAAAAACAGCCTGTTGGTCTCGATGAAGCTAAAAAAAGAAGAGTATAGTCAGCTACAGCATACTATCACGGAGGGCAGTATTGCACTTCATCAGTCAATGCAGGCTTGTTTATAACCCCATTTTTACCTCCAGCATTCTGTGAGGCGGTCAGTGCTTGCTAGCATGCCATGTTCAAAGTCATTGTGTCATGTATATTCGTGCTTCTCATTTGGGTCCACTTTCAAGTAGTGGATCTTTTTCCTTTTTGAAAAACTTCACACAAATTTGAATGGACTGAATCGGCGGGGTGACCCGTTAGTGTCCAAACTCCGAACGTTTTTGCCTGTTAAAAGATTACAGCAGGTAACCTGGTACCGATGTTTGTCAGGTGCTATTCTCTGTTATCCAGTTGCGCCACCTAGTTAACTGAACTAAACATCTAACTAAGTCACAGTCATTGAATCCTTTCGGTTTGTGTCTTTGTCTTTTGAAACGCGGATTGTTAGGTATGTCGTTGGCCTGTTATCTCATAGGGTGCCATTAGTCTGTTGATGTGTGTTTGCGTGGCTGACTTATGTTTGCACTGTACAACTTTTCCTGGTGCGGCACGCACTTTTGAAAATGTTGTTTACATTACCTCGCCCTGGCCAGATTGAATTGCCACTATTCAGTGTCAATCTAACTATCACATCTGCCGCCAGCGTGATTCTCTTTCTTGCCGCAATCAAAATTCGGTCTGTTTATTTGACCATGCACGACAGCACATTTTCGATAGCTGTACGTACTCAAAAGGTTATACCAAATTCACTTAATACCTGTTCTATTTGAAAGTGCAATTATGACGCTAACGGCGTTAAAAATTTCTCATTTAGAATCTTTACCTAAGGTATAAGTTCGCAAATTTTCGCCTCGCCTATATGGACGATGATGTCTCAACGATAGCAGGGCACGGGAGCGGTGTTATCGACCTTATTTTCTTGCTTCAAAATAGAGCACTTAATTAAGTAAATTGGTATTAGAGTTTATTGCACAATTTGGATGCATATGAAATGCGATAAATTAGTAGCAAATAAGCTCTCACATCGAGTCGTTACGGGATCCTCTGCGGGGTGATATCAATCAATATATAGCCAGTATTCCACCATAATAATTGGTGTTAAAGTGTTGATTTTATTGGTTATGTTTTTGTTTTTCGAGATTTGATTGCACGCGTTTGCTGGGGCACTATGAGTTCCATCAAAACAATAAACACGCTTTGCTTACTTGGCGCAAATTGAGGAGCTAACAATGCAACAAAATACGACCCTTGGCCTGTTTGACACGCAGCACGAAATTAAACAGATGATTACTAAATTTGAGGAAGTAAACATCGCTGAAGAGCTAACAAGTACATTGAAGTCTATCTCAAAAGAGTCAGGCTACAATTGTCTGGGCTTTATCGATTTTTGCCCGGTATCTGCGTCCTCATACGAAGAAAAAGTTTATGGTGAGATTTCTGCCGAGTTGGCAGAGGAAATGTCAGACACTGCGATCTTTGAACACTGTAAGTCAGGTATTCGATTGTTGCCGTTGCACAGTATACTTAATCACAGCAATCAGAAAGGCCAGGTGTATGTGATGCCTATGCGGGGTGTGACTGGCATTTATGGAGGCTTGGTATTCGATATCCCAGAGAGCTTTTGCCAGCAGAAGAGTATTGAGTTTGTTGACTGGTGCTGGACGATTATCTCTCCCTATTTGCTGCAGGCTGCGTTGCGCTGCAGGGATAAAAAGTTACATATTACAAAACGCGAAAAAGACTGCTTAATGTGGGCTTGTGAAGGTAAAACGTCTTGGGAAATCAGCCAGATACTTGGTATCTCTGAGCGCACGGTTAATTTTCATCTGTCTAACTGTATTGTGAAAACAGATAGTACAAACAGGCAGCAGGCGATCGTAAAGTGTATTATCAACAATTTGATCTAATCACGATGACTGACGTGCTTTTCGGTGTTGTATATCAGCGTTCATGGTTGGGGAGGTGTCCTCCCCAGTACGTCAGATCATTCAGACTGGGTGATTTCTGCTTTGACCAGCTGGTTTTCAACGACTTCAATAATGTCGAGGTAAAGCGCATTGGTTTGTTGAGAAAAGCTGATCCTGTCTATGACATAGCTGGAACTGTCAATTTTGTATAATTCCTGCCTGGGCTCGGTATGGCTGAAATTAATCTTAAAGACGGTCTCACCGTCGGAGTGATACAAGGACCCATTGCCCGCAGCAATCGAGTGTTTATATTTGGCTTTTGACAGCTCAATTCTGTCAGTCTTTTCACCCGTATTGATATTGTATAAAGACACTTCATCATGTGATGATAAACTGGCATAGAACTCACTATCAAGCTGCCCAAACCACAGTGGGCGCTCAATGGGTAATGGAATGCTCTTATCCGAATCGAGAGAGTGCATAAAGGCTTTTCCTCTCAATGTTCTTGCATCCACAACGGTATAACCGATGCTATTTTCTTCAAGGTACTCAGCCGACACTATGGTGCCATCAACCTTGATAGAGCCAGTAAGCGTCAGGGTCTTACTATCATAGGTTTCGAGCCTATCCTTGTAGTGGAGCAATAGTTCTTGTCTTTGCGCGCTATAATGAATTGATTCATAAGTCGACGCCTCAAGTGCAAGCGGTTCATGCTGACCATCAGGTAAAGCACGATAAATAGAACGCAGTCCACCTTCCTGACGCAAAAAAATCACACTGTCTTCAAAGTCAGTAGCTTGTACGTCATCATACTCACTTTTAACTAAAGGCTGCAGTTCGCCGCCCTCGGGGCTTAAGGTATATATGTCCTGTAAAAAGGGATAAGTCACTGCCAGTAAGGCGTCGTGGGACAGTGGCTGATTACTGGCATATTTAACATTATTTGGCAATTTCGCCGCTGAGGTAATGGCTTTCTTATCCAGCGAATAAGTAAACAAAATATTCTCAACATTATCTAGCCAAATCAAAGAATTAATTTTCTTCTCGTAGGATAAAGTCCAGATCCGGTTGTTGGTGTCATGTAGTTTAACCTGGTTTCCACCATCCAGGTCTGTCATGTAGAGTTCACTGCCCTGATAGTGATGCCTTTCAAAAATAATAACTTCCATATCAGGGATATAAGTCAAAAACCTATCTCCATATGAATTCAAATTTGGTGATGTAATTTGAAATTCCTGGCCTGTTTCTATATCACGGCTGGCAAGTGCTGCGAGTTCATCCCTGTCGCGATAACCGCTCTTTGAATAAATGAGTCTGCCATCGCTGACACCTGCACCTGTGAAACCTTGCAAGCTACAGTCAAATAGGTATTTATTGGTACCGTCAAAACTGGTGTTTATCAGCCATACTTCGCATTGTTCATTGTTAATGGCCCGATAGAAGACCTTATTGGAATCTGCTGACCAGCCGATAGGGAAGTAGTTAGTTCCTTCTTCTGCAAGGCGTTTTTCATGGCCTGTTTGTAGCGTTTTGACCACCAAAGAATAATTCTGACTATTCTTTTGAATAATAGAGAAGGCAACGAAGTTCTTATTGGGCGAGATATTTGGTCTGGTATACCTGCCATTGACCCAGGACAGTACTGTTTCCTGCACTTGCTTTTCTATGGGGCTAACAGAGGCGTCACTCAGCGCTGTGTCCTGGTTAATAAATGCCAGACTAATGCTGGCTGCTAGAGTACTGATGACCGCAGCAAAAACCCACGGGGCCTTTTTCCGCTTTACTGATCGTTCGGCTGGTGTCGCTTTTGTGTTTAATTCGGTTGTAACCGCAGGGCTGGGTTTAGATTGGTCAGCTGATTCCGTTTTGTGGTATTCAACAAACGGTTCAATGGCTAAGCTGTAACCCTTTCTATAGTGAGTTTTAACTATGATGCCCTTTTGGTTCTCTGATTTCAGTGTTTTCCTGAGTTCAGAGATTGCCCGGTTTATTGCATTGTCATCAACATATTTCTGACACCAGACATCGTCCACTAAATTTTGTCGGGTGATGATAGTATCCGAATTTAAGATCAAATAACTAATGATGCGAAACAGAAGCGGTTCGAGTTCTTTTTCGATGTCGCCGTCAGTGAGCACCTGACGCTTTGGGTCAAGTTTCCAGGATCCAAGTGTGATCGATTTAACTGTTCTAGAGAAGCTGACTTCGTTCATTGTCCTGAATTTGTTGTTATTAGGAATATGTCAAGCGTTCAGACTATATCTATAGTCTTTTAAAAACTCAACAGAAAGATGGATAGACGGTTTTATTTTACAAGTGTTATTTTCATTGTTGCCCAATGTTAAGAAAGTGAGGGTGAGAAACGATTTCTATTAAGTGTTTGATTGATATGTGATTGTTCTGTTTTTTTGAATGGCTTGGTGGACCAGTGGTCGAAATGGTGAATATATAATTTCTTACAATATCGGGTCGGAGCGGACTCTAAGGCCGCTAAGCGACCATTAGCATTTAACAAAGCCTGGAGGAACTATTGCAAAACACGAACCATTTTTTGCCTGATATGTTTTCCTGCAACAGCGGCACGTCCATCGTTGAGTGAGTTATTCCATGCGCCATTGGGTACTAACTGTCAGTTTCCTTAGTCTTACTATCCAATACCTCAATGACTTTTGCCAGGGTGTCCGTTACGGCTTTTCGATTGTCCCAGTCCACAGCTTGCCAATCTACCTCATCCACTAATTCTGTAATGTTGTGGGTCAGGAGCATTTTAATTGTTTCCACATGCTGAATGGGTTTTACCCTGAAAGCTTTTGTTTTAGGTTTGGTTGTCAATTTTTGCCCAGTGAGTTTGGCATGTATCCGTTTATTGATCTCGGCTTTGTCTGTCACGGTTAGCAGGGTTTTATCAAACTCGCTGTAATAGTCATTCTCAACCTGTTTAACGATTTTTTTAACGTTGATAAAAGGCAGCGTGACCAGCCCCTGTTCATACGCCTGAATAACGCATTTATACCGGGTAAGGACATTGTAGTTATCAAAACTCCCCATGGAGATACCTAAGTTGGCCGCCATTTCTTTAACGGTTAGCTTTTTCTCACCGACTTTTAATCTTGCCTGACTAAGGCTTTCCAGTTCCTGCATTGCACTGAGAAAAGCTTGCAGCTTGCCATATTGAGGCAGGTCGTCTCTGCTGGCATTCTCCTGAAATTGTTTAACTTTCGATAGCAATGGTTTGGCATCATACACTTTGAACTGGGCGCTTGAGTCATAACCATTGCTGTAAACCATGGCAAAAAATCGGCGATGTCCGGTCAGTATTTGATACTGTCCGTCCTCTAAAGGGTAGACGGTCGGCACTTGAATAACCTCGGCTACAGAGATGTTTTCGGCCAGTTCAAGCACGGACTCTAGGGTTTGGTTCGCTTTTTTCCACTGGGCCGTGCCGTAGGCAAAGCAGTTTACAATGCAGTTCTTTCCTATTAGTACGTGGTCTTTTGCATCATACATTTCAACTATCTGGTTTTTGGTTAGCCAGCGTGAAGTGAATTGTCGTGCATGATCATCTTCCATGAACTTGGCTGGCAGAAATCGTGCATTGTGTGGATCAGGCGTCACAGAAGATAAGAATAAAGAGGTGTACTCAAAAGTTTCAGAATTCAGCCCTTTTCGACTGTTCACGTTAGCCAGCATCAGCTGGTCTAATTTTAGCTTATTCATAGGGTTAGGAACCTTTTACTGCACTTAAGGTTAGTGGTGAACACCTTAGTTGGTAGATCTAACAGGTATACACTCAAGGGTTATCGATGCACCATGTGAACCATACTAACTAATCGCTCTGGTGTGAAGTCTTAAATCGACGCACAGCACAGCAGAATAAATTTAAAGCGCAGTTTACAAGCGGTGGAGTGAAGGTATGAATATTGATTTAAGCATCATTGAATGGGCGTTTGAGAAGGGATACAACCTGGGCTCTGCAGATATGAGAGAGGGCGTTTATATCTCAGAGGAAGGCAGACGCTCCCTGTTAATGGCTGACATCAAAGCATTTGTGGAAAGCCATCAGGTGATTGCCACCGAGCAGGAAGGCCTTGCCGCAAGCCTGAATTGACGATGACAGCACGCTGACGCATATCCGGTCGATGTCAGCGGAGACTCATTCCGACCTTAAACCTTGTTTTAATCAGTAGCAATGATCTCATGCATGAGATCTCAAACTTCTGTTGGTAGTGAATACATGCAAATAAGAAATTGGTTTACACGACATCCTCTGTTGTGCCGGTTTGGCACCTTTATTTTGGCACCGTCAGTACTGTGTGCTTATGTGGCATATCAGCAACAGGTCATTTCAGCTTTACCGCAAGCTGGGGCAAGTGCGGTCTCGGTTGCTGTCCAGGAGCAGGTAACGGTAACGCGCGACGCACATGGTGTGCCATATATTGATGCGGATTCAATGGCAGATGCTTATTTTGCGATGGGCTATCTGCATGCACAAGACAGGCTGTGGCAGTTAGAGTTACAACGCAGGCTCAGTGCCGGTAAGTTGAGTGAGGTGTTTGGCAAAGAGAGCCTGAACTATGACGTTTGGGTTCGCACGTTGGGGCTCTATGAGGTGGCTGAACAAAGTAAGGCTTATTTGTCTGAGCAGGCTTTGGCGTCATTGCAGTCTTATACGGCCGGGATCAATGAATTCCTGAACCAGCAACCTACACTGCCAATTGAGTTTACTATGCTCGGGATTACGCCAGCGCCATGGCGTGTTGAAGATTCACTGGCATGGATGAAAATGTTCTCTCTCAGTATGTCGGGCAACCTGGAAGAAGAGATCCAGCGTAGTGTGGCATTAAAAACGTTACCCAAAACCTTGTTCGCCGAGTTTTTCGGATCTGAACTGGTGCCGTCAGAGTCACTGGGCGATGGGCAGGTTGCCAGCCTGTCGGGGTTACATCACACCATTAAGCAATTGGAAACCGACTATAAGATTGGCGGTAAACATATAGGCAGTAACGCTTGGGTGGTTTCTGCTGAAAAAAGTGCATCTGGCAGTGCTATCTTGGCCAATGACCCGCACCTGGGTCTGCAAATTCCCTCTTTGTGGTATGCCGTATCGCAGCAATTGCCAGACTCTCAGTTACAGGGTATGAGTTTGGTCGGGTTACCTGTCATTGTATTTGGTCAGAATAATAACATTGCCTGGGGTGGCACCAATATGGAGGCTGACCTGCAAGATCTGATTGTGGAACAAATCCATCCGGAAGACCCCACGCTGTATCGCTACCAGCAACAGTGGCTACCTTTTACAGAGCGCACTGAATATATCAAAGTGAAAAGTGATTTTCCGAGTCTACTTAAGCCCACCTATCGGGATGTTGAACTGAAGATCAAAGAAACGCTGACCGGTCCCGTGATCAGTAAAGCCGGTTTGCCTCAGGCAGTGTCTCTGCGCTGGACGGCATTGCAGGCACAGGACACCACTTATGAAGGCTTTTTTCACATTAATCATGCCCAGAACTGGCAGCAGTTTAAGCAGGCTGCGGATAAAATTGCATCACCCAGTCTGAATCTGTTTTATGCAGATAAGCAAGATAACATTGGATTTACTGGCGCGGGTAATATTCCGGTTCGCGAGCGTGGCACAGGTATATTACCGACTAAACGGGGTGCTGAGGGAGATGTATGGCAAGGGTTCATTCCAAAAGATGAGATGCCGAGCGAATTCAATCCACCACGAGGTTACATCATTAATGCCAATAACCGTAATGTGGCATCGAGTTACCCTTATCATATTTCTTCCAGCTTTGCGGACCCTGCCCGTGCAGAGCGCATTGAACAGCTACTCAATACACAGCCACTGGATGTGAATTACATCAAACAGATGCAGATGGATGTAAAAGACCTGACGGTTATCAAGTTAAAGAGTGTGATGGAAACGGTCGTTGCGGAAGACCTGTGGCAACAAGAAGCGCTTGACCATCTGAAAACCTGGCAAGGAGATGCACCGACCGACAGCATTGCCGCAACGGTTTTTTATACCTGGGCGAGACAAATATACCGAGTCTTACTCAATGATGAGCTCATTCCTGCATGGAATGAGAAAGCGGCAACGCGCCAGCTACTGGGTCTGCGTGGCAGAGTGAGTTACGACCAGCTGGCTGAGCTGCTGGCGCAAAACTCCCCGCTATGTGACGACACCAATACGCTAGAAACAGAATCTTGTGAAGAAGTATTACTCTCAGCGCTAGACAGAACTTTAATCCTGAACAGTAAGTTACAGGGGGATGAAATTGACAACTGGCAATGGGGTAAGTTTCAGACGACGCGATACGACCATATGCCGTTTGGCAAGGTGAAGCATCTCAATAAGGTGTTCTCACGAGAGGTAGCGACCGGTGGTTCCACCAATACCGTTAATGTAGCGGCAGGTTTCTACGAAAAAGACAATGGCTTTATTCAGAACTATGGTGCCGGGTTCAGACAGATTATTGATTTGGGCGGACGCTATGAGTTTATGAATTCTACAGGGCAGTCTGGTCAGGTCGCCAGCGCGCATTATGACGACATGATCACCCTGTTCGCTAAGGGACAGTATGTGTCATTTGAATCACCCAAAGAGGCATCTCGCAAGCTAACGCTAACCCCGAATCAAGGGCAGGAGTAAACCGTGAATTTATTAAAACTATTTAGTGAGAGCTATCCCAACCGTGTGTTTATCTCGGTGTTGTTGGGAGCCATTTCAGGGATTTTATATTCGGGGCTTATTCCCTTTGTACTGATGAGTATTGAGAGTCCGACACCCGGATTGCAGTTGGCTGAAGTTCCGCATGCACGATATGGGCTACTGGAAGTCGCAAACTATAAACTGGCTGCGTTGTTTTTTCTGGCCTGTACATTCATTCTGATCATGAGAAGCCTGTCAGAGATTTTACTGCAGCGCGTTGCAACGGATGTTGCCAGAAAACTTAGAGTGAGTTTTTACGATAAAATTTCCAGAACGCCTTTGTATGCCATTGAGAAAATGGGCTCGTCTAAACTGGTTGCTTCTGTGAATCTGGATGTACCAAGGATCGTTAATGGCGCACGTGCATTACCCCTGTTGCTGATCAATCTGGTGACTTTAGTCGGTATGCTGGGTTTTCTGGTCTACCTCAATGATGAAGTCTTTAAGATGGTGATGATCGCTATTGCGTTTGGCATCCTGGCGTATCAAGTCCCCATGTATTTTGGCAACAAGCTGCTGACGCGTTCTCGAGAGTACCGGGATGCAATTCAGGAAGGTGTGAATGGTTTGCTCTCTGGCGCAAAGGAGCTCAAGCTCGATGCGCAAAAGCGTGCTTATTTTCATCAGGACGCTTTGCTGAGCAATGAAAAAAACATTCTTAAAAATGAGAAAGCCGCGCAATCTGTGCTTATATCAACCATCAACTTTGGTGATTTAATTTGTTTCTTTGTCATCGGTGCGCTGTGTTTTATTTTCGTGAATTACCACTCCATCAGTAATAGCGAGCTGGTCGCGGTGATCATGGCTTTATTGTACGTGACCGGCCCCATCGCTGTCTTGCTGAATGCTTTGCCTCAGATGATGATGGCGACGATTTCATACAAGAAGTTTAATACGCTGCTCAATGAATTACCTGAAGAGGAAATCGAGTATCAGATTTCAGATGTGCCTAGCTGGCAGACACTGCGCTTCGATAAAGTTGAGTTTGCTTATCCCAGTGATCAGGATGAGGCTGGCTTCGCTGTTGGTCCAATCGACCTGACACTGAATCGTGGCGAAATAGTCTTTATAGTTGGCTCGAATGGCTCCGGCAAATCAACTCTCAGTAAATTGTTGACGCTGCATTATCAGGCGGTTGGCGGGCACATTTATTTCGATGATGCGGCACTGAACAACACCAATATCGAAAGCTACAGACAAGGGATCAGTGCTATCTACTCTAACTACTACTTGTTTGCAAAAATTCTCAAAGAGTTGGATGACGCCACGATGGAGCTGATCCAGCATTATCTGAAGCTGTTACACCTGGATCACAAGGTCACGATAGAAGACGGTTATTTCTCTACCGTGTCGTTATCTGATGGTCAGCGTAAACGTCTCGCTTTGCTGGTGGCCTTTTTAGAAGACAAGCAGGTGTATTTGTTCGATGAATGGGCCGCTGATCAGGACCCAATTTTCAAAGAAGTCTTTTATAAACGCATCTTACCCAGCCTCAAAGCAAAGCAGAAATTGGTCATTGCCATCACGCACGATGATAAGTATTTCGACCTGGCAGACAGGGTCATTGTGATGGAAGGCGGCAAGGTCGTAGAGCAGACCTCATACACACAATACTTCGACAAATTACAGTTAAACCAGTCCGCCAAAAACGATTTTCTGGCAGAGGTAGGAGCTTAAGATGACACACTCTCAATGGCAATTAACCGCTTCGCAGCGCGACATACTATTAGATCAGCTCTATTTCCCGGATAGCCCTATTTACAACATTGGTGGCTATATCGTCTGCGACAACATTGATTGCATCCAACTGGCACAGGCACATAAAGCACTGATTCACAGTCATGAAGCATTTCAGATGCGTATTAGTCAGCAAGGCGAAGAATTCACCGCTTATCTGAGCCAGGATCTGGATGACAGCCTGCCAGTGATTGATTTTAGCGCCGAAGCAGAGGCTGAGCGCAGTGCTAAGGCCTGGCTCGAAACGCAGTTCGCTCGCACTCAGGCAGTGTTTGATACGCAACTGGCCAAAGGCTTCCTGCTTAAAATATCTCAGCAACAGCACTGGTATGTTGGCTTAAGTCATCATCTTGCAATGGATGGTTTCGGTTTTGCGATCTGGGTTCAGCAGTTGGCTCATTTGTATAACGGTGAGCAGACACAGGACGATGCTAGATTATCGCTAGATGAGATAGCACAGTTAGATAATACTTATCGTGAGAGTGCTAAATATCAAAAAGACGCGGCATTTTGGCAGGAGTATCTCGACGATTATCAGGGGGAACGCCTGCCTGAACGCTACTTTAGTGATACGGATCAGCAACACAGCACCCGGGCCATTTATCCGCTTTCCAGAACGGTTTTTGATAGTTTGCATGCGCATGCAGGTCGTCATAAGTTAGGGGCCGCTCAGGTGTTGCTGGCAACACTGGCTTACTACTTTTCTTTGCATACCAATCAGGCAACCCTGTTGTTTGGCAATCCGAGCCACAACCGTAAAACGGCGCTGCAAAAACAAAAGCTGTCAGTCTTTACCAGCATTAGTCCATTGCTGATTTCCACACAGGGGGTGGACGTCATGAGCGAGCTGGTAAAACAGGTTGCGCAGACGCAAAAAGCAACCTACAGACATCAGAAGTACCCACTGGGCCAGCTCCTCAAAGACCAGCAACACAGTGGTGAGCAGGGTAGCTTCTTTGATTTTAGTTTTAACTATCTGACGCTGAATTTTGCCGATATTCACTTTTCAAATCAGGCTGCACGTTTTCATTACCTCAATGCCAATGCTGAAAAGATCCCTTTCACTCTAACGGTATGGGATAACAATGACACGGACCTGGAACTACAAATTGATTTTAACCATCGTTACTTTGAGCAGGCTGATATTGATGCCATAGAGCAAAGATACCAACGCGCACTGGCCTATCTGGGTGAGCATGGCCTCGATTGTGCACTGACCGACTTGCCATTTTCGAGCCCGGCGGAGCAGCAATGGTTGCTGGGACGTTCGGCCTGCCCACTTAGTTATGACACAGAACTCAGCCTGCACGAACAAATCAGCCGTCAGGCCCAGCTAACACCGGATGCCATCGCCATTGATATGCCTGGCGGTCGCACGCTGAGCTACGCCCAGCTGGACGCCGGTGCTAATCGCATCGCCGCGTACTTGCAGCAACACTATTCACTCAGCGCCGACAGCATGGTGGGCGTCAGCACTGAGCGACATGCCGAGATGGTGATGGCCATACTGGCCATCCTGAAAACCGGTGCCGCCTATTTGCCGCTCGACCCGGGCTATCCCAGTGCCCGACTGGCACAGATCATTGATGACGCTAAACCAGTCGTGACCCTCACCGATAACCCGGCCATCCTGCAAGGCCTGACCACCGACACGCTGAGC
>NZ_JAKRFU010000046.1:0-14492 GCF_022347845.1 Pseudoalteromonas sp. McH1-42 | reverse complement strand
CAGGGAATGCCCACCCAGAGTGAAAAAGTTTGCCGTGACGCTCAGCTGCTCAGCGGGCTGTGCCAGCAATTCGCCACACAGCGTAACCATTAATTGCTCGCGCTCTCCCTGCGGCGCCACATAAGTGCCCTGCAATGCCGACGTGTCTGCTTCAGGCAGGGCTTTTTTGTTTACTTTACCGTTGGCGGTCAGTGGCCAGTCGTCAATCACCACACCCAGCTTAGGCACCATGTAATCCGGTAAGGTTTGTGCCAGCGTGGCCAGCGTCTGAGCCATAAACTCTGGCTGTGCTTGCTCTGCGATGCTCTCAACAGGCTGGACATACGCCACCAAATAGGTGCCTGCCGGACCGTTCTTGGCCAGCACCAGTGCACTGTCTACTTGTGTCTGGCGGCTCAGCTGCTGAGCTATCTCGCCCAGCTCAACCCGGAAACCGCGAATTTTAATTTGGTCGTCGGCACGGCCCACGAAGGCTAGGTTGCCATCGGCCAGATAGCGCACTAAATCGCCGGTGCGATACAAGCGTTTCGAGCTGCCTGCCACCTCGGGGTCATAAAATGGATTCTCAATAAAGCGTTCGGCCGTCAGATCAGGCTGACCCAGATAGCCACGCGCCAGACCGTCGCCACCGACATACAGCTCGCCTAAGCTACCTTGAGGCAATAAGTTCTGTTGCTGATCCAGCACATAGGTCTGAACATTACACAAAGGTGTGCCGATGTGTATGGTGTCATCAGTAATTTCACCCACAGTCGCACAGACAGAGGTCTCCGACGGGCCATAAGCATTATAGAAAGGATAATGTGCCCGCCAGCGAGCCACCACATTTTCTTCACAGGCTTCCCCTGCCACAATTAAACATTGCAGCGCCAGATCTGTCTGCAACGTCATGGTCGACAACAACGCCGGTGGCAAAGTCGCATGGGTGATCTGCTGCGTTTTTAACAGCTCAGACAGCTGCTGTACATCCGTACGTTGTGATTCGTCGGCAATCACCAGAGTCCCCCCCGGGATCAAGGCCATCAGCCACTCCCAGGTCGCCGCATCAAAACTGATGGATGCAAATTGCAACACCTTACTGTCGGCACAGGTAGCAAAACAGGCCTGCTGGTTGTGAGCCAGGTTTACTGCGCCCTGATGAATAAGCTGCACGCCCTTAGGCTGGCCGGTTGAACCTGAGGTATAGATCACATAGGCCAGGCTATCGTTACAAATCTCGTCCAGCGCCGGATTGTGTTGTGGATAGTCATCAAGCGTCAGAGCTGCAATATCGATGGCGGTACCCGCTTGTTCGCTCATCAGGCTCTGAGCCACGGCCAGACCACTGCCATACCCAATCACTTGCTTAAGACCCGCGTCGGCTGCCATATAGCTCAGACGGCTGGCCGGATAATCCGGGTCTAGTGGGACATAGGCTCCGCCTGCTTTGAGTATCGCCAGCATGCTCACCATCATCTCCATAGAGCGGCTGCTACATACCCCTACCAGGGTTTCAGGTGTGATCTGTTGCTCACTTAGCAGGTAATGGGCCAGCTGATTGGCCCGCTGATTTAGCTCGGCGTAACTGATGGATTGGTTCTGGAACACCAAGGCCGTTGCCTCCGGTGCAGCCTCCACCTGTTGTTCAAATAAAGCGTGAATGCAGCGGCTGGTATCATACTCAAGACGCTGCTGCTCCCCTGTACTGACCAATTGCTGACGCTCAGAGTCACACAAGGCCGAAATGTCGCTTAATGGCAGATCCGCTTCACCTTGCGCACTCACCTGACACAGCAAAGCTGCAAAGTTCTGATTCAACCGGGTAATAAAAGTATGAGAAAAAATGCTGCTGTCATACAGCCAGTCCAGCTCAACGCCACCATCGCTGATATTGATATGCATATCAATATCGAACCTGGCAACCACCCGCTCTACTCCAAAAGGCGCCAGTGCCAGTCCGTCAGAGGCCAGTGCAGAAGCCAACATATCGCGGTTCTGATTAATGCCAAACTCGCTTGCTGTGGTGAGCATAATCTGACACAAAGGCGCATATTGTGCGCTACGCGGGATATTAAGGTGCTCTATCAGTTGATCAAATTGCACCTGTTGGTGCTGCTGAGCTGCCAGGTGGACCTCTTTAACGTGCGCCACCAGCTCATGCAAGTTCTGCTGGTCAGTGTCCACACGCAATGGCAGGGTATTGACAAAAAAGCCGATCAGCTTGTCCAGTTGCGGCGAAATGCGGTTCGCCACGGGTGTGCCAATCACGATATCGGTGCTGTTACTATAACGACTCAATAATAACGACAACAAGGCATGCATCAGCATAAACGGTGTGACCTGAAGGCGTAGTGCCAGGGCCAGCAAAGGCTGCGCAACCTTGCTTGCCAGCCGACCCTGAACATGGCCACCGGCATATTGTTTGGTCGCCGGACGCGTCTGACACAATGGCAGGTCATGCACCAGTGGCGCATCGTCCAGCTGCTGCTGCCAGTAAGACAAGGCGTCATCCAGCGCACCATTCTCTGCGCGTTGCTGCTGCCACAGTGCAAAATCGCCATACTGGATTTCCAGCGGGGCCAGTTCAGCACTTTGCCCGGCGTTGAGCTGCTCATACACTGTCACAAACTCACGCAGCAAAATTTGCTGTGACCAGCCATCGGAGGCAATGTGATGGGTATTGAATAACAGCACACCGCTCGTCTCTTCAGTGGCAGGAGCCTTAAAGTAGTCGACCCGGAGCATCAGATCCGCGCTCAGGTCAAAACACTTTGCCGACTCAGTGGCGATCACCTCGGCTATCTGTGACGGCCAGTTATCGACCTGTGACAGATCATGGACCTTTACCCGGCATGGCTGACTGATGTTCACCTGTTGGTAAGCCCCCGTGTCATCCTGATGGTAAGTCGTTCGTAAGATTTCATGCCTTTCAACAATGACATTCAGAACGGCTTCAATCTTTGTCAGATCCGGTTGCCCGCTCACCGTAAACGCCAATGGTTGGTTATACTCGGCCGACCCCTGCTTCAGGCTGTCGATAAACCACAGCCTTTGCTGCGCGTTCGACAAGGGCAGTCGCGTCTTGTCAGCAGGCCGCTGTGGAATGTCGAGGTCATTGTGCTGGTTTGCCAGAAACGCGATGATGTCCGCTTTATGGGCCTGAATTTGCTTTTTCAGCGCCTCTGGAAAAGGTGCTGCGGATTTTTGCTTAAAGCCCAGCTTACCCGCTTCGGTAAACAGTAAAATATCACAGGCAATCGCTTCATCAATAATTTGCTTGGCTATCATAACCACCCCTCCGCCTCTGTGGCTTTTTCTTCCAATGCCTCTTGGGCTTGCTTTTCAGTCACTTTCTGCTGGACGTACTGGGCCAGATCTCGCAGCACCACGCGATTAAAGACCTCATTAAATGCAAGCGAAATGCCCCATTGCTTTTTCAGACTGCCGAGCATTTTTATCAGTAAAATAGAGTTACCACCGAGCTTGAAGAAATGTCCGTCACGACCAATTTCGCGCTCCTGCAACGACAGAATATCGGCCCAGAGTTGGTTAATATGGGCTTCCATTTCCGTCTCTGGCGCTGCATACACCGCGCTTTGCTGAGTTGTTGCCAGTTGCGCCAACTGATTGCTGTCGAGCTTGCCATTGACCGTCAAAGGCCACTGTTCAATCACCAGATAGTCAGCCGGGATCATGTATTCTGGTAGCTGCTCGGCCAACGCCTGTATCAGACCTTCGGTCATAGCCGCCTCGCCCTGCTGATTTACCAGCAGTGTCCCTTCAGAAGTCAGTTCAATAAAGGCCACCAGTCGCATCTGCGCTTGTTGTTCAACCAACAGAACTTCTGCCTGCTCGACTAACCCCTGCTCTGCTATCTGGCGCTTCACTTCTTCGAGCTCAATTCGGTATCCGTTGAGCTTAACCTGCTCATCGATACGCCCGATAAAAGTCATTTCTGAATTGCCCAGCGTTCTGACCAGATCGCCGGTTTTATATAGCTTGCGGTAACAGGCCGACTGGCCGCTCTGGTAGGCCGGGTTATCAATGAACCGTTCGGCACTTAACTGAGGTCGATTAAGATAACCACGGGCCACTCCCGGCCCCGTCAGGTATAGCTCACCGATGGCGTAAGGGGGAACCGGCTGACCACCTTCATCCAGCACAATACCTTGCATATTTGTTATCGGTGCGCCCATAGAAATAGGCGTCTGATGGCCTTCCTCGATACACTTCCAGTGACTGCCGACCGTCGTTTCTGTAGGCCCGTACTCGTTTACAAACACTGTCTCAGGCAGGCAGCTGCGTAACTGCGCAATGGTGTCTAAATTGAGCTGCTCTCCACCGAGAATAATGACGTGCTTGTGAGAATTTTGTTGTGTCATTTTAGCGGCTATCAGTTGCAGATGTGCGGGGGTCAGTTTAAATAGCAATGCGGTTTGTGCCGTCTCCAGCGCCTGTACCACCTGTTCACTTGCTTTATCTTCGTCACAGGTCAGGTTAACCACGCCACCTCTGAGTAACGGCATAAACAGGCTTGTTACGGTAGCATCAAAGCTCAGTGATGTACTGACTACACCATCGGTCACTTGTGCTGCTAACTGAGTGTTCAGGTGCGTCAGATAATGATTCAGGTTGGCGTGTTCAATCATCACCCCTTTCGGCTTCCCGGTGGTGCCTGAGGTATAAATAACATAGGCCAGGCTGTCTGCATCCGGTGACGTTTGTCTGGCGCTGCCCGCAACAAGGTCTGCTTCATCGCACTGCGTCATATCGAGATACGGGACTGCACTTTGCCCGGCAGCAGTTTGCAGGGCGCTCATACCTGCACGACCCAATACCGCAATCGCGCAACTATCTTCAAGCATAAACTGGATCCGCTGTTGTGGATGTGCCGGATCAATCGGCAGGTAGGCACACCCCGCTTTCCAGATAGCCAAAATGGCAACCAGAGTATCGAGTGTGCGGCTGGCTTCAATGGCAATGATCTTGTCACGACCACCGTAGTTCTGTGTTATCAGCCAGTCAGCCAGCTTATTCGCCCGCTCCTCCAAAGCCGCATAGCTCAGGCTGTGTTGTTGGTGCTTTGCAGCCACACGCTCAGGTGCGAACTGCGCAATCTGTGAAACCTGCTCTAGGATTGAATGCGTTGCTGATGACGAGGTATTTATCTCCGGTGTCAGTGTGTTTCCGGCCATACTGGCGTAGAGCGCTTGCAGTGTCGTGTCAGAAGCCGTTAATGGCTGACTCAGATGAGTCAGGACGTTGCACAGATCGTCCGCCAATTGGCCGACATGGTGCTCAGTGAACAGCCCCCGATCATAAGCCCAGTAACAACTGACTCCGCTCTCGGTCATCTTCAGCGCTAAGTCTAAGTCATATTTAATTGTGACCGCACTGTGAGTCAGTGGCTCCAGTTTAATACCCGGCAGGCCTGGCGCGTCGGACTGCTGATAATCATTGTCGGTGTCGACTATGATTTGAAATAAGGGTGTCTGGCCTGGTGTTCGGGTGGGTGTCAGTGCCTGGACCAGGGCTTCAAACGGCACTTCCTGATTCAATTGTGCGTCGATGTGCACCTGTCTGACATGGTGTAAGTAATCCGCCAGAGACGCCTGTTCCGTGTTGACCCGATAGACCAGCGTATTGACGAAGAAACCAATCAGGTTATGTAACTGTGGGTTCTGGCGATTCGCCTGCGGACTGCCAATAACAATATCATAGCTCCGACTGTGACGGGAAAACACCAGTGCCAGAGCGGCATGCAATAGCATAAAGGTGGTCATATCAAAGCGACTTGCCAGCGTCTGCAAGCCCTGTTTGACTGTTTCAGGCAGGACTCTGTTCAGTATCCCCCCCTGCCCCCTGGCCTGGCTATCACGCGGACCATCCAGAGGCAGACTATGGGTATGCGGCAGGCCATCCAGCTGCGCGCGCCAATACTCTAACTGCTTAGCTGATTTATCTGAGTTATATTGATGCTGCCACTGGGCAAAGTCGGCATATTGAATGTCCAGCGCAGTCAACTGCGCTGCTTCCCCTTTAATCAGGCTCTCATACAGGGTTGTGAATTCTTTGACCAGCAAGGCCATCGACCAGCCATCCGTCGCGATATGGTGGAGGGTTAACAGCAATAAAGTCACCGGCTCTGATCCCCCCGTCAGCGCTATCGCGCGACACCGGATCGGCAATTCATTCTGCAGATCAAAGCCGCGCTGTGCTTCTTCATTGACGATACACTGTATTTTTGCATCATCCAGCTGGGCTGCTGGCAACGTCTCACGATGAATGCTCAGCTGAGCATCGTGATGGATCACCTGACGGAGTGTCTCCTGCGCATCTGTTGAATACGTCGTTTTGAGGATCAGGTGGCGATCCATAATGCCATTCAGTGCTTGTTGTGCCAGCTCGACATCAAACTTACCGGTGATTTTTAAGTTAACAGGCACATTGTAATTGGCTTGGCTATCACTTTGCTCTGAAAACCACAACGCCTGTTGAGAGAATGACAAAGGCATGGCTTCGGTATGTGGTTGCACAGTAATCTGATCAGCCGGGCTTTCGCTGCTGGCCATTGCCAGATAGTACTCCTTCAATTGCGTTTTATTCGCAATGATCTGCTCACGCAGGTCGGCCGAGATGACTTTAGGTAACTTCACGACAAGGTTATTGTCTTTGATTTTGAGTTTAACGCCAGCTGCGATGAGCTGATCGACTAATGCTGTTATATTCACTTCGCTATTCCTGACTTAATGCGGTTGATTACGGCTAAGGGAGACCCTGAATTACAGTTGAGAGAAACTGATGGGATCGCCAAAACACACCAAAATTTTTCTGGCACCCTGATACGGGTTTCGGGCATGGGCTTTTAATATATTGTCGACCAACATGACATCACCTTGCTGCCAGTCGAACTGCTGATGATTGGCCTGATAGACCTGAAGTATCTGGGCCATGGTCTGATCGGAAATTCTGTCGCCATTACCAAAATAGCAGTTGCGCGGATAATCGGCCTCATCGTCAAACATAATGGCCAGGTTTTCCTTGAGATCCTCATTCAAGCAACTGAAATGCCAGTGCTGTGCCTGGGTCACCCAACAAGGTGCCTGAGTGGCAGGGTGAATAACCACGGCCGGTCGGATCGCGCGGGTGGTTAATTGCTCGCCGCGCCACTCAAACTCCAATGCCTGATCTCGACATTTCGCCTCTACCTCAGCCTTATTCTCCGTTTGAAAAATGGTTTTCCAGCCCAGCCCAACAAAGTCATCGGCCTGGTAGTTACGGACATACATGACCTGTTTGTCGATAAACTCCTGAACTAGATCGGCGGGTAACTGGGACAGCACAGAGCGGGCATCGGCTATCGGTGTTTGCCCACCGCTTAGCGCGGGTTGTTCGCAGGCAAAAATCGCACGGCCGGGAAAGCGTTGATTAAAGGTATTTTCATTGTGCCAAAGAAGGAATTCAGACTCTGAGTATTCAACCGGTCGTTGCACATTACCATTGGTGCTTGCCGGACGATGCTCGGTATTATTGGTCAGCACCTGGGTCATAAAACAGGCAGCCAGTTGTTCGACCTGAGCGGGAGAGCCAAAGTTACCACCACGCAGCAGTACCGCCCCGGCATCCGCCAGGTGTTGCTCAATCGTGTCTTGCAAAGCAACGACTTGCTCATACGGTGCACTATCCTGATGTAACTGTATCACTACCGGACTGTGTGCCTGGTCGTTTAATTTTGCGACCTCGGGCATAGTGATAGTCAAAGCCATACGGGTTCCTTTTTGTCATTATAAGTCGGTGCGCCATGACTCCCATGACGCACCGATAAATCAATTTAAAGTACGAGTAGCTCCCCCTCATACTCATCATCATCGTCTTGTTCCATCCACAGCAGGTGCTCAATGCGCTTGGCCATGCTCTGAATGTCTGAACTTTGGTACAACTCACGCAGTTGCAATGCTGCACCAAATTCGCTGCGCAATTTATTCAGCAACAACATCAGGGACAAGGAGTTGCCTCCCAGTGAGAAGAAGCTCTCAACCACGCTGATGTGCTCCTCCGAGGTTTGCAAAACCTCAGACCAAATCTGCACTAAACGCACTTCTGTCTCACTGACCGGCTGCACCGCCACTGAGGAGAGTTCAGTTAGCGATGGTTCCGGTAGCGCTTTCTTGTCCAGCTTACCGTTTGCCGACAATGGCCAGTCAGTCATCACCAGATACTGACTGGGCAGCATATACTCAGGCAATTGACCCGCCAGACTGCGCTTGATTGCTGCCAGCTTGCGTTCATTATCCTGAAGCTGCGACTCACTCGAGGCAAATTTGATCTCATGCATGAGATCAAATTTGACATAAGCCACCAACTGCAGCTGCCCGGCCAACTCTTTCGCCTGCACAACAGCAGAATCGACTTCAGGCAATTGCAACAACTGACTCTCAATATCACCCACTTCAATTCTGAAGCCTCGGATCTTGATTTGCTCGTCAACACGTCCGCAATATTCGAGATAATCTTCGCCGATATACCGAGCCAAGTCACCTGTCTTATACATCAGGTTATATTGCGAATTTTCGCCTTCAAAAGGATTGACAAAAAAACTCTTTTGAGTTAGCCCATCACGATTAAGGTACCCTTTAGAGACACTTGGGCCGGCAATATACAGCTCACCCATAGCGCCTTTTGGAACAAGTCCTAACTCTTTGTTTAGTATATATACTTTGGTATTTGGAAGCGGTCGACCTATGGGCATAGTGGCACCGATTTGGTCACGCTGAGCCGTGACATTCAGTGCAATTGCCCCGACGGTTGCTTCTGTCGGACCATAATGGTTGTAGATAACACTGTTTGGAAATTTCGCCTGCAGCTGATCATAAAGTTCCAGCGGGAAGGCTTCTCCCCCTATCACGAAGGTGTGAGTCAGCTGACAAAGCTCTTCGCCCATAAAGGCTACCAGGGCTTTACCGTGATGCGGTGTCATGCGCAGCAGGTATGGCTGCTCCTGCAATTCGTGTTTCATGCTTTCAAAGCGCGCTTCGCCAGCCAGAATATTGACCGATGTACCGCTGATCAACGGCAGGAATAAGCTAGGTACGCTGATATCAAACGCATAAGACGTAACCAGTAATGACGACTGCGGCTGCGTATAATATCTGTACTGTACCGACTGTAAGTAGTCACACACATTGGAGTGACGCAGCTGTACGCCTTTTGGTTTGCCCGTGGTGCCCGACGTATAGATAACATAGGCCAGATCACCGGCACTAACAGTCTGTTGTGGGTTATCCCGCTTACCCTGGTCGCTCAGCTGAGCTTCAAGTGCCGCGACCTCAAGACGTGCACAGCTTTGCGGCAAAGTTGCTATACGTTCAGGGTCGGTAAACACCACGTCTAACTGCGCATCGTCTATGATCTGTTGATTACGATGCAACGTGTTGTGATGATCAAAAGGCACATAGGCAGCTCCGGCTTTGAGTACTGCCAGCATAGTCACCAGAATATACTCCGAGCGTTCTACACAAATACCGACACGCTGTCCCGGTGCAATCCCATACTGGTCTATCAAATGATGCGCGAACTGGTTACTCAGCGTATTCAGTGCCTCATAACTCAAGGTGCGCTGCGGTCCTGTCAGGGCAATCGCCTGCGGCTGCTGCTGTGCCTGTTGCTCAAACAAAGTATGGATGCACAGCTGTGTATCATAGTCTTGCTCTGTTTGATTCAGTGATACCAGTAACTCTTGCTGCTCTACCTGTGACAGCATATTGAGAGTGCCCGGCACCCTGGTCAGAACCTCTTGCGGCTCAGACGCCGTCAGTGCGCTCAGTAGCTCACCCAGGTGGCGGTTAAGGGTCTCGATACGCGCCGCACTGAACAGGGCTGTGTCATAAGTCCAGCAGATATCAACACCCGACTCGCTCAGCGCCATATGCACATCGAGATCAAACTTGGCCACCACGGAGTCATCAGCCAGTGGGCTCAACTGCGCATCTCCCAGCGACAACACCGACTCATCCATCCCCGTATTCAGACCATAATCGGTCTGGGTGCGCAACATGACCTGGAACAGCGGCGTATGTGCCGTGCTGCGTGGTACATTGAGTTGCTCAACCAATTGCTCAAACGGCACATCCTGATTTGACTGGGCATCGAGGTGCACGCTCTTAACATGTGCCAGATACTCAGCCAGTGTCGCCTGATCAGTATTGACATTTAGCACTAAGGTATTAACAAAGAAACCAATTAGAGGCTCCAGCTCGGCCTGAGTACGGTTGGCAACCGGAGTACCTATCACAATATTCTGTGCATTACTGTGTCTGGATAATAACAATGACAGTGCCCCATGCAGCAGCATAAACGGCGTCAACCCTTCAGCCTTAGCCAGTGCAGCGAGCCCTTGTGCAACCTCTTTACTAAGCGAGCCTGTTACCTGCGCCCCCTGATGTTGCTTCACTTCCGGACGTGGGTGATCCAAAGGCAGACTGTGCACCGGTGGTACATCGGCCAGCTGTTGCTGCCAATATCCCAGTTGCTGCTCCAGCACTGCCTCACTTAAGTATGCCCGCTGCCATTGTGCATAATCGGCGTACTGAATGGTCAGCGGTGCCAGCGGATTACCCTGACCCTGACTGTAGGCCTGATACAAGGCCACAAACTCTTTCACCAGCACCTGCATTGACCAGCCATCCGAGGCAATATGGTGCATGTTAAACAGCAGCACCCCACTGCTCTGTGAAGTATGCAGATACCCTGCACGCACCATCACATCTTTGGTCAAATCAAATGGTTGACTTAGTAGCTGTGCCATCGCCCCGGCAATCGCCTGTTGTTGCTGTGCCGGGTTGTACATACGGATATCTTCATAGCCAAGACTAAATTGTGCTTCATCCAGGATCAGCTGCTCAGCACCGTGCTCACCATCACGATACACCGTTCTGAGCACTTCATGTCGGGCAATAATGGTTTGCAGTGCCGCTTCAACCACGGCCAACTCCAGCTCCCCTTCAACTTCAAAAGCTGCTGGCATATTGTATTGTGCCGAGTCACTGTGTAACTGATCGATAAACCATAGACGTTGCTGCGCAAACGACTGTGGCAATGCACTATACTGGCCCAGTTGCTCATCCTGTATGGTGATTCTGGGCAGGGCTTTAACGCCTTCGCGCACCGCTTGCCCGCGACGAGCCATAATTTCTTCAGCCTGCTCCGCAACGGTAGCGGCATTGAACAGGGTTTTCACTGGCAGCTCAACACCCAGCTGCTCACGCAGTCCCGCAGCCAGTCTGACAGATAACAGCGAGTGGCCTCCTAAGTGGAAGAAGTTCGCCGTGGTACTGATGGTTTCCGGTGCCATGTCGAGCAACTCAGCCCAGATCTGACAAATGGCACGTTCAGTCTCACAGGCAGGTGCCACATATTCACCCTGCAATGCCATTGTATCTGCCTCAGGCAGGGCCTTTTTATTAATTTTGCCGTTGGCTGTCAAAGGCCACTCAGCGACCACCACACCCAACTTGGGCACCATATAGTCGGGCACCTGACTGGCCAATTCGGCCAATGCACCTTGAGTAAATTCATTGTCAGATAGCTCGCTAACGGCCTGAGCTGGCTGCAAATAAGCAACCAGATAGGTGCCGATGGCGCCTGTTTTAGCAACCACCAGGGCAGATTCAACACCCGTTTGCTGACTCAGCTGCTGAGCAATTTCACCCAGCTCAACACGGAAGCCGCGGATCTTGATCTGATCATCAGTACGGCCAATAAAGGCCAGGTTACCATCAGCCTGATAACGCACCAGGTCACCGGTTCGGTATAAACGCTCAGAGCTGCCGGGCACACTGGCATCATAAAAAGGATTGTCGATGAAACGCTCAGCCGTCAGCTGTGGCTGATTCAGATAACCACGTGCCAGGCCGTCACCACCGACATACAGTTCACCGGCACAGCCAAATGGCACCAGGCTTTGATGCTCATCCAAAATCAGGGTTTGCACATTATACAAAGGACGCCCGATATGAATGCTGTTATCCGTAATTTCACCCACCGTAGCGCACACAGAGGTCTCCGACGGACCATAGGCATTAAAGAAGCGATAATGGCGTCTCCAGCGCTCTACAACCTGCTCTTCACAAGCTTCACCCGCCACAATCAGGCACTGCAAGGCTAAGTCTGTTTGTAACGCCATGGTGCTCAACAAGGCCGGTGGCAAGGTTGCGTGCGTAATAGCTTGTTGTTTCAGCACCTCACCTAACTTACCCCCTTCGGTACGAGCCTGCTCATCACAGATCACCAGGGTAGCGCCGTTGAGTAGAGCCATGACCCAATCCCAGGTCGCGGCATCAAAGCTGATTGATGCAAATTGCAATACCCGACTGGCAGGCGTGATATCAAACAGCACCTGCTGGTTGGCAGCGAGGTTCACCGCACCTTTGTGGCTCAGCCCCACGCCTTTTGGACGCCCTGTTGAGCCTGAGGTATAAATCACATACGCCAGTGAATGATTCGATTTAAGTATTCCCAGCGGCTGTTCGTCTGACACTGCAGCCTCTGACAGATTGCTGACATTGAGGTTAGCGATGTCTCTGTCCTGACACAGTGCGTCAGTCACTTCAACACCCCGACCATAACTTAAGATCTGAGCGACTTTGGCATCATCGACCATGTACTCCAGGCGCTCCATCGGATAATCCGGATCCAGCGGTAAGTAAGCCCCGCCCGCTTTAAGGATAGCCAGCATCGCAATGATCATGTCTGCCGAGCGCTCCATACACAGGCCGACTATCGTATCTGGCACGATTTGGTGCTGCGCAACCAGATAGCTGGCAAGCTGCTCTGCACGCTCGTTCAGTGCCTGATAGCTCAGCACCGACTCACCAAATTGCAGCGCCGGCGCGTCAGGCTGTGCCGCAACATGACGCTCAAAAATGCTGTTAATGCAGGCCTCATCATCATAACTACGCTGTGTCTGGTTGCGGCCAAAAACCAACTCCTGGCTCTGTTGCTCACTCAGCATCGGCAAACGTGCCACCGATTGCTGAGTGATATCAGCCTGTGCCAGATTAGTCAGTGTATTCGCCAGGTGACTCATTAAACTGTCAATGTATTGCGCACTGAATAAGTGGTTATCGAAGTTGATTTTCAGTTTGCCGCCGTGCTCGTTGACTGACATAAAAATGTCCAGATCAAACTTCACTGTGACCTGTGGATCTTCTATCGGCTTAAGTTGCGCATCGCCCAGTCGCGTAGACTGAGCTTTGGGTGCATCCAGACCATAATCGTTGTCCGTCAGCAGCATAATCTGAAACAGCGGGCTTTGGCTGGTGTTGGTTTCTATGTCCAGGTGCTCAACCAACTGCTCAAATGGAATATCCTGATTTTCCTGCGCAGCAATATGGGTCTGTTTAACGTGTTCAAAGAAAGCAGCGAGGGTTTTGTCACTGGTGTTCAGTCTCAATACCAGTGAGTTAACAAAAAACCCTATCAGCGATGTCAGATCAGCATGCTGACGGTTGGCCACCGGGGTACCAATCACAATATCATGGCTGTTGCTGTGACGTGAAAGCACAATCGCCAGCGCGCCGTGTAACAACATAAACGGAGTGATCTCAAGGGTGCTGGCCAGCTCGGTCAGACGGCGACTGACTGACTGAGACAAGGTCATCTCCAGTGACTCTCCAGTGTGGTTTTTCATCTCCCCACGGCGTCCCTGTAGCGGTAAACCATGTACAGTTGGCACACCATCTAATTGCTTTTTCCAGTAGTCCAGCTGACTTACCCCTGCATCTCCTGCCAACCAGTTGCGCTGCCAGTGGGCATAATCAGCATACTGAATGGGCAGAGGTGCCAGTTGGGCATGCTGACCAGACAGATGCGCGGTATACAGGGCCGTGAACTCTTTGACCAGTAATTGCATTGACCAGCCGTCTGATACGATATGCGGCATATTCAACGCCAGCACACCGCTTTGATCCGACAAGATCAGATAGCGCGCCGATAACATTTGTGCCTCTTGCAGCACAAAAGCGTGTTGACTAAAGGTAATGAGGTTTTGCTCTAAAGCTTCAGCCTGCGCCGACGCCTCCAGGGTACTGAGATCGAAACGCTCAACCTGACAATCGTAAGGAGCCTGTGCCTGTTGATAGATCTCTCCCTGCACCTCTGAATATGAACTGCGCAGTACTTCGTGGCGTGCAACTATGGTGTTCAGTGCTGCTTCAACAGCGTCCAGGTCCAGTTCACCGCTCACTTCAAATGCGGCTGGCATATTGTATTGCGCCGAGCCACCCTGTAAGCGGTCGATGAACCACAGTCGTTGCTGCGCAAAGGATGCGGCCATGCGACCATCTTGCGGACGGGTCTGCACCTCTATACGCTGTGCGGTGCTGCCTCCCTGTGCCTGTTTATGTTCAACCTGTTGTGCCTGGCTGGCGATGCTCGCATGTTCGAACAACTCGCTGATACTGAATTCAACCCCGAAGGCCTGTTTGATTGCCGCCACTAAACGCACCGACAACAAA
>NZ_JAKRFU010000045.1:0-16014 GCF_022347845.1 Pseudoalteromonas sp. McH1-42 | reverse complement strand
CGATGGTATCGTCAATGCGGCTGAAGACAATGATGTGCTGATCGCCGGATCCGGCGCAGAGTCAGGCAACAGCGTCACCGTGACCATCACAGACAACAATAGCTCGGTAAGTCGTACCGTGACCGCAGACAGCTCAGGAAACTGGACGCTGAGCGGCAGTGAGCTGGACGTCAGTGGCCTGAATAATGGCACGCTGACGGTGTCGGCGACACAGACGGATACAGCGGGTAACACTTCCACCGCAGCCACGCAAAGCATCACACTGGACAATGCTGCACCGTCAGCAGTAACCATCACCACGCCGATTGAGACGGATGGTATCGTCAATGCGGCTGAAGATAATGATGTGCTGATCGCCGGTTCGGGGGCAGAGTCGGGCAACAGCGTGACGGTAACCATCACGGATAACAATTCAACAGTCAGTCGTACCGTGACCGCAGACAGCTCAGGTAACTGGACGCTGAGTGGCAGTGAGCTGGATGTCAGTGGCCTGAATAATGGCACACTGACAGTGTCGGCCACTCAGACGGATATAGCGGGTAACACCTCCACAGCAGCCACGCAGAGTATTACGCTGGATAATGCAGCGCCTTCAGCGCTGACCATCACCACACCCATTGAAACCGACGGTATCGTTAATGCTGAAGAAGATAATGATGTGCTGATTGCTGGATCCGGCGCAGAGTCGGGCAATAGCGTGACCGTAACCATCACGGATAACAATTCATCAGTTAGCCGTACCGTGACCGCGGATAGCTCTGGTAACTGGACGCTGAGTGGCAGTGAGCTGGACGTCAGTGGCCTGAACAATGGCACGCTGACGGTGTCGGCTACCCAGGCGGATACGGCGGGCAATACTTCGACTGCTGCGACTCAGACGATTACGCTAGATAACGCGGCGCCTTCGGCCTTGACCATCACCACACCGATAGAAACCGATGGCCTTGTTAACGCAGCAGAAGACAATGACGTCTTAATTGCCGGTTCGGGGGCAGAGTCGGGCAACAGCATCACCGTGACCATCACGGATAACAATTCAACAGTCAGTCGTACCGTGACTGCAGACAGCTCAGGTAACTGGACGCTGAGCGGCAGTGAGCTGGACGTCAGTGGCCTGAACAATGGCACGCTGACGGTGTCGGCGACACAGACTGATACGGCAGGCAACACCTCCACTGCAGCCACGCAAAGCATTACCCTGGATAATGGAACACCATCTGGCCAGTCTGTGGCGATAGATCAATCATTAATTAATCGGGATAATGAATCGGCGCTCAGCTTCACCTTATCAGGTCTGGAAGGGAGTGGTACATTCACCTATCAAGTCAGTGATGGCACCAATACAGTCTCAAGCGACAGCGCTACAACAATCACAGCAAGTAGCCAGCAAGTAACTGGCGTCAATGTAAGTACCCTTAATGAGGGAACCTTGACACTCACTGTGATTGTGTCCGATGAAGCAGGCAACGCGGCAGAAGGTGTCACGGCCAGTGTGACGAAAAAATATAATGTTGCACCTGTACTGTCGGGTACACCAGCTTCCACGATAAACGAAGATGCAGCCTATAGCTTTACTCCGACACTGACCGACTCAGATGACGGTGATACACATACCTTCAGCATTGTGAATAAACCAGGTTGGGCCGAGTTTGATACGGCGACGGGCGCCCTTACCGGGACGCCTACGGATAGTGATGTTGGCACGCATTCTAATATCCAGATTTCAGTATCGGATGGCACTGAACAAGCCACGCTCACTGCATTCAGCATTGAAGTGAACAATACCAACGATGCGCCGGTTGGACAGGACTTTACCTTCACACTAGATGAAGAGGCTACGCTGACAGTCGCTGCGGCCAATGGTTTATTAAGTACTGCTACAGACGATGATACGGATAGTGGTGATACGTTAACGGTAAGCGCAGTAAGTCAGCCACAGCATGGCCAATTGTCTTTGAATGCAGATGGTAGCTTTAGTTATCAACATAATGGCAGTGAAAATCACAGCGATAGCTTTACCTTCCAGGTCGTTGACAGTAGTAATGCAACATCGGCGACTCAGACGGTTACGCTGACTATTAATGCAGTCGCAGATGCGCCAACAACGGTCAATGATACTGCGACAACAAATGAAGACGAAGCTGTCACCTTCAATCTCTTAAGCAATGACAGTGACCCTGAAGGTGATATGGTCGCTTCTTCGGCGGCTATAGTGACTCAGCCAACGAAGGGGTCTGTGTCTATTGAAAATGGGGTGGTTACTTATACACCAAATGCGAACGCAAATGGTCAGGACACCTTCACCTATACTGTAAAAGATGCCGCGCTAAATACATCGAGTGAAGCGACCGCGACAGTGACGATTACTGCGGTTAACGATAGACCGACTGTGCAGAACTTTGCGGTTAATATTGACGAAGACAATGCCAGTGATGCATTGGCGGTGCGAGCGGGAGCAAGCGATGTCGAAGATGGCAACCCGTCTGGCGACATCGCTGTTGCAACGCAACCGACCAAAGGTAGTGTTGCGATAGACCAAAATGCTGGCACATTAGTTTATACCCCAAGTGCCAACGAAACTGGTACGGATAGCTTCACTTACACCATTACCGACAGTGAAGGCAGCACTTCTGAACCCGCAACTGTGTCTGTAACGATTGGTGCTGTGAATGATAAGCCAATTGTTGCAGGTGACAGTGTTACTACCAATGAAGACGTGGGTGTGACCCTGGCAATATTGAACAATGACTCTGATGTAGAAGATCAGGGCTTTAACGGTGCCAATGTTACGCTTGAAGATCAGGGGAACGGTGCTGGAAGTTATGCGAAGGCTGACGTGAGCATTTTGGCTGACGGTAGCTTGCAAATTTCACCTAAACAGGATGAAAACGGCACCTTTAGCTTCACCTACACTTTAACTGATAGTGAAGGGTTAACCTCAGACGCAGCAACCGTTACAGTTACTTTGACGGCAGTTAATGATGCGCCTGTCGCAGTGGGCAACACCGCTGAAGTAGCGGAAGAGGGCTCGTTTGAAGTCAACGTGCTGGGTAATGATACTGATGTAGATGAGAATGACAGTTTCAATTTGGCAAGTGTAACGGTGGTGCAAGCACCTGCAAGTGGTCAGACGCAGGTCAACGCTGCCGGTGCGATTGTTTACACACCAAATGCAAACTTCTCTGGCGAGGATACATTTACCTATACTGTGGCAGATGCAGCCGGAGCTGTTTCTAATGAAGCGACTGTCACGATGACTGTGACACCGGTGAATGATGCGCCGGTGATTTCTGGTGTACCTGCTACTGAGGTAAATGAAGATACCAGTTACAGCTTTACGCCGACGTCTAGCGACGTTGATGGTGATACTCTGACGTTTAGCATTCAAAATGCACCTCAATGGGCAACTTTTGATACCAGCACAGGCACCTTGTCTGGTACACCGTCAAATGATGATGTGGGTAGTTACCAGGGTATTGTGATCAGTGTGACAGATGGCACTGAAACGGTCAGCCTGACATCCTTTGATATTACGGTATCTAATACCAATGATGCGCCAACCATTTCAGGTACACCAGCTACCAGTGTGAATGAAGACACCGCATATAGCTTTACGCCGAATGCAAGCGATGTAGATTCGGGCGATACGTTGACATTCAGTATTGCGAATCAACCTGATTGGGCAAGCTTCGATACACAAACAGGCACACTGTCTGGTACACCTGCTAATGAACATGTTGGTACTACGTCCGACATTGTGATCAGTGTGAGTGATGGTTCAGAAACGGTCGCACTAACTGGATTCTCAGTTACGGTTGTCAATACCAATGATGCGCCAGTCATATCGGGCACTCCGGCAACCAGTGTTAATGAAGACAGTGGATACAGTTTTGTGCCCAGTGCATCGGACGTGGATGCGGGTGATACGCTAACGTTCAGTGTGGCTAATTTACCTTCGTGGGCGAGTTTCTCCACATCGACTGGCGCGATTAGTGGTACACCTGGTAATGCCAATGTTGGTGTCTATCAGGGTATTGTGGTTAGCGTGAGCGATGGCACTGAGACAGTGAGCCTTGATGCCTTTGCCATTACTGTTATTAATGTTAACGACGCGCCGGTTATTACAGGTACCCCGGGCACCTCTGTGAATGAAGACAGTGCATACAGTTTCACACCTGTGGCATCTGACATGGATGGCGACAGCCTCACGTTTAGCATTGCTAATAAACCAGACTGGGCCAGTTTTGATACTCAAACAGGCACATTGTCGGGTACTCCGGAAAATGGTGATGTTGGCACCAGCAGTGATATCGTTATATCGGTCTCTGATGGTTCTGTCTCTGTGTCGCTTTCAGCTTTCTCTCTCACGGTTGTGAATACGAATGATGCACCTGAAATTAGCGGAACACCTGCGACCAGCGTGAATGAAGATTCAGTATACAGCTTCACGCCATCCGCATCGGATGTGGATGCTGGTGACATGCTGACTTTCTCTGTCAGCAATAAACCAAACTGGGCGAGTTTCAACACTGCAACAGGTACTCTATCTGGTACGCCGACAGATAGCGACGTTGGTACCGATACCCAGATCGTGATTACAGTTTCAGACGGTACAACGCATCAGTCACTTAGCGCCTTTGACATTGAGGTTGTTAATACGAATGATGCACCGACGGCTCAAGACTATAGCTTTGGTCTTGATGAAGGGCAGCTGCTGACAGTGACTACGATGCTTGGCTTACTCAGCAACGCGAGTGACGACGACTTAGATAGCGGTGACAGTCTGTCTGTTAGTGCACTGTCGCAGCCTCAGCATGGTGTGCTGACGTTAAATGCTGATGGTAGCTTTAACTATCAACATGACGGTTCGGAGAGCACCAGTGATAGTTTTACCTTCCAGGTAACAGATGCGCAAAATGCAGCCTCTGCAACGCATACTGTGTCGTTAACTATCAACCCGGTAGAGGATGCACCGACAGCAGTCGATGACAGCGCAACAACGAACGAAGATACAGCGGTACAAATTGCTCTATTGGATAATGACGGTGATCCTGAGGGTAATATGAACGCGGCGTCTGCAGTTGTTGTAACTGCGCCGAGTAAAGGGGCGGTGTCCATCGTAAATGGTATTGCGACTTATACGCCTGCGGACAATGAAAACGGTCAGGATAGCTTTACTTACACGGTTGCAGATACTGCACTCAATACATCGGAGCAGGCCACGGTTGTGGTGACAATTACGCCAGTAAATGACGCGCCTGTTGCTGCTAATTTAACGATCAGTACAGATGAAGACACGCCATCAGCAGCACTAGCTGTACGTGCAGCAGCGACGGACGTTGAAGATGGTATCCCTACAGGGACTGTGACGCTGACCAGTACCCCGAGCCTGGGCGTGGTGTCGCTAGACCAGGATGCCGGTACTTTGGTGTACACACCAAACAACAACGAGGTAGGGGAAGAGACCTTTACTTATACCGTTACAGATAGCGATGGGCTGGTCTCTGCATCGGCTAACATTACCGTCAATATCGGTGCTATCAATGACCGTCCAGTGGTCGGTGACGATACAGTAACCACAGACGAAGATGTCACGGTTGTTCTGGACATTCTTGCCAACGATTCAGATGTTGAAGATCAGGGCTTCAATGGTGCCAATGTCACTCTGGAAGATCAGGGTAATGGTGCTGGCAGCTACGCCAAAGCTGATGTAACCATTTTGGCTGATGGCACTTTGGAAATTGCACCTAAGCAAGACGAAACGGGCTCCTTTAGTTTCACTTATACACTCACTGACAGTGAAGGGCTTGCCTCACTGCCTGCGACCGTAACCGTTACTTTAACACCGGTTAACGATGCACCAGTAGCCGTCGACAACAGTGTTGAGCTCCAGGAAGAAGGCGCTTTCGAAGTTAACGTGCTGGGTAATGACTTTGATGTGGATGAGGGTGATAGCTTCGATTTAAGCAGCGTTACTGTTGTAAGTGTGCCTCAAAATGGCCAGACAACGGTCACAGCACAAGGCACCATTATTTATACTGCGAATACCAACTTCTTTGGGAACGATAGCTTTACCTACACGGTAAGAGATCAGGCTGGCGCTGTATCAAATGAGGCAACTGTTTCGTTGAGTGTCACGCCAATAAATGATGCGCCAGTTGTTGAAGGGCAGGCACTATCACTCAATGAGGATGATACGTTGCTCATTACGCTCAGCGGCACGGATCCGGATGCGGATACGCTGACATACAGTATTGTGTCGGGTGTGTCGTCGGGCGCATTGCAACAGCAGTCAGAGACAACCTGGCTATATACACCGAATGCAGATTTTAACGGCTCTGATAGCTTTAGCTTCATGGCAAATGACGGGGCGCTAGATTCGAATACGGCGACGGTGACGCTTACCGTTAGCTCAGTAAACGATGCTCCGGTTATCTCTGGTACACCTGATACGTCGGTTGTACATAACACGCTATACAGCTTCACACCGCAGGCATCAGATGCCGATGGTGATGCACTCACATTTGCGATAACCAACCAGCCAGTATGGGCGCAATTTGATACTGCAACGGGGACTCTGTCGGGTACGCCGAGCAGGGATGACGAAGGTGTCTACAGTAATATTGTGATCAGTGTGACCGATGGTACTGCGCAGACTGCTTTGAGTGCATTTGAGATTGATGTTCAGTTTGTCAATAATCAGCCGATTGCCAACAACATGGATATTGTGGTGAATGAGGATGGCACGACCAGCTTTGTGGCCGACACATCTGATGAAGATGGCGATACCGTTACAGTATCCATTGAGCGTCAGCCAGTGAGTGGTCAGCTGGTACTGCAGGGCAATACCTTCACTTACACACCGTTTGGGAACTTTAACGGGCTGGACAGCTTCAGTTATATTGCTAACGACGGTAGCCTGAACTCAGCCGCTGGCGAAGTAAAAATCACCATTAACTCGGTGAATGATTTGCCGTTGGCTGTTAACGACAGCTTTGTTTTTGAGCCGCAGGCTAACAATACTTATATTCTGGATGTGCTGGCTAATGATACGGATGTTGATGCAGGTGATGTACTGAGTATTGTTGGTGCCAAAGCTTCTGTAGGGAGTGTATCCATTGCTGATGGTGCATTGTCTTATCAGGCACAGGCGGACACTCAGGGCTTAATTGTCATTGATTATCTGATAGAGGATAGCCAAAAAGCGCGTAGCAAAGCGACCGCTCAGCTGCAAATTAACTCAGCGCCGGCGAATACGCTACCTGTCATCACGGTACCGACAGACATAACTACCAATGCAACGGGATTATTTACTAAAGTGTCACTGGGCACGGCTACCGCTGTTGATGGTAACGGTAACACCATTGCGGTATCTTTGGTTGACGGTACAACCCTGTTCGCGCCAGGTACGCACTTTGTGTATTGGCAGGCCACAGACAGCCAGGGACTGCAATCCATCGCGACGCAAAATGTGTTTGTTAATCCTCTTATTTCTCTAGAGAAAGACACTACAGTGGCCGAGGAGCAAAGCCATACAGTAAATGTGTTCCTGAATGGACCTGCACCGAGTTATCCCGTGACCATTCCTTATACCGTTTCGGGCAGTGCAAATGCTGCAGATCACGATTTAGTCGATGGGCAGGTGGTAATTGAGTCCGGCACTTCGGCGCAAATCAGCTTTAATGTGTTTGGCGATGGCGTCATCGAGGGTAATGAAAATATCGTCATCACGCTGGCTGATTCATTAAACCGAGGAGCGAAATCATCCTCAACAGTGACCATCGTTGAAGAGAATGTTGCGCCAACTGTGTCAACCAGTGTAACTCAGGCGGGCGAAACACGTTCTCTGCTGACAATTAACGATGAATTAGTCACAGTGACTGCAACTGCCAGAGATGCGAATCCACAAGACAATGTTACGCTAGACTGGAATGCCGTTGATAGCGCACTGACAGACCTGAGTGCAGAAGAAAATACATTCGTATTTAGTACCTCGGGGCTAACAGAAGGTATTTACCGACTGACCGTAACTGCAACGGACGATGCACAGCCTAGCCTTTCTTCGGTAAGTGACATTTATCTCGAAGTTGTCGCTGAGCTTCAAGCATTGACTCAAGTTGATACCGATGGTGACCTTATTCCTGACGATGAGGAAGGTTATGCGGATTCGGATGGTGATGGTATCCCTGACTTCCAGGATGCCATTACTGACTGTAACGTGATGCAAGAGCAAGCTGCTGAGTCGACTCAGTACCTGGTTGAAGGTGAGCCAGGTGTCTGTCTGCGTAAAGGTGCGACCGTTGCGCAAAACTCCACAGGTGGTGTGCAGCTGCTCGAAAGTGAGCTACCGGGAGATGGAGATGCGATTAACATTGGTGGGTTGTTTGATTTTATCGCAACCGGATTGCCTCAGGCAGGTGACACTTACACTATTGTTATACCTCAACGCCGGCCTATTCCGGCGAATGCAGTCTATCGTAAACTCAAAAATGATGAGTGGGTGGACTTTGTGGTTTCCGGTGGTAACGCAATTCTGTCCGCGACAGGCGAACCAGGATACTGTCCGCCTCCAGGCAGCAATGAATGGACCGATGGACTGACTGAAGGCGACTGGTGTGTGCAGCTACAAATTGTCGACGGTGGTCCGAACGATGATGATGGTATGGCCAACCGCAGCGTAGTTGATCCAGGCGGTATTGCCGTGCCCAGAACTAACAATACTTTACCAGTCGCTGTTGCAGATGAAGTCACCATTGCATCGGGTCAACAAATTACGATTGATGTTTTGGAGAATGATACTGATGCAGATGGCAACGCGTTAACCATAACGGGTGCAACCGTTGACTTTGGTACTGTAAGTATTGTGGACAACAAACTGGTCTATACACCACCTGCGACGTTTGTTGGCGTTGCAACCATTGAATACAGTATTTCTGATGGTCAGGGCGGTACATCTAACAGTCAGGCCATTGTCAATCTGACCGTTAACAGTGCGCCAACAGCAGTGTTGGATGTGGCGTCAACCGATGATCGAACCACTTTGGTTATTGATGTACTTGCCAATGATACTGATGCCGATGGCGATGAACTATTCCTTATAAGTGCGGTTGCAACGCATGGTAAGGCAACGATTAATATTGACGGTACACTGACCTATGAGCCTAAAGTAGGTTACTCAGGGGAAGATGTCATTGTGTATCAGGTGAGAGACAGCAACGGCGCAGTGAGCAAAGGGATCGTCAAAGTGACAATCTCTGGTTATCAAACTGTGAGTGTGGAAAATAAATCTTCAGGTGGTCTGGGAGGACTATTAGTGATAATGATGTCGGCATTAATTTTACGTCGTCGCAGAAACAGCAAGTTGCCAGCCTACACCTTGCTTACAACGAGCTGCTTATTGGCAGATCCTGTGTTGGCAGAGCAGTGGCGTGTTGAGGCTATGGTTGGTAAGGCTGAAGCGGACTATCAGGCCCCAACCTCTGTTGGTGGGCTAACTGTCGGGACGGTTGATGACAGCAGTGAGTCCTGGTCAGCAGGGGCCTATTATGAGCTAATGCCAAAATGGGAAGTTGGGATCCGTTATATAGATCTGGGTCAGGGGCGCCTTGCCTTGACAGGTCAGTCTTTGACGCCGGATACAGCCCATGAACTGGTTGCCCGGGCGACGCCGGTATTGCCAGAAGGTTTTGCTTTACAAACCGGGTTTGAATTGCTTCGTCATGAGCGTTTTAGTGCAGCATTGTTCTTGGGCGCTTTTGACTGGGAATATCAGGTTGATAGTACACGAAACAGTAAACACTTGCTGCAATATGAAAAAGAAGGGACCAGCGCCTATGGTGGGATCACTCTGGGCTATGATGTTCTGGAAAACACTGCAATTAATGTGAGTTATAGTTACTACAATATCAGCGAAAATGCCGTTAATGAGATATCAGCGGGCGTAAGTATGAAATTCTGATAGCTTTATATCTAACCGGGGTTGTTTATAACAACCTCGGTTGCTTTATCTACATAGAAAAACGACAGCGAGTTATCTTTGCTGTGACAGCAACTAAAATACCCACCTAACATCATCTATAAATTTTGATACCAGAGTACTTATAAATACATTTCAAGCATCGAGTGTGTTAGAGTCCGCATGGTAAGTACCGGTATGACCTACGAGTAAAGTAAACAATTCGAGTTTTCAGAGTGTAGTCGATTGTAAAAATGGAGAGTAATTTTGCGTAGTAATGGAATGAGTGAAAGCCTGCCCTGGATCGGTGTTTTAATTATTCTTGTTTCGGTGTTGATATCTTCAGTTTCTTCGAATGCGTTTTTTTATAAGTTTGACGTGCCCAAGTGGATTGTATTTGACCTTTTCATTTGTGCTTCCTTAGTTTACGCGTATATTAAAAAGGTTGATATTGAAGTAGGCGGCTTTGGTTGGCTGTGTATTGCTTTATTGCTCCCGATGTTCGTGTCATTGTTAAATGCCGTAAATTACTATGAAGGGGTGATGTTTATCCTCAGGTATGTGGGGAGCCTACTGATTGCTTGTTTTATGCTCAAGAGAGTGTGGCAAAGATATGGCATAAAGCTACTCTTCGATAGTATCATTTTTTCTTCTGTAATTTTTTCACTGATCTATGTTGAATCCCGTATAAATGATTACGAACTGATTCATATAACGGCATTTTCTTCGTTTGGTTTCATTAATAACCTGGGTCAGGTTCTAAACATCTGGTTACCGGTTCTTGTTGCTGCGATATTGTATCAGGGCAAAGTAAATGCTCGTTCTGTTTTTGGCTTATTGTCATTTATTGTCTGTATTTTTGCGTTACTTGAGTCAGGTACTCGCGGCACAATCTTAGGTTTACTTTTAGGTGAGTTGATTCTATTCCTGCTGATGTTTAATAAGCTAAAGCGCCAGGCGTTCACCTATCTTGTTATTACAGCGAGTTTAATTGTTGGAGGGGTTGCATACAGTCAGCTAGACAGTTATTTAGATGGCAGGCTGAGTAAAAAAATACAAAGCATCAAAAACCTTGATACGGGAAGAGCAGAGTTATTTGCCAATACGTTTGATATGGTCCTTGAAAAACCACTTGGAGTTGGTGTAAATAATTTTGAGTATCTTCACCCGAAATACGCAAGGCTTGGTACCGAAGGTGCATCACCTAAGGTTGGACAAAATAGCATTCTAAAAACGCCTCATAATATACTATTGAAATTTTACAGCGAAACAGGCTGGCTCGGCGGTTTAGTATTTTCTGTGATGTTCGCTCTGTTGTTTTTTAAATCAATGGTGAATGCATATTATGGAAGTCAGAGTGACAGATGGCTACTGGTTGCTGTGGTGTCTACTTTGTTTCATTCACTGTTTACGGCTCTTTTCTTGACCCCTGGAAGCCTGTTTTTTGCAATACTGCTATTCTCATTTGTGCTTTATAGGAACGAGCAGTTAACTGATAAAAAAACCACTAAAAAGCAGTTTGTCAGATTTAGTTATTTACCTGTGTTACTCGTTATATATGTGGGGTTTTTCTCATCTAATCATTTAGCAAGTTACTATTCCCACACTGGGTATGTGTCGGGCAATGAGTTATACATGCAACGTAGCTTTGAATTAAACCCTTATGATAGTAAAGCGTTATTTGATTATTATATCCTTCAGAGACATTTGTACAAAGATAATGATAAGGCGCTAAGCGCACTGGAGAATTTTCTGTCTCTATACCCTTATCATACAAGTGGTCTCCTTGCGACTGCTGAACTAATGATACAACAGCATGACTATGCTGGTGCAATGACCAGGCTAGATTTTCTTTTGACATTTTACCCTAGCCTGGCGCGTGCCCACGAAATGAAAGCCATTGCACAAAAACAATTGGAACCCTCCCCATCACTTTGAAAAATTCAGTGTGCTGGGGAGTTTTATTCCCATTAAGTTTTTGTAAAAAAAGAAAAAAATGTTGTCCGTAAAGAAATGAGTTGATAGACTCTGCATGCTCTATGGACCGACAATAGTTCCAAGTTTAAAAAATAATACCAATTCAGGAAGAAGAAAATGACTAAGGATTTACCTTCATTGTTGTTGGCGGTTGTAATGGCTGCATCGCTTTCAGCTTGTGGGTCAGGGGACAGTGAGGACACAACACTGCTAGATGGCAAAGATCGTAATGTCGATCAGCCAATCACACCTGAGCCCAAACCAAGTCCCACCCCAGGAAAGGCGATACATACAGTATCTCAAACGGCACAAGCTCAGCCGGTAATTCAAAGCGCTTCATCAGGACGTCATGACTTAAAAGCCTCAACGGTTATCGTGACTCAGAAAGCGAGTTCCAACAATTTCCAATTAGACAATGCTCAAACTGCTCTAGACTAACTTTTTAAGGGATATTATGTTTAAAGTTAACGCGTTAGCGGCAATGATTGCCGCTGCCAGTGCTATTTCTATGCCTGCTATTTCAGCTCAATTAAACCACCAAGGTACGTTGACCAATTCCAATACTCAAGAAGTAGTTAACGATACTCTGACTATCACATTTACGCTTTATGCAAATGATCAAAATCTCTGGCAGGAAGTCAGAGAAGTTCAGGTTGTTGATGGCCAATACAGTGTCCGTCTCGGTGAGAATAACGATATTGATGCCGCAATTTTTCAAAATACAGAGTTAGAACTGGGCATTAAAGTTGGAGATGATATTGAAATGTCTCCTCGTTTGCGAGTTGACGCAGTGCCCAGCGCATACTATGCCGACGTATCTGGATCAGTAAAGGGTTCGGTTGACGCAACTCAAGTCTCTGTAGCAGGGATCCCTGTGATTAATGAAAACGGCGAGTGGGTTGGTTCAACCGTTGGTTTAAAAGGTGAACCAGGTGCTGATGGTCGTGACGGTATTGATGGTGCAGATGGCGCAGACGGTAAAGATGGCGCTGACGGCCAGGATGGCGCACCGGGTGCCAATGGTCTTGATGGTGCCAAAGGTGAAAAGGGTGATCAGGGTGAAAAAGGTGATCAAGGTGCTCAGGGCGAGAAGGGCGAACAAGGTGAACAAGGCGAGCAAGGTGAAAAGGGAGACAAAGGTCTTGAGGTTAAAGGTGCCTGGACTGAACTTGCTGCCTATGTTGTTGATGATTTAGTTAGTTTCAATGGCAGTGCTTATATTGCCATTGCCGATGTTGCTGCTGTAGAAGAAGGCGGTGAAGCAAACCCGTCACCTGATGTTGCCGCTCAATGGCTACAGTTAGTGGCAAAAGGCGAGCAAGGCGAAGCTGGTGCTGATGGTAAAGATGGTGTTGATGGAGCTCAGGGTGAGAAAGGCGACCAGGGTGAGAAAGGCGACCAGGGCGAGAAAGGTGACCAGGGTGAGAAAGGTGACCAGGGTGAGAAAGGTGACCAGGGTGAGAAAGGTGATCAAGGTGAACCTGGTCAGAAAGGAGAACAGGGCGAGAAAGGTGCTCAGGGTGAGCCGGGTCAAAAGGGTGACCAAGGTGCTCAGGGTGAACCTGGTGAAAAAGGAGAACAGGGTGAAAAAGGCGCTAAGGGACTTCAGATCCGCGGTGTCTGGTCGCAGCAAGATGCCTATGTTATTGACGATGTTGCCATCCACAATGGCAGTGCATACGTCGCGGTAGCAAATATCCCTTCTGCAGAAGAGGCGGGAAGTATTAACCTGTCTCCTGAAATCGCAACGGATAGCTGGTTGTTATTAGTCGCGAAAGGTGAACAGGGCGCTGCAGGTGAACAGGGCGAGAAAGGTGACCCAGGCGAGAAAGGCCAGAAAGGAGAACAGGGTGAGAAAGGCGACCCTGGTGCGAAAGGAGAGCAAGGCGAACGCGGTGAAAAAGGTGACGCGGGCGAAAAAGGTGAGCCTGGAGCAAAAGGTGACCAGGGTGAACAAGGTGAGCGCGGTGAGAAAGGTGACCAGGGCGAAAAAGGTGACCAGGGTGCCAAAGGTGAGCAAGGTGAAAAAGGCGATCGCGGTGAGAAAGGTGACCCCGGCGCGAAAGGCGACCAGGGCGCAAAAGGTGATCAAGGTGAAAAAGGCGACCGCGGTGAGAAAGGCGATCAGGGTGAAAAAGGCGACCGAGGAGAGAAGGGAGACCGAGGTGAACAAGGCGAGAAAGGTGACAAAGGTGATCGTGGCCTGACCATTAAAGGCAACTGGTCTTCAGAGTCTGCGTATAACGCAGATGACGTTGTTGTTCATGAAGGACAAGCCTATATCGCTCGGGTAGACATTATCGCTACGCAGGAATCGGGCTCAATTAATGAGGCGCCCGTGACTTCTAATAACTGGCTATCTCTATTCGCTGGCGTGGGATCTGGCATGCCAGGTAAAGACGGCCTGGACGGTAAAGATGGTAAAGATGGCTTGCCAGGTCAGGATGGTGTGAATGGTCAGGATGGTGAGCGCGGCGAAAAAGGGGACCAAGGCGACAAAGGGGACAAGGGCGACAAAGGCGACCAGGGCGAGCAAGGTGAACGCGGCGAGAAAGGTGACCAGGGCGACAAGGGGGAGCAGGGTGACAAAGGTGACCGTGGTGAGCAAGGTGAGCGCGGTGAGAAAGGCGATCAGGGTGAAAAAGGAGACAAGGGTGACAAAGGTGACCGTGGTGAGCAGGGTGAGCGTGGCGAGAAAGGCGACCAGGGTGAAAAGGGAGATAAGGGCGACAAAGGTGATCGTGGCCTGACAATCCAAGGAGATTGGTCTGCAGAATCAGCCTACAGCACGGATGACGTGGTTGTACATGAAGGGCAGGCCTATATTGCGCGTGTCGATATACTGGCTACTGAAGAGTCAGGAACGGTTAACCCTGCACCAGCAATTTCTAATGACTGGTTATCTTTGTTTGCTGGAGTTGGTTCAGGCATGCCGGGTAAAGATGGCTTAGATGGTAAAGACGGTGCACCTGGTAAAGATGGCATTGACGGTGCGCCGGGCGCAGATGGCGCGCCAGGTAAAGATGGTGCACCAGGTAAAGATGGTATTGATGGCGCACCAGGTAAAGACGGCGCACCAGGTAAAGATGGTGCACCAGGTAAAGATGGCGTTGACGGTGCTCCGGGCAATGATGGTGCAGATGGTGCACCGGGTAAAGATGGCGCACCTGGCGAGAAAGGGTTGCAAGTCAAAGGCATTTGGAGTGCTCAGTCTGGCTATGACATTGATGACGTTGTTACGTTCGAGGGCAGTGCGTATATTGCTTCCGTCGCTGTAGCTGCGACAGATGGTAACAATATGTCTCCTGTCCAGGATACACAAAGCTGGCATCTGTTAGTTGCTAAAGGCTCAACAGGCATTAATTTCATTGCGTCTGGTTACCTGCTGACCACAGAATATGTGGTGGGCGATGTGATCAGTTACATGGGCAGTGCATTTATAGCGACTCAGGAAGTCATTGGTGTTCCGCCTATGGATTCTCAAGGCAATATTCAGCAGCCGTGGTCTATTTTAGCGAAAGGCGTAGATTACGATGAAGAACAACTGGTTAAACGTGCAGAACTTCCGAATTTTGATACGTTTGCGTTGAGTGCTGATGTAACGGGAATGCTGGCCAGCTATGTGACCGCAACGCAGCTGACCCAGGCATTGGGCACCAAGGCAAATCAAAGTGATGTTGACACAGCGCTAGCGAACAAGGCTAACCAAAGTGATATGGCTACAGCGCTGGCAGCTAAGGCGAACCAAAGTGAAGTAGACACGGCATTGGCGAGCAAGGCGACTAAGGCCGAACTGACTACTGGATTGGCAGCTAAGGCGAACCAAAGTGATGTAGATACGGCACTGGCAGGCAAGGCTAATCAGAGCGATGTAGATACAGCATTGGCTGGGAAAGCGTCTACGGCCGAGTTGACAACTGGACTGGCCGCCAAGGCGAACCAAACAGATGTCGATACAGCACTCGCGGGCATGGCGACTAAGACTGAGTTGACAACTGGATTGGCCGCCAAGGCGAACCAGACAGATGTTGATACAGCGCTGTCGAGCAAGGCAACCAAGACCGAGTTGACAACTGGACTGG
>NZ_JAKRFU010000044.1:0-17234 GCF_022347845.1 Pseudoalteromonas sp. McH1-42 | reverse complement strand
TTTAAGGATGGCCAGCACCGCCACCATCATTTCCAGCGAGCGGCCCACACACAGACCCACCAGCGTATCCGGGCCTACCTGATGCTCAGCCCGTAAATAATGGGCCAGCTGGTTGGCGCGTTCATTCAACTGCTGATAAGTCAGTGTGCCCTCATGGCTCTTGACGGCAATGCGCGCGTCACATTGTGCGGCGCGTGTTTCAATGAGCTGGTGTACCGGCAACGCAGACAAAGTCACGCTCGGCCCGCATAAATCTGCCAGATAGGCCTGTTGCTCTTGTGTGTCCATCAATGTCAATTGAGCCAACGCCGTGCTGGCAAGGCTATTACTGAACAGGTGTATTGCCCGGATCAGATGACGATTCAGAGTTGCAATATAGTCATCATCAAACAACGCCAGATCATACGTCCAGCGCAGTACGTAGCCTCCGTCCTGTGGGGTAATGTCGATATCTATGTCGTACTTCAGCGACACAATCTCGCGCTCGTACTGCCCAAAGCGCAGTCCGTCCAGTCCAACATCAGACTGATCGCTCACCCCAAAGTCACTGTCCATGGACAACATGATCTGAAACAGCGGATCGTGCGACAGGCTGCGCTCGACATTTAAACGCTCGACTAACTGCTCAAAAGGCACATCCTGATTGTCCTGCGCGTCCCGATGCACTTCACGCACGTGAGCAAAATAGTCACCGAGCGTAGCGTGTTGCGTTTGAGTTCTGAGCACCAGATTATTGACGAAAAAGCCGATCAGCGGCTCCAGTTCGCTTTGCAATCGGTTGGCGACCGGTGTGCCGATCAGAATATCTTGCTGATTACTGTGTTGTGCCAGCACCCAGCTCAACGCACTGTGTACCAGCATAAAAGGCGACATCTCGTTACGCTGCGCCACGGTCGTGAGCTGTTGGCTTAGCGTACTGTTAAGACTAAAACTCTGACACCCGGCAGCCGTTTGTTTTTCTTCCGGGCGTGGTTGTTTCAGCGGCAAGCTATGGACCGAGGGCGCGTCGGCTAATGTTTCCTGCCAGTATGATAACTGTGATTCCAGTACGTTTTCCTGCAACCAGGTTTGCTGCCATAGCGCATAATCGGCGTACTGAATGGCCAGTTCAGGCAAAGGATTCTCTGCCCCTTGTGCAAACGCCCGATAAAGAGTCAGAAACTCCTGACTGAGCAATTCAATTGACCAGCCATCAGACGCAATATGATGCATATTGAACAGCAACACCCCGTCTTGCTGCGCGCTCCCCGGATTTGCAAGCAAAATATAACGTGCCCGCATCATCACATCCTGTGTCAGATCAAACGGGGTATTCAGCTCCTCATCAATCAAGGCTTCGAGCTGCGCCGAACGAGCACTTGCTTCCAGTGTGGTCAAATCGCTGTGGGCGATAGCAAAGGTCACCTCGTCACGAATATGCTGCCGGGCTCCGTTTTCACCATCAACCACCACTGTGCGCAGTATTTCATGACGGCGGATAATGGCCTGACAGGCACGCTCAGCCACCGCCAGATCCAGCTCCCCGGTGACTGTCATCACGGCAGGCATATTATATTGTGCCGAGCCCTGTTGCAGCTGGTCGATAAACCATAACCGGCGCTGTGAAAACGACAGCGGTGCTAAGGTCTGATATTGCTCAGCGCGCGGCGTAACGGCCTCGCGCTTAGGTTGTGCTTCGCTGTCACTCAAATAAGCCAGCAATTGTGTTTTATTATCTCTGATCAGCTGCGCTATCTCTGCGGTGACTGCGCCCTTTTCAGCTTCGACTACGAGCGACCCGTCAGAGACACTCACCAAAATCAACTTGTCCTGAAGCAGACTTACTAACTGTTGCGGTTTCATTAAAACACAATCCTTTCTACATTATCTGATTGTTCTAACTTAGCTTTTAGTGCTTTAGCGGCCAGCAACTCATCGAGCTGCACGGCTTGCTCAGCCACCGAGGTGTACTTAAATAACTGTTTGATAGTCAGTGTGCAGTCAAACCGACTTTCGATGTCTTTCATCAACTTAATCACCAGCAGAGACTGACCGCCCAGAGAGAAGAAGCTCACCTGGGTACTAATTTGCCCTTCATCCAGGCCCAGCACCTGAGACCAGATGGCCACCAAAGCCAACTCAGTATCGGTTTGTGGCGCAATATACTCGCCGCCCAATCCGGCATGCTCCGGGACAGGCAGCGCTTTACGATCGATTTTGCCGTTCGGAGTTTGTGGCCACTCATCCAGCAATACAAAACTGGCTGGGATCATATATTCAACCAGGGCGTCACCGAGTTGTGACTTGATAGCATCGATCAATACCTGTTGAGACGCTTCATCGCCCAATGTATGCGGCTTCACATAGGCCACCAGGTGCTGATTACCCTGCGTATCCTCAAGCGCCATAACCAGTGCTGAGTCCACTTCACTGTGCTCACCGATGTGATACTCAATTTCGCCCAGTTCGATACGCAACCCGCGGATCTTCACCTGATGGTCAATACGACCCATGTATTCGATGACGCCGTCATTGCGATAACGCACCAAATCGCCCGTTTTGTAGAGACGCTGGCTGCTACCCGCTTCGCTGTCATCATAAAATGGGTTAGCAATAAAGCGCTCTTCGGTCAGATCTGCGCGATTATGATAGCCGCGCGCCAGACCGTCTCCGCCGATGTGTAATTCACCGCATGCGCCCTGTGGTAACAGGTTGAGTGCGTCATCCAGTACATAGAGCTGGATATTCTGAATTGGCTTACCAATGGGCACACTACTGCCATAAGGCTGAGAACAATCCCAGTAGCTGACGTCGATGGCCGCTTCAGTTGGACCATAAAGATTGTGTAACTGCGCACAAGGCAACACGGCCCGGAACTGCTCTACATGGCTGATCTGCAATGCTTCACCACTACAGAATACTTGTTTGATTGAAGTACAACGACTCAAGTCACCATGCTCCAGCATCACACCCAGCATAGAGGGTACAAAATGTAGCTTAGTGATGCCTGCTTCGACGATCAGGTCACTCAGGTAATCCGGGTCTTTGTGGCCACCTGGCTTGGCAATCACCAACTCAGCCCCTTTGAGCATGGGCCAGACAAATTCCCATACCGACACATCAAAGCTGTAAGGCGTTTTTTGTAATATCTTGTCGTGAGGTCCACAGCCATACTCTTCATCCATCCAGTCGATGCGGTTATGCAGCGCCTGATGTTCAAGCAATACGCCTTTTGGCATGCCAGTGGAGCCAGAGGTATAAATGGTATAAGCCAGATTAGTTGCACTGAGACCAATATCGCTCACTGTGATGTTAGTATCACTATGAGCATCGTAGTCAAAGCCATCGAGCTCAACAACCTGCGCTTCACCCAGCGCGACACGCGCAGCGACCTCTTGGGTACTCAGCACGACGCTGGCTCGAGCATCTTCCACCAGATATGCCAGTCTGGCACTGGGCAGCTCTGGATCAAGCGGCACATACGCACCGCCGGCTTTGAGAATACCCCAGATCCCGATGACCATTTCAAAGGAGCGCTCCACGCACAGTCCGACCAGAGCATCCGCACCCACGCCATGTTCGTTGCGCAGATAGTGGGCCAGCTGATTGGCTTTACTGTTGAGCGTTTCATAACTCATTGTCTGTGCGCCAAAGCGCAGCGCCGTAGCCTGAGGTGCGCGGACAACTTGCTGCTCAAACAGCTCATGAACACACACCTCTCGGGTATAATCCCGGGCCGTGTCATTCCACTGCTGTAATTGCTCATAACGCTCCTGCTCTGACAACAGTGGCAGCGTATCCAACGGATTGGCCAGCTGTGCCTGAGTGAGACGCGCCAGATACCTGAGTACGCCCTGGAGGTGTTTATCCAACGCCACAATGTGCTGCTCGCTAAATAGTCCAGTGTCATACAACCAGTTAACGGTCAGTCCGGCATCATCCAAGTCAATGTTAATTTCGATATCAAACTTGGTGGTACAGGCCTCCGGCAGCCTAGGGGTGAACTCCAGCCCAGCCAACTGTTGCCCAGAACTGTCAGCCAACGCAAATTCTGAATTGGTAGTCAGCATGATCTGAAACACCGGGCTATAGGCCGTAGATCGTGGGATTTGTAAGGCATCAACTAACTGTTCAAACGGCACATCCTGATGTGACTGGGCACCAATATGGGCCTCTTTGACGTGCTCAAGGTAATCGCCCAAATTATGATGACGAGTACTGACTCTCAGTACCAGCGTATTGGCAAAATAGCCGATGAGGTCAGCCACTTCCGGTTGCGCACGATTCGCCACCGGTGTACCAATCACAATATCGTGCTGATTACTGTGGCGCGACAGCACATAAGCCAATGCACTGTGCACTAGCATAAATGGCGTGATCCGGGCCGCTTCAGCAAAGCTTTTAAGTCCCTGGCTCAGCGTGCCTGGCAACAAGCTAGTGAAGCCTTTGGCACTGAACGCTTTTTCTTCCGGGCGCGGCTTATCCAGTTGCAGACCATGCACGGCCGGCGCATCGTTCAGGGTTTCGCGCCAGTAATTGAGTTGCGTTTCCAGCGCTTTGGCGCCGCCTTGCGCGTTATTCAGCCAGTCACGCTGCCAGATTGCATAGTCGGCATATTGGATAGCCAAAGGTGGTAACGCAGCCTCAGTGCCCGAGACGAGCGCTTCGTAGAGTGCCATAAACTCGTTAGACAACAACTCCACCGACCACCCATCCGAGGCAATGTGGTGCATATTAAATGCCAGTACGCCACGCTGAGGTTGGTTATGATCGGCATAATTAAGCAGGACATACTGAGCGCGGAGCATCAAATCGCTGTCCAGTTTAAATGGCGTCAGCGCATCTTCGCTTAGCAGCTGGTTAAGCCGGTCTGTTTTGGCGCGTTCGCTCAGCTCACTTAAATCCTGCAAAGTCAGGGTCAGCGCGCCGTGGCTGCGGATCTGCTGCACCGGCTCGGCATCCTGCTCCAGATAAACCGTGCGCAATGCTTCATGACGCGCAACCAGGCTATTCAACGCCCCCTGGGCGGCATCCAGATCTAATACACCATCCACATCAAAGGCCACCGGCATGTTGTACTCAGCACTGCTGCCATTGAGCTTGTCGATAAACCACAAGCGCTGCTGAGCAAACGACAGTGGCAGGTGTGCATTGTCTTCACGCGGCTGCGCCACAATGGGTGGCTGCACCACGACATCAGTTTGCTGTGCAACACGTTCAGCCTGCTGTGCGATGGTCGTTGCGGCAAAGATATCCTTAACACTTAGCTCGCATTGCAGCTGAGTTCGGATCCCGGCCAGCAGCTTCATCAGCAACAGAGAGTGTCCTCCCAGCTCGAAGAAGTTGGCCTCTACGCTGACCTGACCATGCTCCAGTTTAAGTAAATCAGCCCAGATCCCAACCAGGGTGTATTCAGTGTCATTGCGCGGCGCAACGTACGTTTGCTCGCCCAGTCCGGCATCCGGCGCTGGCAGCGCACGTCTGTCGACTTTCCCATTGGCTGTCAGTGGCCACTGAGTCACGGTAACAATGGCGCCCGGTAACATATAGGCAGGTAATTGCTCACCGAGCGCTGCTTTTAATTGGCTCAGCCAGGTCTCATCTGTATCGGCTTCTGCGGCTTTTACATAGGCGACCAGTTGCAACGTGTCATCCGCCAGTGGCATAGCCTGCACCAAAGCAGAGTCCACCATTGCCAGCTCAGCAATGCGATTTTCCACTTCGCCCAGCTCAATACGATGACCGCGAATTTTAACCTGATCGTCCTGACGACCCAGATAATGTAGCTCGCCGTTTTCATCATAACGGGCCAAATCACCCGCGCGATACAAACGCTCCCCAAGCCAAGGGTAACGCTGGGTGTCGAATGGATTGTCAATAAATCGCTCGGCACTGAGTGCTTCGCGGTTAAGATAGCCGAGGGCAAGACCTGCACCACCGACATAGATTTCGCCCGCGCACCCATCAGGTACCAGTTTCAGTGCATCATCGAGCAGTACGATGTGCTGGTCGCGCAGCGGTCTGCCAATGTTGATCGGCGCATTGGGTTCTATACGTTTATAGGTCACATGCACCGTGGTTTCTGTGATCCCATACATGTTAATGAGTTCAGTTGGCTGCTGTGCAAAGTGCGTCCACCACTGGCTAACATGACTTGGCGTAAGCCCTTCGCCACCAAATACGATGCTGCGCAACGAAGGTAAGGCCTGTTGTGCCGTCACCAGATATTCGGTGAGCTGTTTAAAGGCACTCGGCGTCTGGTTGAGAATAGTCAGGGCGTTACGCTGACACAAAGCCACAAACAATTGACTATCCTTGACTTCATCCAGGCTTGGCATCAGCAGCTTGCCACCAAACAGCAGGGCGCCCCAGATCTCCCAGACACTGAAGTCAAAAGCAAAGGAATGGAACACACACCAGCAATCGTCTTCATTAAAGTTAAAATCGGGCTGAGTCACATCAAACAGGCGACCGACATTGCGGTGCGTTTGCAACACCCCTTTTGGTTTACCCGTGGAGCCCGAGGTGTAAATCACATAGGCCAGATTATCCGAAGTATGTGTCGTTAACTGCACGTTATCCGTGCTGTAACCCGTCAATGCCAGCTGATTCAGGTCGATAATAGGCGTGTCTTGAAGTGCAAGCGCATCGGCCACCTGATCTTCGCCCAGCACCAGCGCCACGCCCGCATCCTGACAGATAAAGTCGAGGCGCTCCTGCGGATAGTTAGGATCAAGCGGAACATACGCACCACCGGCTTTGAGAATCGCCAGTATGCCCACAATCATGTTGACCCCACGACCCACGCAGAGGCCTACCAGCGTATCCGGGCGGATATCGTGTGCTTCAATAAGATAGTGTGCCAGCGCATTGGCCCTCGCGTTCAATTCGCGATAAGTCAGCGACTCTTGCTGATATACCAGTGCAGTGCGCTCGCCAAATTTGGCTGCCTGACGCTCAAATCGAGCCTGAATGCTGCTTGTTGTGTCTGTGTCGACGGCGTGTAATACATTCGCGCGCATTAGCGCATCTTGTTGTGCCTCGTTCAGGACACTGAGTTTTGCCACCGGAGTGTCAGACTCGTCATGCAACGCACGCAGCAACTGGTCGATGGCGCACGTCACATACTCGCCTATTGCGTTTACGTCAACTGAGCGATCAACTTGCAGGTTGAAGGAAAACGCCTTGCCCCAGTCATCCACACATAAATTAAATGGATAGTTAGTACGCTCTTTAGCAGCGATGGCTTGTGCGCCCCCTTGTGCTGTCGCTTCTGCCAGGCGGGAATGACGATAATTGAAAATGGCACTGAATAAAGGCGTTTGTCCACTGACACCACTACACGCCTGCGCTTGGGTTAGCGACGCCTGTTCATACGGCATCAACCCGAGCAGGGCCTGATCGACCTGCTTCAATAGAGTATCCGCCGCTTCATCTGCCAGATTCACGCGCAGAGGCAGGGTATTGATCATCATCCCCATCATCTGCTCAATGCCCTGCTGGCCACTCATTCGGCCCGACAACACAGTACCAAATACTACATCCCGACTCTGACTACAGGCCGACACCACCATGGCCCAGGCCAGATGGAAAAATGCCGCCGGGCTCATACCGCGTTGCTGCATCAGAGTGCGGATCTGCGAAGATTGTTGCTGGCTCAGTTCACGGTGTAATTCATTGCAGTACAAATCATCAGCGCGGGTACTGTCCAGTCCAAATGGATGGCAGGGCGTCTCAATATCACCCAACTGATCGGTAAAATATTTGCGACTATCCAGTTGCTCCGCATTATGTAGCGTCTGGGCGATAAACTGTCGATAAGGCAAAGCATCAGGCAGCTGTGCAAAAGCTTGCTCATCCATGGCCAGCTCACCCATGATCATTTCAACGGAGATGTGATCGAGCAAAATGTGATGCTCTTTGAGCACCCCGCAGTAAGTATCCGTGGCCGGATCATGAGCCAATTCCAACTGCACTAAAGGTGCCAGCTCAAGATCCATACGATGTATGCCCTCGGCAACATAGGCATCGAGTTTTGCCCGGGCGTCCGTCTGACCAGAGAACGACAACCAGCTTGGTAACAGCTCACAATGACGCAGTACCACCTGTAAAGGGGCTTGACACTCGCGCCAGGCCACCATAGTGCGCAGCACGTCGTAGCGTGCAATGATCTGATTAAAGCGCGCAACGAAACTGTCAATCTGAGCTTCGCTGTCAAACTCAAGCGTGATAGTGGTGACATAGGGGTCGGATTTTTCCGTCGCACTGTGAACCAGGAATATGCTTTCCTGCAAAGGTGCCAGCGGATAGATATCTGCAATATTAGCGGCCCCACCTGGAACACGCTCACTCAGTGTATCCAGCTCGCTCTGAGTTAAAGCGGTTAACGTCACCATATCCGGCGTGATCTGGGTACATTGTGCAGGAATGCCATTTTGCGGTAATTCAGGCTCGCTCTGATTGTCCGCGTCTGTGATGGTTTTGGCCATCTCACCCAGCACTCGAGCGTTAAACAGTGCCTGCACCGACGTACTCAGGCCTTGCTTTTTCAACCGGCTGACCAGCTCCATCACCATCAGAGAATGACCGCCCAATTCGAAGAAGTTAGCCGCCATGCTGACTTCACCAGGTTCCAGATTTAACAGCTCAGCACATAGCGCTGCCAGAGCTTGTTCCTGCTCAGTAACCGGGGCGAGATATTCAACTTCATAGCCCAAACTTTGCGGTACTGGCAGTGCTTTACGATCAATTTTACCGTTTGGCGTTTGCGGCCATTCGTTAAGTACCACGAAATTCGATGGCACCATATAATCGGCCAGCGACTCGCTCAGCTGACTTTGCACTGAGGCGATCAGGGCCTGCTGTGCCTCATCCGTCAACTCACTGTTCGGCTTAACATAGGCTACCAGTCGCTGATTGCCTCTGTCATCACTCAGTGCCATCACCAGTGCAGAATCAACCTGTTCATGCTCACCAATGTGATATTCGATTTCACCCAGCTCAATACGCTGACCCCGGATCTTGACCTGATGGTCCAGACGACCCATGTATTCGATGTTGCCATCTTCACGAAAACGCACCAGATCGCCGGTTTTATACAGGCGTTTGCTGGCGCTTTGCGGATAAAACGGATTATTGATAAAGCGCTCTTCGGTCAGCTCAGGGCGGTTGTGGTAACCTCTTGCCAGGCCTTCACCGCCAATATGTAACTCACCGCACGCGCCCTGTGGCAACAAGTTAAGCGCATCGTCCAGTATATATAACTGAATATTCTGGATAGGTTTACCAATGGGGATGCTGCTGCCATGGGGCATCGCGCAATCCCAGTAGCTAACGTCGATGGCCGCTTCTGTCGGGCCATAGAGATTATGCAACTGCGCGGTAGGTAACAATACCTTAAACTGCTCAACATGACTGATTTGCAGGGCTTCACCACTACAAAACACCTGTTCAATTGAACTGCACGTGGCCAGGTCGCCATGTTCCAGCATCACGCCCAGCATGGAAGGCACAAAGTGCAGTTTGGTCACACCAGTTGCGACAATCAGCTCATTGAGGTAAGCCGGATCTTTGTGTCCACCCGGCTTGGCAATCACCAACTCGGCCCCTTTAAGCATGGGCCAGACAAACTCCCATACCGAGACATCAAAGCTGTAGGGGGTTTTTTGTAAGATTTTATCCTGCGGCTGACACCCGTACTCATTGTCCATCCAGTCGATGCGGTTATGCAACGCCTGATGTTCGAGTAATACGCCTTTGGGCTTACCCGTCGAGCCTGAGGTATAAATAGTGTACGCCAGGTTCTGTGCCGTCAGGCCAATGTCGCTAACCGGAATATTCGATCCCGGATTGGCTTCGAAGTCGAAGTTGTCCAGCGCAATGACCGCCGCATCGCCCAGCGATACCTGTTCAATGATCCCTTGTGTGCTCAGCACCACTCTGGCGCTGGCATCCTCCACCAAATAGTTCAGCCGACCTGATGGCAATTCCGGATCCAGTGGCACATAAGCGCCGCCGGCCTTGAGGATCCCCCAGATACCAATCACCATTTCAAATGAGCGCTCAGTGCATAAGCCAACCAATGCGTCCGGACCAATCGCATGCTCAGTACGCAGATAATGAGCCAATTGGTTGGCCTTGGTGTTGAGCGTGTCATAACTCATGGTGCGTCCGTCAAAGCGCAACGCGATGGCTTCTGGCGTGGCTTTAGCTTGCTGCTCAAACAGTTCATGCACGCAACGCTCACGAGGGTAATCTAACGCTGTGTCATTCCAATCCAGCAATTGTTGTTGTCGCTCAGTGTCGGACAGCAGGTTCAAGGTATTGGGCTTGACTGATAACTCAGCCGGGGTCAATGCTGCCAGTTGCGAAAGTACGGTATTTAAGTGGTTAGCAATAGTGCTGACACGCTGCGCACTAAACAAAGCAGTATCGTAAGTGATCTCTATCGCCACGCCCTGCTCGTTCAATGCCACTTCTATTTCTAAATCAAATTTCGTAGTCACACTGCTGGCAGGGCGCTGAGCGATTTGCAGACCATCCAGTGCCAGTTGTTGCTCCCTGACACCATAATCCGTGTTAGTGGTTAGCATGATCTGAAACAGCGGTGCATGAGCACCGCTGCGAGGTACATTGAGCTTTTCGACCAACTGCTCAAAAGGCACATCCTGATTAGCCTGAGCGCCAAGGTGTACGGATTTTACATGCGCAAAGTAGTCTGTGAGGCTGGCCTGCTCAGTATTCAACCGCAGCACCAGCGTATTAGCGAAGTAGCCAATCAACCCCTCTAATTCTGCGTGACCACGGTTGGCGATGGGCGTACCAATCACAATATCACTGCTGTTGCTATGACGTGACAGCACATAAGCCAGTGCGCTGTGGATCAGCATAAACGGTGTCAGTTGCTGCTGACGGGCTAAGTGTTGTAAAGCCTGCGCCTGACTCGCGGATAACTCGCTGCGTACCAGTGCACCATAAAGCTGCTTAGTCGCCGGGCGCTCAAAGTCAGGGGTAATACCGTGAACCGCCGGCGCATCGGCCAGCGTTTTTTGCCAGTAGGTGAGCTGCTCGGCAAGCGCCTCTTTAGTCAGGTGCTCGCGCTGCCAGTGCGCATAATCATTATATTGCAATGGCAATGGCGCCAGGTTCGCAACCTGCCCGGATACTCTTGCTTGATAGGCCTGAACAAACTCGCGGGTCAGAATTTCCATGGACCAGCCATCTGACACTATGTGATGCATATTCAGTAGTAATACGCCCTGTTGTGTGCCATCACTGTGTTTATGCGTACACAAATAGGTCACTCTGAACAACATATCTGTTGTCAGATCAAATGGCGCCAGAGTATCGTGCTCAATGTGTGCAGCCACTTCTGACGCCAGGTCGTCACTGCCACACAAGTCGATGCAGCGAATATTAAGCGCCACATCATCGCGGATAGTCTGCCTTGGCCCATCCTCAGAATCATAGTAACCGGAGCGCAAAATAGTATGGCGCGCCAAAATATCGTTGAATGCATCTTCTACGGCCGCCAAATCCACACGACCCTGCACATCCAGTGCAAGCGGGATATTGTACTCGGCCGAAGGCCCTCGTAGTTGCTCTAAAAACCACAATCGCGTCTGTGAGAAAGATAAAACGCTTTGTGTTAACCCCAGAGCAGGAATGCTGCCTGTAGGTTGGGTTAACGCATTTGGTTTTGCTGCCTGTTGGCTCAACAGCTCAATAAGCTGAGTTTTGTTTTCCTTAAGTGCGCTTCTCAACTCATCAGTCATACTGCCTTTTGCTGCTTTAAACTTGAGTTTGCCCTGCTCGACATACAGATGAACGCCCTGTGATATCGCTAACTCGAAAGCCTGATGTACATTCATTAAATCTCACCATCCTCAACTAAATCCTGATCGCAGATACTGTCTGCCGCCTGCGCATTGAGCTGTTGCATTCGCAGCAAGTCAATATGCTGGGCCAGCTGGGCCAGTGACTGCGCCGTAAAAATGTCCTGCATGTCTATCTGTTGTAGCTGTAATTCCGGGTCCGATGTAATCGCTCTGACCAGCTTGCTAACCAGCAGGGAGTGGCCACCCAAAGCAAAGAAATTGGCTGAGGTGCTTATCTCACTTTCCTGCAAATGCAGTAATTGCGCCCAGATGGCAACCAGGCGTTGTTCACTGTGTGTTTCGGGTGCAATGTATTCACCTTCAACAGCCGCTAAATCAGGCTCTGGCAGCGCACGCTTATCAATCTTGCCGTTACTGGTCAGTGGCCATTGAGAGACCGGAACAAACATCCCGGGTACCATATAATCCGGCAGTTTGTCGGCCAGCTCCGTCTTAATGCGCTGGATAATCGCTTTATCATCATTAATATTTTCATGACCAGAGACACTATTTTTGGCATTTTTGTTGTTCAATTGAACATACGCCACTAAGTGTTTGGCACCCGTTGCACTGGTCGCAACAGTCACCACTGCCGCGTCGACATCAAGACAGTCGGCCAGCAAGCCTTCAATTTCACTGATCTCAATCCTGAAGCCGCGGATCTTAACCTGTTGGTCGATCCGACCCAGATATTCCAACTCGCCATCCGGCAGATATCGAACCAGGTCTCCTGTTTTATACAAGGTTTCGGTTACACATTTATTGTGCCCATCGAAATAAGGGTTAGAGACAAATCGCTCTGCGGTTTGCTCCGCTAACTGGTGGTAACCGCGTGCCAGTCCCACACCACTGATGTACAGCTCACCCACCACGCCCGGCGATAGCAAGGCAAGGTTACTATCCAGCACAAAGGCACTGGTGTTTTTCAGAGGCTTACCTATAGTAACTTTCTGTCCGGGACGTAACTCTGCCCAGGTGGCACAAATGGAGATCTCAGTCGGGCCATAAGCATTAACCATCCGGTACGCACCGCCCCACTGTTCAACCACTTCCTGGTCACAGGCTTCACCCCCTACTGCCAGCGCTTTAAGCGCCAAGTCATCACGAAACTCCATCATGGCCAGGAATGCCGGTGGCAATAATACATGAGTAATGGCTTCACTGTGCAGCAGCTGACCTATACTCTCCGGAGACAGACGCTGAACACTGTCGGCAATCACCAAAGTGGCCCCACTCAACAGTGCCATCACGTACTCCCAGGTGCCGGCATCAAAACTCATAGATGCAAAGTGCAATACTTTGCTTTGTCCATCCACTTTCAGATAGTGACGGTGGTTAAACGCGATATTCACTATCCCTTTGTGCTCAAGCAGCACACCCTTTGGCTTGCCAGTCGACCCCGAAGTGTAAATGGCATAGGCCAAGTTTGAAGATGTCAGGCCAGCTACCAGCTCTCTTGGATTGTGGGTCGAATAATCGACAAACGTTTGCACCACTTGCTCATTACCCAAGCCGTCAATGCAGATACTGTGGTAATCGGTTAAATCCAGCTGCTCAATAATAAAATGGGTAGAGAGGATAATTTTAACGCCGGAGTTTTCCATCATGTAAGTTACGCGCTGACGCGGGTAAGCCGGATCCAATGGTACATAGGCTGCACCGGCTTTAAGAATGGCCAGTGTACCGATGATCATTTCCAGCGAGCGCTCAACACATAAGCCGATGAAGGTATCCGGCGTCACCTGATATTCACGGATCAGGAAGTGCGCCAGCTGGTTGGCACGCTCATTCAGTTCGCGATAGGTCAGCTGTTTGTTGCCGAATTTAATGGCAAGCTGATCTGGGGTTTGCAGCGCCTGTTCTTCAAACACCTCATGAATACACTTATCGACCGGATAATCTGCCGCATTGTTATTCAGGCCGTTGATCAAATAGGATTCCAGCTTATCACCCAAAATAGACAGTCGATTTAGTGGCAAGGCACGACGCGTCTGAGGCGACATATCCGCAAGCGCGATCAAGGCATTATTAAAGTGCTCACTCAGCTGCTCAACAAATTCAGCATCAAACAGAGCCACATCATAGTTCCAGATGGTCTCAACCTGGTTGTCGCTAATATTCAGCGCAATTTCAAGATCAAACTTGATCGCCGGATGACTGCCTTCCAGCGGTGACAGGCTCACATCTGGCAGTGCCATCAGGGCCGACTCATCGTTGCCATCAGTAAACTTATCATTGGTGGTCAGCATGATCTGCACCAAAGGTGTGTATGATGAAGTGCGTGGCAAGTTCAGCGCATCAATGAGCTGCTCAAAAGGCACATCCTGATTCACCTGTGCGTTCATATGTACCTGACGTACATGAGCGAGATACGCTTCCAATGTGTTGTGGCGGGTATCAAGGCGCAAAGCCAGGGTGTTGACGAAACAACCAATGAGCGGGCTAAGCGCCTCATCGGCACGGTTTGCCACCGGCGTGCCAATAACAATGTCTGACTGATTGCTATGACGGCTTAGTACTACACCCAAAACAGCGTGCATCAACATAAACGGGCTCAGCTGGGCCTGTTTGGCAACCGCGCCTAACTGCTGTGCCACATACGCTGGCAACGTAGCGGTAACATGCGCTCCCTGAGTCTGCTTTACTTCAGGACGATGATGCTGGGTTGGCAGGCTATGTGTCAGTGGCGCATCTTCCAGTGTCTGCTGCCAGAATGTCAGCTGCTTCTCAAACTCGCCGCCCTGCATTCTGTCTTTCTGCCAAACGGCAAAGTCAGCGTACTGCAACTCCAGCTCAGGCAACGGGTTGACCTGATCGGCCGCAAAAGCCCGGTATAAGGTCACAAACTCATTGATCAGCACATCCATCGACCAGCCGTCGGAAGCAATATGATGCAGCGTTAGCAGTAACACACCGCGCTGATCATGACCAGTTCCCTGCAGTTTCACGTACTGTCCACGGATAGACAACTGCTGAGTCAAGTCAAATGGGCGCTGTGCTTCTTCAAGCAGGCACTGTGACAACTGTGCCTGCTGCTGTTCTCCCTGACTGTCGCTGAGATCGACAAAGCCCAGCGTAAAATCGTGCTCTGGAAGCACATGCTGGCGTACTGCATCATCCTGCTCTCGATAGACAGTGCGCAAAATCTGATGACGCGTCACTATGGTGCTAAGCACCTTCTCAACCAAAGTCAGCTCCAGTGCGCCTTCCACATTCAGCGCAACTGGCATGTTATACTGACTCTGCCCGGATTGCATTTGCTCCAGCAGCCAGAAGCGCTGCTGGGTATAAGAGAGCACACAGCCATCCGGATAATGTCCGGGTTGCGGCCCCTGCGCATTGCCAGATGTCCCTTCTGCATGAGACAGAAATGCAATGATCTCTGCCTTGTTTGCGATGATGTCCTGTTTCAGTGTGGCCGGAAATTCGCTCACCGTCAGGTCAAAATGTAACGCGCCCTCTTTGGCATACAGATAAACGCCTTGGTCTGCTGCCGATTTAACTAATTGTGCAATCATTATAGTGTTCCACTCATCATTACCGATTCATTGGCTTTTTTGTCTTCGAGATATTTTTGTGCCTGCTTGCTCTCAATTACCTTCGAAAGGACCGCTAATTCTGCAGCGTCGTAAATTTCCCGTAATGTCAGCTCGATTTCGAACTGGGTTTTAATTGCCCCCGCCAGCTTGATCAGATAGAGCGAATGACCGCCCAACTCAAAGAAGTTGGCGCTGGTACTGATCTGCTCTTTGTTCAGATCGAGCAGCTCCGCCCAAATTGCCACCAGGGCATGCTCTGTCTCACTTTGCGGTGCAATGTATTCCTGACCTGCCAACATACCTTGCGGTGCTGGCAGGGCTTTTTTATCTATTTTTCCATTTGGCGTCAGCGGCCACTCATCTATCAACACGAACTGGCCTGGGATCATGTGCGCCGGTAAGTCGCCTTCCAGCGCACTTTTCACGTCGCTTAACCAGGCTTGTTGCCGTGTCACATTATCGACTTCCTCTCTTGTCTCACATGTGAGACAAGGCTGTAGATAGGCCACCAGATAATGTCCACCATCGCTGTGTTCACGTGCCATCACCAGGGATGTCGCCACATCCGGGTGAGTATTAAGGCGATGCTCGATTTCCCCCAACTCAATCCTGAAGCCCCGGATCTTAACCTGGTCATCTATTCGTCCAATAAATTCAAAATGACCATCTTCGCGATAACGCACCAAATCGCCGGTGCGGTACAAGCGCTTGCTGTTATTGACTCCCTCCGCTTCATAGTAAGGGTTATCAATAAAACGTTCGGCCGTCAGTTCAGGGCGATTTAAATAACCCCGTGCAACACCAGCACCACCCAGATAGAGCTCACCCACACTGCCGGTCGGTAGCAGCTCCTGAGCACTCCCCAACACATACGCCTGGCTGTTGGCGATTACCCGGCCAATGTCCGGCACCTGATCCAATGCGGTGGTAAAACGTGCCGCTGTTGAATAGGTAGTATCTTCCGACGGACCATATAAGTTGCATACCGCCACACCCGGACAGGCCTCTAAAATCTGATTTACCTGCTGCGCAGTCAGCGGCTCACCTGCGAGGTTAATGACTTTCACCCCTTCAGGTACCGCGCCCACTTCCAGCAATGCCTTCATCGCCGATGGCACAGTATTGATCATACTGATATCTAACTGCTGCTCAGCGAGCGTCATGGCATTTTGTACAATCACGCTCTGATAACCAAAACACAGTGGCAAGAACAACTCGTAAATCGACAAGTCAAAGTTCAGTGACGTCGAGGCCAGCACTTTGCCCAGTTCAACATCGCTGTAGGCTTGTTTCGCCCACTGCAACATTGCCACGGTATTGCCATGTTCAATCATCACGCCCTTCGGCTTGCCGGTCGACCCTGAAGTGTAAATCAGGTAAGCCAGACTCTGGGCCGACACGCCGGTTTCTGCCCGCGTTAAATTGTGCGCAGGATAAGCTGAAAATATGTCGTGATTATGTGACTCTGGTGTGTCCAGTAAAACGACGTTAGCATACCCCAGTGTTATCCCTTCTGCAACATTCTGTTGACTTAACACCACATCTAAACGCGCATCCTCAACCAGATAAGCCAGACGCGATTGCGGGTAGTTCGGATCCAACGGTACATAGGCACCACCGGCTTTGAGAATACCCCAAATCCCTATCACCATTTCCAGCGAGCGCTCGACACACAAGCCCACTAACGAATCCGGTCCGATATTGTGCTCCGCGCGCAGATAATGGGCCACTTGGTTGGCTTTGCTATTAAGCTCACCATAGCTCAGAGTCTGCTCACCAAAGCGCAGTGCAATCTGCTCCGGAGCCGCTGCGGCCTGCTGCTCAAATAATTCGTGAATAC
>NZ_JAKRFU010000043.1:0-21921 GCF_022347845.1 Pseudoalteromonas sp. McH1-42 | reverse complement strand
GCCGTAGCCAATGTGGCTTCCCATGCGATGGTTGGCGGGATCACCTCCGTTCTGCAAGGTGGTAAGTTCGGGCATGGTTTTGTGAGCTCGATGGTGACGGCGAGCATGAAAGCGTTTATGAAACCACAAACGGGCGTGTTTGCGGATGCCGTTAAGAGAACCATCATAGCGGGAGTGGTTGGAGGTACAGTCTCTGAACTGACAGGTGGCAAGTTCGCTAACGGTGCGGTTACGTCTGCGATGCAGTGGTGGTATAACGCCGAAGGCGGAGGTGAGTTTGCTCAAGAAGGTCAGCTTACTCAAGAGCAGATAGATAACATGTCTCCTGCTGATCTTCTGGAGTATTTCGGAGGAACTGTCATTCAAAATGAGGATGGTCAGGCTCTTTACTTTGGCCCCGATAGTAAAATGTCACAAATATTTAGTCAGGGTGAAGGGGCTAAGTACTTTGAGGCAGGTCTTTATAAAAAATATGGTGGTACTCTTGTACCCGGAAATCAAATGGATGATTTCGGTTATAAGTTTGGCCTTGCGCGCTTCTTTGGCACATCTAACTTTGCTGAACATGTTGTTGGCAGTTGGGGTGGAGGGCAGGCTAGGGTTGTCGGTCAGCAAATATTGTTTCGGGTGACCAATAATATGTCGGCGAGCTCATTTTTTGCCGGAAGGTACACAGAGAAGTGGGTTGGTTGGTCTATAGGTCCAAGAGCAAGTGATGTACATATGACCATAGAGTGGACATCACAAGTTAGGCAGAGTGAATGAAAATAGTATCTTTAATTTTGATGATCTTGTTACTGGCTGGGTGTGACAGCGCAGTACTGTGGGAAGACAAGCCATATCAAGTCTTATGGCTTGATGACACAAGTAACAGAACATTAAGTTATGATTTTGGCGATGGAGGTTTTATTACCCGCATCGATGCTCAAATTGTTGCTGTGGGGAGTAACAATCGCTTTATTGTCGCAAAACGCACATTGCCGAATACGGATATATTGGTGTTTTACTATATTGAAAAATCGAGCGATAGCCAGTTCGCGGAAGGCGCGGCAGGTCCTTTCACAGAAGCTCAGTTTCAGCAATTGAAGCAAAAGCTTGATCTTCCTGAATTTACTAAGACATTTGAATAGTCAGCCGTAAATAAAAACAGGCACTCAAAAATCAATATTGAGTGCCTGCTTTATACTGCCCGCATTAGATTTTCTATCACTTTCTTCTACCGATTGTGCTCTTCAGGTGCAATACTTGCGGTGAGATTCGATAATCGGAAAGGGCGTTATGCGTAATATGAGGACTAACAAAAATCGAGTGCTTTTTGTTGGGTGGGGTGTTTTTGCAATTAATGTTGTTACACTCATCGCGACAGTAAAAAGCAGCTTCTTAATATGTTTACTTGTATTTGCAGGCACTGCGCTATTGTATTTTTTCTACATTAAAAGCAATTATGTATCACCAGTATGTATCCCATATCGGCTAAGTGTAGTCATAGGGGGGATTGTTTGCGCCTCAGGAGCAGTTGTAGCGACACTTGGTCATTCAGGATTATTAGGCTGAGAAATAGGCTGTATTGAACATATATGTGAACACTTATCAGATAGTGCCCCAATTGCTTAAACCCTTTCGTTATAAACAAATGGACCAAAGGACACCCAACCTAAATAAGCGCTTGAAAGAAAGCGCATACCCTGTGCGCAAGCTTGGGGCTAATATCCGTCCCAGCCAGCTTATTTGCGAAATTTGCTTTACTATAGTTACATGATCGGCACATCCCAGGGTTAGTTTCGCTGGTATGCGACCGCTCACTTTTTATCAAATATTTGCTGCTCAGTGAGCTGGTATTTTTGTTGCACCTGCTCGATACAGCGCTGGGTATCATGTGTAACGGGGCGGGGGGCTTCTTGCATTGCCATAAGCCTAAACAAACTGGCAAACTTGTCACAGGCTACGGCTTTATCTGTCGCTTGTTCATTGCTCAACGAGATATCCAGATACACGCTGGGCTTATTCACATAAACACCCGGTGTACCAGCATAGGTGCGCGATACATTGGCTGAATACTTTGCGCTGGTGAAGGTATCAACCCCTTGCTGATGTGCTATGACGGCGCTGCGTAATAACGCAAACTCAATCGCCTGCTCTAGCGTCACGCTGCCATTGCCTGAATAATGTACCCGGTAAGTGTACTCATTGATTTGCTTTTCAGAGTAACCGCCACGGATCCCCATAGACTGGTAAGAAACGGTGCTGCACCCAACGGCAGTCAATGTTAAACACGCTAAACCTAAATTTTTTAACAACTTCATTATGTTACTTCTCTTTTCTAAATAATGGGCAAATCAATTGACTCGCCCGGTTCCTTTTTACGCTTGTAGCGCGGTTTCTTCATCAAAGCCCTGCGCACGTATGCGGGTGAGGAGTTGTCTGAGTAGCTCGTCTTCAACGAGGGTGACTGGCGCATCTGGCTGCAGCTGTGTGACATTGCCAAATCCGGGGTGGCTGAAATCCGGGTTAGACAGACCATGCTGAGCACGTAGTGCCAATAACATCAGTGCGGCGTAGGGGGTGAACCCCCAGTTCATATTGTTAAACTCAAAAAAGTCCTTGCTGGGCGGCGCGGACACCTGCGTCACCTGATCGTCGCATAAGCGAGTCAGATGGGTTGTCAGGCGGTCAAAATCCTGCGTATTCCAGTCCGCAACAATATCGGCATAGGCAAACCCATCCACTATCGGGGTCATGGATTTGCTACCGTTGGCGGCATCAAACAGCAAAATCATGCAATCCCCGATATGACTTTTTGAGCGGTTAACCCAGTGCCTGGCATAGCCCACTTCAAATAGTCTGAAGATATGGCTGGCATGTTTAGGCTGTTGCAGGATCACCGCCATGGCCAGGTAGAATACGCTGTCTGGCGCTACGCCTCCATCATGTTCCCGATCAAACCTGGTTACAAAACGCTGTTGCGTAAAGTAGGAGATAATACATTTCAAGTAGGCATATCCCAGACTGTGCGCCAGCATCTCTGTACAGAGTTTATTTTGCTCAATTAACGCCGTTTGCGCCGACATTTCGTAATAGTCAATTGGAATGCCTAGCTCTGATGTAAACTCCTCCCAGGGTAAAAATGGCAAACGTTCATTCTCCTGCACAATAAAGTCAAACTCTATACGCCCTTTATCTATATATCTTTGAATATCAGTTTGATTCTCCTCAAATACACTTTGGTATTTCTGAGGGTTTTTTATCGCCCTTTTACGTTTACGCAAAAATTTACCTAATTCTTTTGGATTACTATTCATATTTATTACCCTGCTGGAACCATGACACTGACGCAACCCCGGTTTGGTCTGGCTTAGCTTAGGTACCTTTACTTTGACCAGAATGGGTTTCATTTTATAGCCTTTGCTTCGCAGAAACTGCAGTTTTTCCGCATAAGATTTGGCTTCAAAACAGAAAGAAAAACCGAAGACACCCACCTTAAACTGTAGAGGCGTACCGAAGCTTTGTTATAAATTGAAGTGCGCCACTATCGTTTAAGTTAGCGATGCAGCAGATAGGCAGGTTCAGCTTGGAAGTGTAAATTATTAGGGCTCGTGCTTCGAGCACGCTCTGAGCAGTGAAAGCAGTCAGGTTAGAACAATGTGAATAAGTACCCAGACCTGAGTTTGGATGAATCGAAATTACACCAAATGAAAAATATTAGCCCAGCAACTGCTTACTCTGAGTTAGATTGGCTCTTCTCTTTTTATGAAGATGCTCACAGAAATCTGTCAACGCTTGTTTTCGCCCAACCGCACCATGAAATACCTTTGTAAACTGTGCAGTGAGTTTAAGCCAATTGTCTGGGTCTATTTGTTGTATTGGCTTGATAACAGAAAAGGCGTGCTACAAAGCACGCCTTATTATCCCGGCTCATTTTAGTGATAGACTTATACAAAAAGCTTAGGTTCTTAGGTTTGATAACATACTGTGAAAAATTTCGTCTGCTGAATCAGTATCAAAATGATGTATTGGATCAGAAGCAATTTCGCGCAGCAACGGAATAAAGTCAGGGTCGCGCTTTAAGTGATCATATACTTGTTGTGTCAGAAAAGCATATAAATCACCCAACCCAGTTTCACCCACCGTTTTGTAATGTTGTCGAAAACTCGTCACCAGCAGTCGCTTCTTCGTGTCGTAATCAGCACTCAGGTACCGTTGAGAGAACTCAACATACCCAGGAGGTGCGCTGTTTCTCTCTCTGATTGACTTTGCTCGTTTTTGCAATATCTCTTTTGCCGCTTCATAATCAAACTCGAAGTGATGTTGCCCAAACCATAAAGTTCCTACTTCAGTGCCACTTTGATCTAGTATACGACATTGCAATGTTTCGTAACCATTGGCTTCATGTAGATTAACTCTGCATTCTACCTTTTCGGAGCCAAAGTCATAATTATACTGAGTGTGTATGAGTTTCCGTTTTCTTTCTTCAACGGGAATGAGTCTGCCAGTCGCTGATTCAAAACAGTGCCAGTTAGAAATATAACCACCTTCATTAAGGCTTATTTTTTCCTGGACGACGTATATGGCATCATTATCCATGTAATAAACGTTTTCGACGAGGCTATTCTCTTTATCCGATCTAAAATCATTGGCCTCTAGCGGATGCATCAAGGCACTGACTCGTTCGTTACCGTGAACCATACAATTAATCTACCTGCTTCATATATATGTGAGTGACCGCCCCATTCTTATCTATGTCTATTACTGTAAACTGCCCACCGGACTTAATGAGAAACTCAGAGTAAACCGGTTGCTCTTTTAGTTGATGCCAGAACTGTACATCCATGGCCAAATCACTGATATCTTTGGCTGATTTAGATTCAATATGCATAATAATTTGCCCATCAAAATTCTGCAATGGTGTATCGCCGCGAGATACCGAGTTAAATTGGCCTTCAACAACAGTTTTTCCTGAAGTCCACGCACTAATATATCGGTTGATAGTTGCCTGCAAGTCAGCCTCGTTGGAAAAGTTAAGACCTCTGACAAAGTTGCCATCAACAGATGGAAGCTTATCGAGTGCGGTGTCCAACATACGCGTTATGTCTTTTTGTGCGCTATTGACTGTACCGTCTCTTAACGCTGAATTGAGCTTATGGTAAAACCAACCTGTGCTGTAGCCAAAAATCACATTTGCATCTTGTGCTGTTAACCCGTGGACATTTTTTTCTTTCAAGTATGTTGAGATAAGCTTTTCGAAATCAGCCCCTTTTCCATCTTTCAATCTCTGCATTTGTCGCTCCATCTGTTCAAAGCTTTTATTTTCTGCAGCGGCAAATTTAGATATTAGATCATTAGGGAAACTCTCAGCTGGTAGTGGCTTAATAGTTATACTATCCGCGATACCATCACCATTGGTATCGACCTGTTCAAACCCATCTATGCCAGTGACTTTTTTCAGGCCGGAAATATCGACCCCTTTCTCCTGCAGGCGCTTTAACATGGCAGCCAGTTTTGAAGTCACTGAAACTGAGGCTGCACCTGCCGTCATATACCCCGCGATACCAGTCGTAGCAGAAGCAGCAGTGAACCGGGCAATTAGTGCTTTGCTTTCTCTATCTGTATCGGCTGTGTCAATTATATTGATTACCTTATCGAATATTTCTTCATAATTATCAAATATATACTTGATGTCTTCGATAGAGTTTTCGACCAGTTGGATATTTTGGTCACCAGCTTGGCTATCCCCAGCCATTGTCATACCCACACGAATAACAGCTTCTCCGGCGGTAGCCACTCCGCTGCCGGCGTCAATGATGCCGGCTAATACTGCTGCCGCAATTGTCAGACGGTCCGCCTGACTAACCGCTTTGGAATTGAGCCTGCTTTTTACATCTTCAGGAAACATGCTGTATAGCAACTGTAATTTGGCATTATTTGCCACATCCTGATTCAAGCTCCATTGATATACATTGTCGGCAGCTTTGCCAAGCTCTACACCTAGCACACCATTTGGATCAGACCTTAAACCTTCCAGATAATCTGCCAACAGTGACTGCATAAACCGTCCGATGGTGTAATCTGAGAATGTATTAAACTCAGCTGACGTTGCTGCTGCATTACCCGCAATATTTATAGCTGATGCGTCTGCACCCGCTACAAACGCAGTAACAGCGGCACTGAGCTTAACTAAATCGACACCTGCATCTTTCAAACGTTGCATTTCAGCAACAGCTGCCAGTCTGCTTGTTCCCTGATTGAGGTTGTATTCAATTTGCTCAGCGCTTAACCCTTTTGCTTTCCAAACGGCTATTTGCGCTTTGTTCTTATCAAAAAACGCCTGGTACTCTTCTTTGGCCTTTTGTCTTGCTGCGACGTAGGTATCTGAGTCTTCCATACTTGATGCGATATATTCACCAAGAACAGCTCCCCCCGCACCAGCACCACAAGAGATATTTTTGGACTCTCTGTTGCCATTTACCTGCGCTGTCGCCGCACCAATAATACATCCACTTGCGGCATGTGCTATATATTTGAGTGCGGTATCCGTATCTGTTGCATTCGGGCCATCAAACGCAGCGCCGATCTTACCAGCCATGAATTCCCCTAGCTCGCTAACGGCAAACATCTTCATTGATGTTTTAAAGGAGTCTTCAAAATCTGAGAATGAGCCACCATTAATAGCTGTCGAAACTCCAGCACGGATTGTTGAATCAACAACAGCCTGAATAGATTGGTTACCTATTGACAGCAATGTGTCTGAGCTCAGAAAAGCGGCGTTGGGATCAACCTCAAAGAAATCTATCGCCCCGACTTCTTGCACCATACCCGCTGTCACCATGGCAATAGCCAGAGAACGTAAATTGTCGCTTTCTGTAATCGACTTGATTGCGCCATCAATTCCTTCGCCATTGGCAAGGCTAGATACAGCTTGTGTTGTTAAAGTGGCAGCCCCTGCAGATAACGCTGCGGCTGAGAAAGTCCCCTTACCAACTGCTAGTGCTATCTTACCATTAGCACCAATCCAGTTTGCACCCGCAGGTCCCATAGCTACCGAGACAGCAATTGCAATAACAGCCATAGCGGCCGGGCTTAGTGAGCTTGTCTTATCATGCTTGTGAATTTCTTCCAGCTTTGTGTAAATCACATCAAGCATACTACTACAGTTATTGAAAGCAGGATCTTGCTGCATAGCCTCATATGCGAAGTCACGATAGCCATCAGGTGCTTGAGGCAGAGACATAGAAGGGCAATTATACTGTGGATCGTTATATATATCGGCCATCCAGCTCAAGCTTTCATTGCCGCTAAATGTGTTCAGTGTGTCCTGAAGTGTTTCACCTTCATACTGCCCCAGTTCAAGCGTTACACCATGCGTTGCATGAACCTTAACACCACCAATGATCTCGTTATATACCGCGGTATCGACCGTATCCTGTATGGTTTCGGTCTTGATTTTCCAGGTGCCTTTTTTGACTTTATTGTAGAAGTAATGGTCCTGCTCTTTGGCCAGCAATAAGTTAACCCGGCCATTACGGGCATCTATGGTGGTCCCTGTGCCCGATGTGATTTGGGTAGCCTGTAGTGTGATATCGCCAAAGTCTGAGGCGATCATGACACCTTTGCCTGCCTCAAGGGCTGAGCGGATAGCAATGGTTTGAAACTCTTGCTCTTCCTCTGTGGTTTTACCCCACTTGGCATTAGATTGTTTCTGGAACTGATTAAACTCGTTGGAGATAAAGATCCCCTGGCCCGCAAGGAGTTCAATAACCCCTTCATCTGCATACAGCTCTGCGGCTTTAAGCTCAATGGCGCCTGCTGCCATCAGGTAAATACTGTCTTTGGCAGAGAGCTTAGTAGTCAGGTGTTTAATTTCAGAAGTGGACTGTGAATACTCACCAACGGGTTGATTGTTCACATAGCTGGTTTGTTGCGAAATTAATCGAATATTACCGTCGGCACGCAGCCCGATGGTGTTGCCTGTTATTGTCCCGCCCTGAACAAGGATGTCACCCATACTGTGGATACGGATATTGTCACCATTAACCGATGCAATCTGGCCAAATCGGGAGCCGCGCTCATAGCGATTAGAAAAGCGGTGTACCAGGGTTTTTTGGATATACTGGCCGGCAATAATATCGACATTTTGTTGCGCCGTCAGACTGCCGGATAGGTTTCTTAGGGTGCCCCCAACAAACAGGTTCAGGTCGCCGTCAGACGCCACTTCTGCACCCGGGTTAACCGTTAGATCGCGCGCCGTTCGCAAATAGGTGTTTCTGCCAGTCAGCAAAGTACCACTATTGACTGTAATATCTCTGAAGTTGACGTCTGAACCGGTAAACTCGACAATGTGACCGTTGACTGTGCGAGTCTCAATGGTTTTGTCACTTAAGTGAACCACAGGTGAAAGCACTTTTTCACCATTAATCTCTCTGAATTCCGGCCAGACAAAGTCTTTGCCAAATCGGTCATACTCAGATTTGGTGATCTTCTCCCCAAAGGTAACATTAATTTTTCCCGCCAGCTCATAGGCATTTTGATACAGCTGGTTTATCTGAGCGGTTTCATCCGCATAGGCAGGTGAGATCAGGTTGCGATTTAACTCGGCATAGATCTGTGAGCGGATCAGGCGAGACTGAACAAATCTATCGCCCACCTGTTTTGCCAACGGGTAATGCGGAAAGATGATCTGGACTTCCCCGTTCATTATTGGAATGTACTGCGGTGCAGGCAGCGCTTGCTTTTTGTTATTCAGTAACAACTGATGAAAGCTGGCTATCGTGTGAGCGGTTTTCGGTCGGGCCTGCTCTACAATATGCTCTGATTTCACATACTGTGTAGTTTTGCTACCTGGTACTTTTGTAAATTCGGGCGAGCCCGAAAGCGACTGACTCGCATTTATCTTGTCAAACGCATTATAGGCATATGCCAGAGTCGGTAAGCTCATCTGCCCTAGCAACATAATTATGTTTACATAGGCAATTGCCTTTTTGTAAAAGGGGACAGGTTTATCCACCAAGAGGTTGTTTTTTTTCATGAGAAATTCCTTTTAGTTACCGGCCATTAAAGTTGCCACACTGATAGTGGGTGACTTAGTAACATATCGGGTAAAAAACTTATCGCTACAGAGGTCACACTGTTTTTCAATCAGAATTTCATATTTATAATGGATGGTGGCTTGCTGGGTTTCTTCATTTACCACTATTTTCTCATACTTGAAATTCTTAGTCGTGCATTCGTATTGCTGTATCGGTGCGCTGTAATTGCAACGATAGTCCTCTTTAGTTGTGGTAGGTTGATTGCTTCTGGCATATTTCTGCCCGGCGTCATTCACTTGCTTGAAGGTGTAACCAGTGTTTGCAAAATCGGCCGTCGACGTTTCGCCCAGTATTTTGCTAAGCTCCACCGTCACGGTAGAGTATGTGCAGTCGTTAATTCTGGTAAGACCATGCTCTTCATAGCGATAACCGTCACAATTGTAGAGGCCGGCTTTAACTGAGGTGTTATCTATCACCTTTGGCTGATAATAGCCGCTGTAAGTATCTTCGTCGGTCCACGATACATAACGCTGAAAGTACTCTTTAATCTTGTCATTAATAGTTGCATCAAGTGAATCTGAATCAGTTTGAGTCAGGTCACTGTCAGAAGCTACATTGGGGTTGATTCCATAAACGTTACCATGAACGGAAAGTAATGTTTCGCCTTCTACAGAGGTTTCTATTGTACTGCCACTACAATTTCCAAGCGCAATGCACTGTTTTATGGCGAAAATATTTTCTTTCGCAACGGTGCTGCCCAGTTTGATACCTATTGACTCCAAATCCAGCTTCTGGAGACGGGCGTTATCGAAGATTTCGACATACGAAAAAGCATTCACAAAGCGCCGACGTGTTGAAGGAGCCACCTTACTACCTATTTCGAATTGGCCAAAACTAATCACACGTCCTGGCGGAGAGTAAGCTGAGATTTTTGTGCCAACTCCATGTTCCACTACATCACGACTCCCTTCATTGTCAGTGGTATAGGCATAGCGTGAAATAATATATGACGTCGTCTCAAGCCTGTATCGCTCGTTAAACATTAATGGTGTATCAACATGAAATATTCCCTGCTGATTCAGGCGTAAAATCGCCGAAGTGTTACGGATATAATTGTCTGCTTTAAGTTCCAAGCTCGATTCAGCAGCAATTGACACTTGATCAGCCTGAACAGTATTGACACTGATGCCTTTACTCCAGTCTGCGCCCTGTGGTTCAGCGATGTGGTATGGGTTAATATTCTCAATGGCTTTAGCGACAATTTTTACTGTGTTTGCATGTATTTTGGCACTCACCCGGCTTTGAACATCCCCAGCCTGGCTATAAGCGGAATAGGGGCCGTGTTCCGTGCTGTCGATCCTGATTGAGGGCGCATTTAAAGGCATAATTACTGATCTGTTTGACCTGTTAGTTCTTGAACCATTGGTAAACATACCGTTTGTTAATACCGCACTCAGGTTGCCTGCTTTAATCACCCCACCAAAGGTATTGTGCACATCTCCATCAGTTTCAATATTCACTTCAGAGCCATTTAATGTCCCTGTATTAATAAACCGATCTGCGCCGATTTTTATCTTGTCTGCATCAATATAGCCATGATTAAAGATGTGCTTGCTTCCGAAAACCTTTACCGTTTGAGCTATAATGCGTGCGCTGGTATTAAAAGTTGTACTACTAATTGTTTTTGTTGTGATGATCCGGTCGCTGTAAAGTTTACCATGCACTGCCAGTGGAGCACTTTCATGCTTAGCGATCTGAATGAATACACCTTCGGCGGGCGCGTGGAAATGACCCTGCCGCGTACTGGTTGCCAGTGCATCGGACATCGTATTGAATTCGGTGCTGCTGGGGATAGTGATTGGCTGAGAGGCAACAATACCTATACTCGCCGCCTTGAATGTACCGCCAGGCTGATAGACCTCATTTTTCTTGCTCACCACCTGAATGTCTAGATCGCTGTACTTGATTGTCATTCTGCCTGGATACAAATTAACCCCGCCAGAACCGAGTACATATCCGCCATTTTCAGCGAAAATAAATCCACCCTGAGGGTGACGCTGAGCGCGCAGGTTAAGATCGATAGTACCCGAGGTGCTGATCAGATCGGCCATCACTTCAAGTGAGTGGGCGCCGGGAGCGCTGAGGCCATTGATGGTAACGCGCCCGGATGCTCTGGTTGTTATTTTATCGTGGCTGGAGCTGCTGCCATATCCATAAGTGCCGTTCACAAGTGTGATACGTTCAACATTTTCGAACGAACAGCTGGTACAAGTGACTGTTCCGTAGCTAGAAACAAATATAATATTGACGGGTTTACCCACCACTGAAATTTTCTCTCTGAGGGAAAAGTAGCGAGATTTGATAACCAATGTCTTAATCTGGCTGGTGTTTGCAAGTTTGATGAGGAGCGGCTTGTTCGTGACTTCAAAGCGCTCAAATTCAAGTTGCACTGTTTCTGAATCGCTGTTTATCACTAAAAAGTCGCTACTTGAACTGGCATTACTGGATACAGAAAAAGCCGGTGTTTTCGTGAATTGGAATCCTGCAACCTGCTCAGTTGTCGCGTTCGCATTAAAAGCACAGTGCCACAGTAGGCATGTGAATAATAACTTCCATAGGAAGGCTGATTTATTGATGTTCATCCCTGTCTCTTTTGTTTTTTAACTATTGGGTGCTGTATTTTTGCACGTTTTTGTTAAGGGTACAATGTTGATGTTACAGAGATTGTGGGTGGTGTGTATAGAGTAAAGTGTTTTTACATTATTGATAAATATTGAATTTTCTTGTTGCTTGCTTTAAATATAAATTTTTGGCGTCAGTAGGGCTGATTGCAATGAGTCGAGCTTACTTTATTCACTATTTCACAGGCTCATTGCGATTTATGAGAGCCATCTGCTGTAAAGCTGCTGGAGTTAGTGAGACCCCAGTTGCTTAAAATAATAGCTGGTTGCGTGCATGGCACCTTGTGAATCACTTACAAAGTGCGGGATTTCACCACTTTTGGTAAACCCGACAGCCTGATAAAACAGTTCTGATCTATCGCCGCTTTGTGTATCCAGCACCAAGAGCGTCATACCGAGTTGATTGGCATATGTCTCAAGATATTGCATCAGTGCTTGGGCAATCCCCTGACGTTGATAATCCGGGTGAACCAGTAACTTTTCCACCTCACCTCGGTGTCTACCATTTTGTTTTTTACAAGGAATGAGTTGTACCGAGGCAACTAATTGTTGCTCCAGATAAGCTGCCAGTATGACGCGTGTATTCTGCCCAAGTTCTGTATTTACCTGTGACCAGTAGTTGGTCATGTGTGCGTCAGAGGTGGGGTGGTAAAACCCCAATGATGCGCCCTGAGCGATACACGCTTGTAGTTGAGATGCAAGCATTTGCTGTTGTAACGGGGTGAGCTCGGCGAGGGGTTCAATTATGAGTGGCATAGTCACACTCCTTCATGGTTGCTAACTCTTCACAGATCTGGTTTAACTGAGATTCCAGACGCTGTTTTTGTTCTAAAAGCTGCGCATAGTGCGACTGATTTTGGGGCTGTTTGCTTCGCAGTGCAGCATAGAGTGTTCGCTGTGACAAGGCAAACTGGCTGGCTGCTTCGTGAATGGTCAGCTGCTGACTCTGCACCATATGAACAGCTCGTTGGACACTGGGGTGGGCGGGGGAAAGTTTAGTCGCCATGTCAACGCTCCAAACTGTGATTGAACAATGAGTCACAGGGTGGCCATACACTGTAGTCTATCCGCCAGATGAGGGTGAGTGTGTCTAACCAGGATTTCATTTCATATGCTCCTATTACGCGTGTTTACACAGGAGTAAGAAAGTTACATGCCAAAATTTAAAGTTGTTATAAATTAATAGGTTGAATTTTTCATTAGTGTGTAAAGTGCCAAGTGTGCACCGAAAAAGCGCACACGCTTCCCTTTATGGCGCAAGTTCTATCGAACACTCACAAAGCGACTTTTGCCGTTGTACAAGCCACCATAGTGCGAAGTGATAGTGACGAGTTATCCTGATACGAACACAGCATGGCGCCCTGGGGTGGGGGTTGTCTTTCGGTGTACTTTGCGAGTTGTTCTTGCGTGGGTCAGGCTGTTCGGTTCGTGAGAGAATAGACGCTGTTTGTTTCTACAATGGGTGTGCTATGATGTGCGCTTGCTAATACAGCAACCCTAAAAATCAGAACAAGGAAATCATAGATGAAAAAGATAATAACAACGTTAGCGTTATCAGTTGCAAGTTTATCTGCCCAGGCATATGACTGTTGGGGAAAAGTTAAAACGGTCGATATAACTCCTGCCGGATCGGTTTATCTGAGTGTCACGGGCTTAGGCGAAGCGAATTATGTATGTAACGTGACACAAAAATCAGGCTCATTTACACCAGAAGCGTGCCGTGTCATCTTTAGTCAAATGTTGGCGGCGAGCATGGCTGATAAAACAGTCACTCTGTGGTTTAAGAATGGTGAATTTAATAGCTGTACTGCCACAAACTGGAGTAGCTTTCACAGACACGGGCTTTATCATTTACGTGTAAATCAGTAATCCCCTGATCGTTGCCTGGAGCGTGCGCTAACTACAGATAGTCACGCTCCATGCTAGATTTCAGCTTAGATGCACTTCTTTTAAGCAATACCAGCCCCACTAAAGTGGCTACCAAGAGCCAAACCCACTTATTGCCATGCTGACTATAAAAGCTGTCCCCGCGCATCAGTTTCACGTCCAGTAACATTGTCTCCTTAACAAACTGAGGCAAGGTGTGCTGTGTCTGACTAAGTGGATCATAAATCCCACTGATCCCATTGTTGGTTACCCGAACCAAAGGACGTTGTAGTTCCAGCGCGCGCATCCGGGCAATTTGCATATGCTGATGCGGGCCGTGTGAATCCCCAAACCAGGCGTCATTGCTGACGGTAAAGAGAATGTCAGACTGACTGGTGTAGTTGTTTCTGACCAGTTCACTGAAGGCTATTTCGTAGCAGATAGCAGGCAGAACATGTAACCCATTGGCTATCAGGTTCGCTTGCTGTGCGTCACCCCGGGAGAAGGAAGACATGGCCAGATTGAACAGGGGAGCAACCGGCCGCAACCACTTTTCAAAAGGAACAAACTCTCCGATGGGGAGCAGCTGATGTTTTTGATAGCGGTTTGTGTGCAGGTACTGATAATGACCCTGCTCGTCGTCTGCCTGTTGCTTACCCACGACAATCAGAGTGTTGTAAACATTGCGGGTGTCGAACTGATAATCAGGAATGCCCGTGATTAATGCGCTCTGATTAAAAGCTGCAGCTTTGTCCAGGTTGTGCAAAAAGTCGAAGGCTAAGTCTTCAAGCTCCGGAATAGCTGCTTCTGGCCAGACAACCAGATCAGCCTGTTGCCACAGTGGTCGTGTCATATCCTGGTATTTTGACATGGTCGGCCAGAATTGTTCTGGTTCCCAGCGCAGGCTCTGCTGAATATTGCCCTGAACCAACAAGATGCGGGTTTGTTCGCCTGTATATTCAACCGGGTTATCTGTCGTACGAGTCAAAAAAGAGAGCGCAAACAGAGGCAGCAGGGTCATTAGAGTTAACTGATAGCGTTTATACCAGAGCAGGTAGTATAAAAGTGCACCAAACAACACACACACCAGAGTCAGACCAAATTCACCAATCCAGGGGGCGAGCATGTTTAGTGGGGAATCGGTCTGACTATAGCCAAAACTGAGCCAGGGGAACCCGGTCAGTAAAGTGCCGCGCAGATATTCAAATATCGCAAACCCGCTGAGCAGCAATGCGACACGTTGCCAGGGCTTGTCTGAGAAGCGTGTTGCCAGCGCAAAGGCCAGTGCAGGGTAAATAGCCAGATAGGCACAAAGCAGGCCCATTAATAACAGCGAAGCTGGTAGGGGTAAACCACCGAACTGAGCAATTGATACATGCACCCAGCTTATTCCGGCCGCAAACCAGCCAAAGCCAAATAAAAAACCATACTTGGCTGCTTGTCGGGTCGTGGGCTGATCCGTTACAAAACACGCAACTGCGAGCGCGACAAAGATGATTGGCCATAGTCCAAATGGCGCGTAACTGAAGGTCAGTGAGGCACCGCTAAGCAGTGCCAGCCACGTAAACTTGTCTTTCAGTAGGGCGGTGAGTTTATTCGAGAACGTCTTCAACATGTTCGGTTTTTGGCATCGTCACCTGTAACTGCAAAATGCGGCGATTGTCCGAGTTGGTGACCTTGAACTGCAATGGGGCAATGTCAATGGTTTCGCCGCGGCTTGGCATATGGCCAAATGCATGCAAGATTATCCCGCCTATGGTGTCTGCTTCCTGCGTATCATATTCCGTTTTGAAGTACTCGTTAAACTCATCCAATGGTGTCAGAGCCTGAACGTTAAACACGTGCTTAGACAACTGGCGGATGGCCTGTTGCTCGTCTTCATTATCGTGTTCGTCTTCGATCTCACCGACGATGGTCTCAAGAATGTCTTCAATGGTCACCAGGCCTGAAACACCTCCGTACTCATCAATGACAATCGCCATGTGGTAACGTTTTTGTCGAAATTCATTGAGCAGCGCATCAACACGTTTACTCTCAGGAACCACAACCGCCGGGCGCAAGTACTCACGAATGGTTGGTAATTCACTGTCACGCTGAACAATCAGGGGTAACAGATCTTTGGCCAGCAAAATGCCTTCGACATGATCTTTGTCTTCGCAAATGACCGGGAAACGCGAATGGCTGGATTCAACCATTGCGGGTAACTGCGACTCCAGGTCCTGATCAATATCCAACGTCACCATTTGTGAACGCGGGATCATGATGTCACGGACTTTTAACTCAGAAACACTGAGTACGCCTTCCATCATGTCTTTGGTTTCAGGATCGATCAGGGCTCTTTCCTGTGCGTCGGCAATTACCTCTACCAACTCTTCTTTGTTTTGGGGTTCCCCTTGCAGCATCTGTGTGATGCGTCCCAGCCAGGTCTTGCTCGAAGAACCCTGACTACTTTGCGAGTTTTCGTCGCTCATTGCGGTGTGTTACTCCAGTCGGTTAAACGTCATCTCGATATGGGTCAGCAATGCCCAGATCGGCTAAGAATTCTTTTTCAAGACTTTCCATTTCATCGGCGTCCTGTTCATTTATATGGTCAAAGCCCAACAAATGCAAGCACCCGTGTACCACCATATGAGCAAAATGATTGTGGAAGGTTTTTTCCTGTTCTTCGGCCTCTCGAAAAACAACCTGAGGACAAATAATTAGGTCACCAACCAGTGGTAGCTCAATCCCAGGTGGTGCTTCAAAAGGAAAAGACAGCACATTGGTGGGCTTGTCTTTTCCGCGGTACTGGCTGTTCAGCTCCTGGCTTTCTGCTTCATCTGCAATTCGTATGGTAACCTCGGCCTCTTCCTTATACGCAAGGAGTGCTTTTTCGGCCCACAACTGAAATTGTTCAGCAGAAGGCAGGTTGGCGAAGTCACTGGCAATCTGTAGATCTACCTCAAGCGACATTATGAGCGCTCCTCGTCGTTGGCGTTTGGATGTGTATCAGCCGGTGTGGTATTGGCCTGTGCCTGTAATCTTGCCTGCTGTTTGTTAAACTTTTCCTTTCGCTCGGCTTCTTCTTTTTTCTCGTAGGCCTCAACAATGCGTGCCACTACTGGGTGACGTACCACATCGTGAGATTTAAAGAAGTTAAACGAAATCTCGTCAACCTCTCCCAATACATCAATGGCATGGCGCAGACCAGAGCGCGCACCGCGAGGTAAATCCACCTGAGTGATGTCACCCGTGATCACGGCTTTCGAGTTAAAACCGATCCGGGTCAGAAACATCTTCATCTGCTCTGTGGTGGTGTTCTGGCTTTCATCGAGAATTATAAAGGCATCGTTCAGTGTCCGGCCACGCATATACGCTAGCGGTGCAACTTCAATCACGTTCTTTTCGATCAAACGCTCGACTTTTTCAAAACCCAGCATCTCAAATAGCGCATCGTAAAGCGGACGTAGGTAAGGGTCTATTTTTTGTGTCAGGTCGCCAGGCAAGAAACCCAGCTTTTCACCCGCTTCAACGGCCGGACGAGTCAACAGAATACGACGAATTTCCTGGCGTTCCAGGGCATCTACCGCCGCCGCTACTGCCAGGTAGGTTTTACCTGTCCCTGCCGGACCGATACCAAAACAGATGTCATGGGTCAGAATATTGGCCACATACTGACTCTGATTGGGGTTACGAGGCTTAACCACACCACGGCGTGTTTTTATAAAGACTTCTTTTTCCCACACATCCGGGGCTTCCTGCTCCAGGCAGTTGGCCTCAGTGATAGCCAAATGAACTTGGTCTGGCTCAATATCGACAAACTTGCCGCGTACGGGCTGAGTTTCTACATACAGGGATTTTAAAATGTCGACCGCAGCCTTAGCCACAACCGGTTGGCCTGTGACTTTGAACCAGTTATCTCTGTGGGTAATTTCAATGCCCAGACGACGTTCAATTTGCTTCAGGTTGTCATCAAAAGGCCCGCATAAAGAAGATAGGCGGTGATTGTCGGAGGGTTCCAGATAAAATTCGATATTCTTGACTTGGTTACTCAAAACAACTTCCTAATAACAAGACGCCAGCATCAGCTGGCGTCGAAATTCCAAGACTAAGGCGTAAAGGTGGCAACACCCAGCTCATTGGCTTCTGGTTCTGCTGGTGCACGATTTAAGATATCCGAAGGTGCAACATCTCGGCGTAAGTCCATCTCAGTTTCAGTTCTGATCAGTTCACCACGCAATGAATTGGGCAGCGCCTCAGTGATACGTACGTCAACGAACTGACCGATCACTGAGTGTGGACCTTCAAAATTCACAACCCGGTTATTCTCGGTACGGCCACGTAATTCCATTGGGTTCTTTTTCGAAGGACCTTCAACCAGGATGCGTTGCTCAGTATCATGCATTTTACGGCTGATGTCCTGTGCCATCTGATTGATGCGATTTTGCAGCAAGTACAAACGCTCTTTCTTTTCTTGTTCGGTTACATCATCAGGCAGATCCGATGCCGGCGTACCTGGACGAGCTGAATAGATAAAGCTGAAGCTCATATCAAAGCCAATGTCGTTGATCAGATTCATGGTCGCTTCGAAATCCGCTTTACTTTCTCCCGGGAAGCCAATAATGAAGTCTGAGCTCATGCTTAGGTTCGGGCGGATCTTACGCAGTTTGCGGATCGTAGACTTGTATTCCAGTGCTGTATGGCCACGCTTCATCAGGTTCAGAATGCGGTCTGAGCCACTTTGAACCGGTAAGTGCAGGTGATCTACCAACTCTGGTACGTCTGCGTATGCATCAATGATGTCAGGTGTAAACTCAACTGGGTGTGAGGTGGTGTAACGAATGCGGTCGATGCCATCGATAGCCGCGACAAAGCGCAGCAGATCAGAGAAGTAGCAAATTTCGCCATCATGCATTTCACCGCGATAGGCATTGACGTTTTGACCCAGCAGGTTCACTTCACGCACACCTTGCTCTGCCAGTTGCGCAACTTCAAGTAAAACATCATCTAGAGGACGGCTCACTTCCTCACCACGCGTATAAGGTACAACGCAGAAAGTACAGTATTTAGAGCAGCCTTCCATAATGGATACAAACGCACTCGGGCCTTCTGCTTTTGGCTCTGGCAGGCGATCGAACTTTTCGATTTCCGGGAATGAAATATCGACCACTGAGCCTTGCTTGCTTTGGACCTGTTTGATCATTTCAGGCAGACGGTGCAAAGTTTGCGGACCGAAAACGATATCGACAAAGGGCGCACGCTGGCGGATTGTGTCGCCTTCCTGAGAGGCCACACAGCCACCCACACCAATAACCAAATCTGGATTATCGTCTTTTAGCAACTTCCAGCGGCCCAGCTGGTGAAATACTTTTTCCTGTGCTTTTTCACGAATTGAACAGGTATTGAGTAGGATCACATCCGCTTGTTCAGCTTCTTCTGTTAGCTGATAGCCATTGGTGGAGTCAAGCAGATCCGCCATTTTCTGGGAGTCATACTCGTTCATCTGACAGCCCCAGGTTTTGATATGCAACTTTTTACTCATTGAAATAATGCCTCGTTTTCAACTCGGTGAATAGCACGATGTGCGACGCTAAAACAACTAATGCCACTAAGCCGACCCGCTCATCTCCTAGATCAATACAGAGCATAGTCTGTATCCTTGCCAGGATCTTGCGTGAAATTAGTTTAAAGGACGCGTATTTTATATGACCTAATGACACTAGCCAAGTATAGTTTTTAACTTTAAAAACCAAGATCAAGGCATCTTGTATTTGCTCAGCTACAATATGCAGGGCAATAAACCTTTCAGAACGAATTGGGTTACAATAGCGGGATATAACTTAGCAAGCTGAACTAAGGAAAAAGGGTATGAAAAACAAAGTGCTGATAGTCGGTGGTGGCATGGTTGGCGCAGCGGCTGCCGTGAAGCTCGCACAGCAAGGTCTGGCAGTCACAGTGCTCGAAACGCACCCATTGGATGCCATGCAGGCACTGACAGACGAGGCCATTGATATTCGAGTCTCTGCCATTAATCGCTTTTCAGAAGCCTTGCTGGACGAGCTACAGGCAATGCCGTTGCTTCGCAATGCCAGGCTGGCACCGTATCAACAGCTCGAAGCGTATGAGCAGGAAAATAACAGCCTGTTATTTGATTGCGAGGAGCTGGCTACAACGCATTTAGGCCACATTGTCGAAAACCGTCTTATTCAGGCCAGTTTATGGGCACAATTCGAACGCCTTGGCATTCAGGTCGAGCAGGTTTCTGGCACGCCTCAGGCAATCAAGCAAGATACTGATTCGGTTGAGTTGATTTACCCGGAGCAAAGCTATCAGGCCGATTTACTCTTAGCAGCTGACGGAGGGCGCTCTGTGGTACGCAAACTGGCTGGCATTGGGGTGACCGGTTGGCAATATCAGCAGCATTGTATGGGTGTGCTGATCAAACTGGATGCGCCGCAGCAGGTAAAAACCTGGCAGCAGTTTAAGCCGTCCGGACCGATTGCCTTTTTGCCCATGCAATACCCGTATGCCAATCTGATCTGGTATCACCATGGCAATGAGCTGGCGCAGATGAAGACGTTATCAAACGCACAGTTAAAGCAGGAGATACAAAATCACTTCTTCGATTTACCCGGTGAGTTTGAGGTGTTGCAAAGTGCGGTATTTCCGTTAGCCAGACAACATGCTAACCAGTATCACCAGGGACGCGTAGTCTTGATTGGCGACTCAGCACATACCATCAATCCATTGGCTGGGCAGGGAGTTAATTTAGGATTCAAAGATGTGGCTGCGTTGGCAAGCGTATTGGAAGGCGCTGAAGACATTGGTAACGCCGCTTTGCTGCGCCGCTATGAGCAGAGCCGTCGTAACGATAATCTGATGATGATGAGTATGATGGACGCTTGCTACTTTGGCTTCTCTAACGAAATTGCACCATTAAAGCATTTCCGCAACCTGGTGTTAAAAGTGGCTAATCATGCTGGTCCAATTAAACGTGAAGTATTGAAACATGCAATGGGTGGCGTCGTTTAGACGTCATTCATAATAGGAACAACAGATAGCAAAGCAATAAAACTAAATGGAAATTATAGTGAAAATGGATAAATAATTAGGATGTTTCGGAGGAATAAAAATGGAATTTTGGATGTCTTAGAACTAAATGGTGCGGAAGGAGAGACTTGAACTCTCACAACCGAAGTTACAGAAACCTGAATCCTGCGCGTCTACCAATTCCGCCACTTCCGCATCGTATATTTAGCTCATTAATGAGAAAGAAACCTGAATCCTGCGTCTTAATCGACAACAACCAATTCTGCTACTTTCGCATCGTATATTTAGTTCATCAATGAAAAAGAAACCTGAATCTCATTCGACAACAATCAATTCTGAAAATTTCGAAATTTTGCATTGATTATATTAGATTTAAGAAAGAAGGGAGATATCAAGAAAAGAGAGTTAAATGGTGCGGAAAGAGAGACTTGAACTCTCACAACCGAAGTTACAGAAACCTGAATCCTGCGCGTCTACCAATTCCGCCACTTCCGCATTAAATCTCTATCAATACAATCAAAAGAAACCTGAATCCTGCGTCTTATTCGACAACAGCCAATTCCGCCACTTCCGCATCGTATATTTAACTGAATTTTCATCCCGAGAAGAGATGGCTGGAGTACCAGGATTTGAACCTGGGAATGGCGGGATCAAAACCCGCTGCCTTACCGCTTGGCGATACTCCAGCAATAATTCAAATCTAAATACTTTCTCAAGATTTGAAATCTGGGTGTGGATGAGTGAGGGATCAAAACCTCTCTCTTCTGTCCTTACCGCTTGGCGATACTCCAGCAATAATTCAAATCTTGAATCCAGATAAATCTAAATCGATAATATCCTTCTTCTTAACGCTTTCCGAAGATACTGGAACCTAAATCCAGCGCGTCTACCAATTCCGCCACTTCCGCATATTTTTTCGCTTTGATATTGGAACCTAAATCCAGCGTCTAGTTAAAGACATCTGGCCAATTCCGCTACTTCCGCATCAAATTGTATCTCTCAAAGAAGAGATGGCTGGAGTACCAGGATTTGAACCTGGGAATGGCGGGATCAAAACCCGCTGCCTTACCGCTTGGCGATACTCCAACGAAAAATCAAACCTAAATGTTGGTCCCAGGATTTGAATCTGGGGGTGAATGAGCGAGGGATCAAAACCTCTCTCTTCTGTCCTTACCGCTTGGCGATACTCCAACAAAGGTATTAAAAGTTGTTTCAGTTCAAACTTTAAGAACATGGTGCGGAAGGAGAGACTTGAACTCTCACATCCGAAGATACTGGAACCTAAATCCAGCGCGTCTACCAATTCCGCCACTTCCGCATATTTT
>NZ_JAKRFU010000042.1:0-22160 GCF_022347845.1 Pseudoalteromonas sp. McH1-42 | reverse complement strand
CAGAGATCGTGCTGTGCTGTCGACTGTCAGGCTTGGCAAAGAGGTTAGGCGACGAAGCGATTATGTTATGACGGGGAAGCAACTACTCTGGGCTATACGTGAATACGTGCGCTTGATACATCAGCTTGGGAGGCCTCAATTATGAGGGGATCCCCCAGGGCTTCGGTAACGCTGCAAATAACGTTCAATAGTACGCCTGGATTTATTGAGGAGCTTAGCGGCATTGGCTATTGTAATTTTACGCTCTGCCACTTTAGCAATGATATCAATTGTTAATTGAGCTTTGGAATTCAAAACAATCACCTTTGGCGCTCCTCAAATGCTTATACAAAACATTCAAAGAACATGGTTAAAGAGAACCGTCAATTTCCCTTGGTAATTAGCGACAACGACAGAATCGCGTGGTAATTAAAGTACGACAAAATCGCTTGGTCTTAACAGCTGAAAAGAATTTAGCCCAAATCTAGACTGACAATCACCGATTGAAAAACGGGTAACTGTCAGGTCAAGTCTGAGCTAGTACATTCTTGTTTTATTGCGCCTTGTATGAATTTAGGAGTAATCCATAAAGTTTCTCCTGCCTTAATTTTTCGATCAGATTTATACATAGTGCCATCATCACAAATGACTCTTAATGTATATGTATATTCGTTTGGGGTTTGCAAGCCACAAACAATATAACGAATTGGCAGCTTGATGGTAACTTTACCTTGCAGCCTTGCGTTATTCAATTCAACACTTTGAGTTTCAGTACTTGATGTAGAGAAATTTAACTCAATTTGATATACTTTTTTCTCTCCACCATCATCGAATTTCGTTGGTTTATCAAAAAGAACAGGTATTGTATATATGCCTAATTGGGTGTGATAAGCTTGATGTGAATTTTGATCAAGAATCGAATCAAAAAAAGCTGCTTGTTGTGCCGCAGGAACTCTTGCATTAAAGTTTATTTTCTCTTTGAACTTTCCTTGTGATAAAGTCAAATCAACCCAACCTCTGAATAATGGGTTTTCTGGTGCTGTACTATGTATCGCTGCCCAAACCTCTATAAATTGTTTGAAGTTTAGATGTACTTCATCTCTTAATCCTCCATTTTTCTTATCATCCTCTGTCAAATGAATTGTTGCTTTTGGTTGCGGCACATAGTTACTGCTTGTATCCTCTTCATGAGGTAAACTCAATGTAAATGCTTTCTCACTACCATTTGCATCTTCAATTGATGTCATAATTGGCATAAAACCAAGTTCATCTTTTAAAGATTGAGCAGCTTGTGCAATTCTATCCATACCTACAATTGGAGAACCATAAAAACGGAAGGTTGCATCGGTTTGCTCTATACTATTTGCTCCTTCTGGAATTGAAAACCGTAGCATTGTTACCGATGGTTGCCCTTTAGGTCCCTTTGCAAATTCAAAGTAGTCAGGAACAAAGAACACACGACGCAAATCTCGGTTATCTTGGTAGTAGTTATAGAGTCGCCCATCATAACTTACTTGCCAACGTACAAATCCAGGTAAAGACGGTGCTGAGATTCGTGAAACATAGGTAATATCCATTACCAAAAATTGATTAGGATAATCACGGTCTGCTGAAGAAGCAATATTATAGAAAGCATCTGGAGAATGCATTGAAATCCCCCCCATTGAAGCAAATAAACCATCCTTAATCTCTTTATTCGACCAATTCATTTTAATAAATTCCTTGGTTTGAAGCGCTGCAACAGTTTGTTTTTGAGTCATTTCAATTGCCACATTTGGACTAGCATCATGAAGCGATTCTTGAGCATTTTTCAGGTTATTCCCTGTCAATGTTGCGGTTAGCTTTTGATATCCATTGACATCAGCTTTTGTCAATGGAATTCTTGTTTCATTAGCACTTGCATTCAATACTAAACTAAAGGTTGTACGGTCTACCATTGTAGCACTCACCACCTGCTTTTTAATCGAAGCTGGAGGTACTGGTCTCACATATATGGTAAGTTCTCCATTTTCAGATAAACTCGGTTCAAAAGCGGTTGTGCCATCAACTGCTTCTGAAGCATTTTCGAAATTAGGTAAGTAACTTGAGGTTCCATTAGCAGATTGAAATACTACCTTGTTTTTTAAACTAGCACCTGGGTTAATAAGCGCATCTCCCAGTTCACTGCTAGTAGCTCGTCCTTTCAGGACTTTTATATTTGATATAGACATTGGCGTTGTTTCCTAAATAACTGAACTAATTTAGCCTTGTGTAATCAGCTCTCAAAAGCAGACACCGAGACTGAACTTTGGAAGAAAAATGTGTCACTTACTGGCGTAATTACAGCAAAGCCCTTATCGCCAGAAGCAACATCCAGGTGTGGTTTTCCGAGGATGCGATTGAACAGTGGAACAACACACAACATCACAGCAGTATAGGGCGAGCTAATCATTTCTCTGAGCTGGCGATTGAGACCTGTCTTACTTTACGAGCTGTATTTCGTTTGTCTCTTCGAGCTGCACAGGGTTTTGTTTCCTTATTAAGATCAATGATGAAGCTTGATTTAGATACGCCAACTTACAGCTGTCTGTGCAAGCGCAGAGCTGGCAGTTCGTTATAAGCCAATCCGGAGGCATTGATATCGTGGTTGATAGGACCGGTTTGAAGGTATATAGAAATTGTTTCGCCAATTATACAAGGTTTGTTCGCTGACACCTTCCTGTTGAGCAACTTCAAACACCGTTAAGTTAGATGGTGGCAGTAATTTGTTCAGAATTTGCTGTTTATACTCTTCACTATAACGAGGCACACATCCCCCCCCCCAATTGGTTAAATTTTAGAAATGACAACTATCCTGCCATAGGGGGCATGCAGTGAGTACAGCTTCGACTTACTGAATTCGCCTTGTTTAAACAGTTTTTCAGTTTGGCGGAGTTGAACGACCATCGGCACTGAAGGATTGGTGTTTAGGCGACGCTTACAGATTATCAAGAAGAGCAATAAATTAAGTATTTTTCAATATCGGCTATTCAAGGTTGTGATGGTGGTGGACTTAGCGATAAATGATAGCCACTATCCTGTTCTGAGATTACAAAAGAAATCATGTTATGATAACCAGCTCGTAATCCCCATCTACTTATAGGAGTACTTAACTCTGCATAGAGTTTAGCATCCCATCCTTGTGTCATAGAGTTTGTTAAGAATTGTTGTCTTACAAAACCATCGCCTCCATATAACCCGGTTGTCATTGCATACAATGAAAATGCTGCATGTTTTGAGCCTGGTAAAACAGAATAGCTAAAACCCCATTGTGCTTCTGGTAAATATTCTTCATCTTCTGATTCTTCGCGAAAAAGAAATGACTTTACCAACTCCATTAATACCTCTGTTCGATGTTCTAAACCAACATAAGCAAGAAGTTGGTGAAGATCACTTACGGTTACACTTCTATGGTTAAGATCAAAGTAAATTTCGCATCGTTCTGAACCTAGCTTATTTCCCAACATTACTGGTGTAGCCAAACCTTGTTCTACCCTTAGAAATTCTGGAAGGTATTTTTTTAATAAAAAGTAATCAACTTTTCCTTGCGAAGGTATTTCGGCATATTTTTTAAACTCTGTCTTTCCTTTTCCATGTCGAACCCCAAGCCATGCCCCCCACTCAAGGCTTTGGCCTTGTTGAAGCTGTTCCATATATGACTCTACCTCAGATTTGGGCCAATTAAATACTAACTGATCCATTAAATCTTCTATAAGAGATAATTTGGAAGTAGGATTCAATTGCGGTTTTCCTACTTCCAATGTATAACGAAGATCGTTAGACATGGTATTAAATGAATACTCCAATGGTGCACCAGTTCTATTTAGAAAACTGTAAGTCCAAGAATCATTTGTATCAAAACTATGGAGTGCTTTGTCTGTTACCTTTTTCAGCTCCGCACCAATAAATGCATCATTTTCTTCCACAATTCCCAACGATCTAGCTATACCCAATTGCTGTAATTGGTAGTCTTGAAATTGATAAGTCATGTTATACTAATGTTGTACTTTTCAATATAACAGGCTTTCTTCCTTCTGCTACTCCAGAATAAGAACCCCCTGAACTTAAAGTCATTGCATAATTAACTCTCAAGTCCTGTGCGCTTCCTGTAAACTTATTTAAAGTTGGAACAATGACCACATGTTTTTTTCCTTTATGTAGTGTGAAGCTTTTATCCCAATAATATTCTCCATCCTCATATGAACAATAAATTTCAGCACTATCACACTCAAAGTTACCTGCGAAAGTAATTGGTGTATGACTTGCAAAACGATCTCGAACATTGATTAAGCTTCCGACTACTTTTTCCGGATCATGCTTCGCTACTTCAGCTCCTCCACTAATAAATTTCACAACGTATTGAATTGGATCATTTTTGAACTTGGCATCATAACGAAACTTCAATGTTTGAGATTTTTCAGCACCTTGATTAAATACAACTTGTTTCTCGCCTTCCCATTTTGAGCTAGTTAATGAAACAATTACCTGATCTACTTCTCCCCAATAAAAGTCAGTTGCTAATTGAAGATCAAGAGATAGGAAATCTAACGATTCTCCAGGTAATGCTGTGATCATTTGGTTTTCACTATGACCTGTTACAGTATATTTGCTTTGTGCTGCGTTATAAGCTCCATTAGTTTTAAAAACATAATCCACAGAGTAAGCAACATCTAAAGAACCCGCTTTATCCATTTGGAACGGGAAAGAGCTTGGATCTTCTGTTTTTCTTGATAATAACGAATAACTGTAAGTTACCTGCTTGTCTCCCTTAGCAGGATATTTTGCTCGAATGTTAACAGCTTCAATCTCCTTTGCTGCACACTCATCAGCACTTGGAACAACTACAGATACAGGATAAGGTAATCCAAATGGATCATCGGCTCTATTGATTTTTGAGATGTAACTATCAGTATTTCCTATTCCTTCAAGAACCAATGATTGTGGTAATGCCGGATAAGTAGTTGCCTTCATTTCAGTATACAAAAAGTCAATTTTATTTTCTTGTTTACCATCATAATAAGCAGCTCTGATATTTACTTTTGGAATAAACGTCATAGCGGCATCAACTACATCTTTTACTGCACTCTCCTTTTCTTCTCCTGTTTTCCCTTCTTCATCTGCTTTTTGCCCTGCAACCTCTTCCACACTTTTTGCTTTTTGAACAGCTTCGTTTACCTCTGGAGCATCTGTTAATGGACTCCAAATACCATCTTTTTTACCGATTTGAACCTCAAAAAAGTTCTTTAATACATAATCAAGAACAATTTGTTTTGCCCACTTTAAACCTTCAGTTTCATCACCAATATAGTTCTCAACCTTAATTTCAAGGTCTGTATTTTCCATGATCCTTTGCCATTGCGCTTGAATTCCAAGATCTAGGATAAAAGATTCAAGAGGAATTTGTGTTCCTATACTTGCCTGAAAATCTTTAATTGTTTTTTCCAACGTTCCTTTTACAGAAAAACTAATAGCTGGACGCATTGCTAAAAAATCAAGACTATAAATTACTGAAATAGAGTTAGATTCTTCCACAATAGCCTGCTTCATTGCTGCAGCTAATTTTCCTTCTTTCGTAAATTTCACAGAGCACACCGCACTGTTATCACCAACTAATGAAGAAGAACCTGCAGACCATACAAGCTGCTCATCACTAACACGCAATACTGAATCATCACCTTTTTTTAAATTCTTATCCGCTGTTTTAGCCATTGGACCTAATACAGAGAAGTTTACATTACCCTTTGTATAAGGCACAGCAGAGAGGACTATCTTACTTTTATCAAGATTGTGTTTGCTAGCAACTTGTTGCGTAATTTTATCTAATGTTGCTTGAGAAACAGCAGTATTCACCTCAAAATTAAGGAAACCAGTTCCATTGCTATCAGCTATAGAATCTATGTACCAAATATAAGATAGTTCTTTTTTGCCATTACGCTCTGCTAGCTTGATTTCACCAGGAACGTACCAGAATTGATTTTTATTTTGATGGTCAGGATAAACATCCACACCATCAACATTTAATTTATTATTTGCTATTAAAATCATAACTTTCCACTTTAAAGTTTATTGGTTTTTTCAGTAGTTGGGACTTCTATTTTATTGTCCTTACCTACTGATATATATTGCATCTTAAGTGAGTCACCAAATTTAACTTGATACTGAACATCTCGATTATTTAATGTATGCCAATATTCAAAGTCGGCTTTTGGATTTTGAGCATTCAATGTAATTGTACCTTTGTTCATCAATTGCCCCTCCCCTTCAAACACTTTAATAATCACTTCATTATAATCATCCAACACACCTTTATCAGCCACATAAAAACTTATACTTCGTTTTGATAAATGATTCAATAAAATTACTTGACCAGCAATGTACCCTTTAAGAAAAATCAATTTGTTACTTCTTTTGCAATGACATGTTGCTGTATACATCGCATTTTCAAAGCTCTTTACTTCTTTTGAAAACGCAGTGATCTTTCCGGTTCTATATTTATCTGTTAATCGAAGTACACTTGGACTTATATTGAAATCACCAGGTACATTTAATTCAACCTTAGCCACACTAATTAATTCCCATGGAAACTCTTTTACAGTAAAGACAGAAAAAACTCGACATGAATAAAATTCTTGTGGTTGGATATCAAGAAATGCCACATCTTTTTTCAATTCAGACCTAGGTGTTTTCAAAGGATTATTCACCGAAGGCTGATTCTTAAAATAAATATTGTAACCATATTTATACAACCTCTCATCTCTCGGATCATGAACAATTTCTAATACTTTCTCTTTTAAGCTTTCTTTATTAAAAACCCCGAAAATCGAATTATTGGCACTGTCCTCAGCTTTAAATATCCTTATCTCTATTGCCTCAATCATCTCATCATCAAAATCATATATACATCTTATTGTCAGCTTTTGAGTAAAAACCTGACCTATTGGTATCTCAATATCATTGACTGTTTTTAATGCTTCTTCCAAACCAAGTGGCATATCTTGAAAAAAAACTTGTCGTAAAACAGGCTTAGAGACCGTCATGTTTAAATCGAGCTTTTTCTCAATATTCTTAATATCTACAATTTCACTTGAAGAAAAACCAATAGACCATTCATTATCAGAATTTCGTTGACTAAACTGTGGTAACGGGTCCAGAACAGCTTTGATACTTGTCAAAAAAGCCTTCTTGAAACCTTCTGGAGGCTCTTCTTGGGTTGTATTTTCAGAAAAAATTTCAATCACACCAGATGATTTTAGCTCTTCGTAAGTTTCTACTTTTTCAAAACTTATAAATATCAATCCAGCTTTTGCTTTCTTCTGAACCCAATTTCTAAATTCAGCAGCATTAAACCTAACGCTATACGAATACACTTGCCTTAAAACTTCAAATGTCAGGCTATAAACTATAGAAAGAGGAGAAAACTTTTTTCCATCATTTTTTCTTGTCAGCAACAGATATTGTTCCATATTCAGGTTCATACTTATTGCTGTGGAATTACTTCCGAATAATGAAGGAGTAAAAGACAAAGCTTCTCCTCCAAGCAACATGGCATTTACTTTTCCGGACAGCCATGGAAATGGTACCAGTTCAGCATCCTTGCCAAGTTTATTTTTCAATTGTGCTAAAGCATCATCATTTAATTCAAGATCGATTAAAAACGATAACATCCCTACTGATTCATTTTTAATTTGACTATAATGCAATAATTTGAGTTGATACCCTGATCCGTTTTTGGAAATTTGTGGTTTTGATGAACAATAATAATATCGAGTTGGTATGGAGGCGTCTTGGTATACTAAAACATCCTCCATTCCTTGTATTTCAACCTGTTTATTATTGACTAACATCTTCTAAAAGCTCGATAGTCCATTATCAAGAACAGTGATATCTATATCATCCATTACAGGAGCTACAGTTCCTCCAGAAAGATCCGAAACTTCTTGAGTTTGACCACTTGCAGTTTTTACTTGTAATTTTATAACCTTGAAAATTGAACTTTGAGAATCTGATTTTGCTGGAACTTTCCAAGTTGCACTATCAGAGCCCGATTTATCTAATTCGATCTTTCCCTTAAATACATGATCTGTTCCTTTGTCATCTGCCACTGTATACTCAACTCTTAATTTTGCTTTAGACACTTCATTACCTAACTCAAAATTAACATCGTAAACTCTATCACCAAGAGGAGATTTCAACATAATTGTTCCTATACCATTTTCAAAGTTTTCAACTATACCAGTCTTTGTAACAGCTGATCCGGATATGAAATTGTAAGTAATTTTATAAGCAGGTGCAGTTTTAACATCTTTACCAATATGCTTAATGATATTGCCAGTTGTTTTGTTGTTATCTAATCTTGTAGAACCTGTCCAACCATCGCCATCAATCTCAACATTTACATTTGATAAAACTTCCCAAGGTAAGTCTTGTCCTTTAACTGTAATGTTTAATACACCCAAACTTAAACTACTTAAATCAAGATAGTTTTGGTCACCAGATTGTTCAATATCTTTGACTTCGAAAGCATCAGTCCCACCATTGTAAATAACCTTATAACTATATCTCAATCCTTTAGCCTTTCCACCTTTTGAAAAAGTACCTATTAATTCCTTACTAGCAGGTTGATCTTTGCTTGATTCAAATGAAATTGTGCTTACTTCATTACCATCTTTATCACGTAACTTGGAGTTATGGTACTCTAAGCTTGTGACCACAAGGCTATTAATATCTAATTCTTTAAGTCTTGAAATTGAAGGAGTGCCAACAGTTAAGTTTACATTGAAATATGGCTTGTCATTAAGATTTATTACATTGAAAAATTTCTTCAACTCATGTATATTAGGGTTCTTTAATAAAGAGCTAATTTTAGATAATTGAGCCTGAGGGTACTTATTAATTCTAACGGCTTGTGCTAAACTATACGTACGTTTTTGTTCATTTACAGTCTTTAATTTTTCTATATCGCCAAGTTTTAAATCATCCATATTTACATTTGGCATTTGAGAAGCAGCCATTTCTTCTAACTGTTTTGCAGACCAATCAGTAAGAAGTTTCGTAATATCTTGTTTTGTATCTCCTTCATCAATTACAGCAGGAATGGTAATTTTTGTACTATTATTAATTGCATCTATATATTCTTTTCCTCTAACCTCTTTTTCTCTATATCTTCTACCCCAGGAACCTCTTTTTACAACGTCTTCAATGTCCAGTTTAGCCATTACCTCTTTATTCAAAGTAACTACTGCTTCTGCAGCAGGTAAAAGCCCATCAAATTCTACTTTATAACTAACAGTTATGATGCTAGACCCTCCAACTGCTTCATCATCTGAAGGAGGTGCTTGAACTCCTTCTTCAGCAAAAGACCATCCCCCCATTCCATGCCAAAATAAGTTTGCTCCTAAATCTTGTAAGTTAAAAGTAACGACCGCATCATTGCTGTTCATTGAAGATGGAATTGTAGTCAATTTTCCTGACTCAGCAGCAGGTGTTCCTTTTTGATATGCATCTTCATTTGCAAATGCTTGAACAGTCACTTCACCTGACTTGTAAGGCATAGGGCTAATCTTTAAATTTCCTATTTTTGGTAAGAACTGAGTCCAATCAGATGTTTTATTATAAAGATTATATTTTTGCTTAGCTGTATCATTGTCAAAACCAAGTTCTTTTTGAAGTGCTGTAACTTGATCTTGATCTTCTGCATCCATTGCCTGACATAACTCAAAAGTTTTTTGAGCGACATCTTGTGTTTTTTGATCTCCCGTAAGCGCTGCTATGATTTTTGATTGTACCTCTTTGTTATTCATATCAGGAATTGGAAGCGCAACAGTCATACTACAGATACCACCAGGGGTTTCACCTGATCCAAAATACCAAGTAAGATTAAAACAAGGATCACCGTTTTCATCTACTTGAAATGTTGGGCGTTCAGCCATTGCATAATAGGAGCCTTCTTTTTCACTATCTGGATATAAGATGTAATCCATAGGGCCATATTCGCTAGGGATTTTTTTTGCATAAACAGCTGGAGCAATTTTTAACATTATACTTTCCTTAAATTTTCACAATATAACTATATAAGCAAAGGAGTGAAATGGTTACTATACTATTTTTTATCTTGTAATTCTGGCTGGTTATTTTTCGATTATATCCCTCCCCCTACTTTCAGAAATTGTTCCAACCAAATCATAGGATTTTTTCAAATTGAATTTAACCGACTCTGCTTTTGTCTTTTTTATTCTGCAACAATAAGAAGATATATATTGAGAATTTTTACCCACTTCCTCAATTTTAGTAAAAACACATTGCGATATATCATTAATTATCTCTTGGATAACAGTATCTTTTGCTTTTTTAGAAACATTTGCCGAATCCTTATGTTGGATTATAAGACTTTTATTTTCAATGGCTTTGCCAACAGCATCTTTACATTCTTGAAGTGATGGGCTTGGGGTTAATATTTTATGCTTTTTAGAAAAAAATCCTTTCCCTTTTTCTTCAACTTCTCTTGGTGCAAGTGCTTTTATCTCAGTAGCTAAATCACCGTCAAATTCTGCATCAGCAATCTCATTCAATTTCAAATATCCATCGTAAACAATTGTAATAACTCCTGATTCCCCTGTATTGAAGGCATTCAGCACAGCCTCTTTCTCGGCTGATTTTAGAGTATCTTGAAATGCTGCTCTAAACATATCCGGACCAGAGGTATTAATCGGTCCAATTGAATAAATAACTTTGTCATTTTTATTTATATTTAAAGTAGCTGTCACGCCTCTAAAATCAGCTAAACTAAGATTGATAAAGCTGAGCTCTGGGTAGCGATTTTTGATTTCTGACTTTGCTTTTTCAATTGTGTCTGTATCTGCTTCCCATACAATTTGAAGCGCAAGGACAGCAGCATCATCACTGTTTAATATCCTTGCTTTCACTTCATTACCTAGGACTTCAATTCTTGGAGTTGTTGGTAAGTAGCAAAACCGTTGAGATCCAGAAGGTCCAACCGGAAAGCAGTATAAATTGTCTACATAAAACCCTATCGGTAAATTATTCATAATGATTTAAGTCTATTTTAAGTTTAACATCTGGTTTTTCAGGATCGGACCATTGCTTATCCTCACCGGATTGAACAAGTCGATATAGATATCCATTTTTAAATAGATGGAGGCTATTATAACAATATGTATTAGTTGGTTTTTCCTTTGTAAAATTCAGTTTGGTCGTGAAGTCACTTCCATACATTGGCTTAAACTCAATGTCTATTTCTGTCAAGGAATTATCAAATTCGACTTCAATTTCTGCTGTTTGAGCTCCATATTGAGTAAAGGTATACAAGTCTAAATCCATGGAGTGTGTTGGCAATTCAAGTACAATTGAATTTTCTTTATTCAGAAGGTCCGTTGCAACAATTTTAACATGTCCATTTACTAACTCTTTAGGTAAAAGAAATGCTGCTGAAGGTTTTTCCTTATAAATGGTAGTTTCTAGGTTTTTTTCTTTATCTTTCACAATTGAAATTTCTATTTTCGCTTGAGAAAAGACATCTCTTTTAGCGGTAATATTGATTAGTTTTCCTGGCAAATTATTCCAACCGATAAATAAATAATTGCTTGTTCCCTCAAACCACTTGGTCTCTTGTACATTATCATAAAACACCGCTGTCACTTTCACCTCATACGGATGCAGTGTTGCCTTCGAAAACTTTAGCGTATGTTCAGATCCTTGATAAGGCGTATCAGGAGAATAAATAGTTACTGTTGTTAATTCTGCTTTTTTTGTTTGAGAGAACTCTGCTTTTACCCGAAGATTTACAACAATTTCAAAGCATTGTTGAATATTGGTTGGTAGCACTGCTGCTACTACAACCTTCTCACTTAATAAGTCCAAAGGCAAAGCTGGTATTTTCGAAAAACCGACCACCTCATCACGTTTTCCTTTTTCAATAATAGGTGTAAACGGATCAAAGTTCAGAAACTTTGGTGTAGAAGTAATAAGTAACTCCTTCAAATCCCAAGTGATATTATCAGGCACATTTTCTAATGTTATAAATGGACCTCTTGTAATATCAAGACATGGGGCTGGCTTTCCAAAAAAATGATTTAATCTACCAGCTAATGCAAAGCTCTCCTCTGTACTTTTTCCTTTTTGTTGAAAATACTTAATTACCCCTTGGAATGGTATTTCATCAGTTTCTGTAGAATTCCATTTTTTTAGATCAGAAATTATTGAATCGAACTCAAGTGTTACCTTCTTATCCACCCTAGGTAACATTGCTACTACACCACTCTCGATAGCAATTCTGCATATTGATATAGAATTATTACCTAAAGCTGAATATAATAAATTACCTGTTTTTGCACTGATCCTGCACACTATTCGAGCACGCCCTGCACTTTCCCAGGCAAACGGATATGTTTCATGTTCATCACCACACTCAAAATGCCAGTATGCGTCAGAAGAAAATGCACACGGAACTATAATTTTATTGGTCTTTTCCTTACCTAAATCCTCTCGTACAGTATCCAACTTTAAATTGGATACAAGTCCAATTGTTAAGTTTGAATACAATGCACTATCCTTAGATGGATCATTATAATCAGAAACAAAAGATAGAAAGAAATCTGGTTGATTATTGGCCAGTTTCGCTAGCTTCATCTGATTTGCTAAAGCAAAGAATAAATCACCATCTTTCCAAGATGGAAGAATTTGATAATCATCCTTAATAAGGACTCCTTGCCAATCAGGAACCGCTATAAAAGCTTGAACATCGCGCATTGAACCCTCATCATTTATATGCTTTAACCGGTTTAAAGTAACAGAAAAAACCAACACTACATCTCACATTATATTACTGAAAGATTAAAAGACTTTTATCTACTTAATTCAAACACTGAACTCATTACCATTTAATAAGCAAAGTATTACTTTACACACCCATTTCTATAGGACTTTCATTTGGTTGAAAAAATTACCAACCCTCATTAATGAGCGATCATTATTGATGAACCAAGATTTAAATCAACATTAAAGTGAATATAAAACACCACATACCATTTTAATTTTTAGTAGACACTTCCATTCGAGCACATTGGATTTACCTGTGACATTTAACCCATCAACCATCTCCACCAACCGGAGAATTAAGAGTTCCATCTCCAACTTCATAGAAAGAAAAATTTTAATAACCACTATCTTATTTTCTATTATAAATTAACTATTCCCTCTTAAATTTCTAATGTAATTTAATTAGGGTACTTCTGTTAAAATATAATTGCAGTAGCATCTGTCTGCCTTGAAGAAAAATGAGTAAGGTTTTTTGTATAGTCGTTAGTTGCGTCTGATCCCGTACTTACTTTGGCTGCGGCATCAGCCGCTTGATGAAACTCTTGCTCTTGTCCGTGATTCCTGACATTGCGCAGGCCTTGTTGATCAACCTCAAGCTCGGGTTCTCACACTTGAGACTGGTATGCAGGCAGACCTAGCCTATTCATGGTGTTTATCGCCTTCACTTGATTCATGGCTTCTGTGTGCTGATTGTTAGAACTTCGACTCTTCGGTTTGTCTCTGCTTAAATCGGTACAGCGCTGTCTCTGCGAGTGAACGAAAATGATAACTTTTCATTGCTCCAAGCCTATTTGACGCGTCATTAGCACAGTATGTTCTCTAAGATGCTCTTTGCCCAAGCATCGTGCACTTCCTCTTAAATATGCACAAAAACAATTTTATTCATACACTTAGCTGCAATAACTGTGAGTATCATAAGCTCCATCCCTTGTGACTCTATATATTTACACGTAATGGTCGCAGTAAATCACAGAGCGCTTTGCCATCTGATACTCCTACCATTGACAGCTCAGCACTCTCAATATCATGGTTTGCTGCATCTACTGCCAAATGGAGCTTTCGCCACATCCAACGTTTACTTACATGGTGTTTGAGAGTGTGTTTTTCACCGTTGCCCAACACTTTCAAGCTGGTACTATCGACAACAATGTCCTTGAAATCTTTACTCGTAGAGGGTCGATACAGTACTGACAAGGTTTTACTTCGCTTACATAAACAGCTATAGCCGGGTGATTTTAAGATCGTGTTCATGATATTGAGCAAGAAGTTAACATCCCACCACTGCACGTAGCGGCAAATTAAAGTCCGCTCTAATCGTTAAACAAGTTTCAATTGCCAAGTCTGAATGGTAATTGAAGCGGCCACCCCACCGTGTTTTTCTCTATTTTACCGCTTTAAAATAGCGTTATCGCTTAGTCAAACATTGATGTTACCGCATTGGATTAAGGCTCGATTGTATTGTGACCAATTTCTGATTTTATTTTTCTTTTTCTTTTTCTTTTTCTTTTTCTTTATAAAAGTTTAGCTGATAGGTTTGATGATCAGATCACACTAACTATGCCTGAGAAGCTCCTAAATTTAAGAAACAACGCCCTTGTATGAGACAAGCTTTGTAATCTCGCATAGGTGTTACCTTCTTTCTTTTGTCCAGATAAGAAGATAACTGTCTATACCGCTGTATAGGTAGAACCTATGCGAGTCTCCCCTGCGGGACTAGGGGTTTATCTGAAGTTAATTAAAATTATATTATCTTAGAATTAAAGCTTTTTAAGTTGCTATAATCTGTGACGTATAACACATTATTTATCAAAAACTATTGAATCATTCAGCATATCATCATATGTCGAATCCAGATGTTTTTTAATATCATTAATAATTAAGGATTCTCGTGGCTTTAAAGCGTGGGGTTCCTCTGGAATATCCTCTGATGAAGCTTTTTCCACTAAGTCATACAACTCTTTCGATGCATTCTCAAAGTTCAACTTATTGCTTCTAAACCCTCCACCTACCTTTAACTTTTCAAGTATAGTTTTTGCATCATCCCAGTTATTTGCAGCCTTTGCTTCACTTTCAAATTTTGAGTTAAATATCGTCGCACAAACAGAATTAACTTCTTTAATTAGTTGAAATAGCTTTTTCTGCTGTTCCTTATTTAATTTTTTATCTGCAACATCCTGCATGACACAAAATTTCCTTTGGCTAAAATCATATTTAAACAACCTGTGTGTCTTAAAGCATTCAACAAAAAAATACCCAGTTTCTTTTGCAGCCGTCCCAATAAATGCCAGCGCTATTTTTGATGCATAAGGTTCCATTTTTATATCCTCAGTTAATTTAATAATAATCATAGGGATTAATCATCACCTATAAAACAATATTAAAAGCTCACCAGTGAACTTTATTTACGCTATACCACTTTCCAAAAAAGGTGTTACCAACACCCCAAAAAACCAGATTAAATCTGAAGCTTCGCTTGTAAAAAATGAAGTTTCAAAAAGCACACTTCCTAATGAGTTTATTCTTAAATTTTTTATAACATTACGTTACATGATTAGAAAATGCACATTTAAAAGATTTGAGAATTTGAATAGATAAAGATTGAGAAACTTTAAACCTTGCTAATACAGATTATATTTATTCGCAAGATATTTTTATTAAGCTTGTATCTTATATACGTTTGACATTCCCCTTTGTTCCATTTATTTATCAAAAATTCAACTCTGAAGTGCGACACTCTTTCAAAAATTAAGCAGCCTGCGTCATTTCTTTTGATACCACAGCTGGCTGCTTAAAACCCAAACACTTTTTTGGCCGATAATTTACTAGCAACATCACGCACTCAACGCCTGCATCACTTTCTTCTCTAAATAGGCGTCTTTCTTTATATACTGCCGTAGCAGACCATTTGCATTTTCGTCTGCCCAACGCTCCCATGAAGAATATGGATGTGCAAAATAAAACTCGGCTTCCAAAGTGGCCGAGATAACTTCACAAGCAGCAAACTCTCTACCATTGTCTGCTGTGATTGTATGCACGTGATTTTTATACGGCGCAAGCAACTGTATGGTTGCCTGCGCAACATCTTTTGCTGATTTTGATGCGGCTTTTTTGACAAGGTAAAAACGTGCCTTTCGCTTTGAAACTGTGACTATTACACCTGTAGGGTGAGAGCATACTTCGTTGACGACCATCAACCGAAGATAAGCTCTGCCCTGAATTCATCGTCAAAACAGGTCCGAATACACTTGCCACGTATCGAATCTTTACGGCCTGTGTGCTGTTTTACCAGATTGCGAACACCCCGTCTGAATAGTCCATATTTTCCGCCGAAATAGGCTCGCTGATCTGGCAAGCACCTTCTTTAAACACGACATCCAACACCTAATGCTGTTGGTTCTCTATGTGCCAATGATGGCGGATGGCTTTTTGTAACCTCTGTGTATCCGGCTCGACAGAAGTAACATAAAAGTGCGTGTCTATTTTTGTTGTAGGATCAGACTTGCTGTGTCTTTCCACCGCGACCAATGAAGTGAGCCTGGACCATTTTTCTCTTACCTCTTCAGACAGTTTATCTGCCTTCAGAGCATAAGTGATACGTGTTTCCTGACGCCCATGACCATTGCTGACTTGTACATCTTCAGGCAAATTTCTTTCTTCTTTAAAGGCTTTTTAAAAACATTAAGCAACTGATTTATATATTTTTTATTATTTACTTTGACCTAAACCAAGTAGTCAGCCCCTCTTGAAATCAACACTGAAAGTGTCGCTCTCTGACAATGTAGTGCATCTAATGTGATGATAGAGTCTGAAATATCAAGCTGTCAGTATCTCATTGGATTTACTTTCTACTGGACGCTGATACAAAGTTGAACCTAACTCACAATCAAAAGCGGACACCAAGCGTAAGCTATCCTCACGCTTTTTACTGGCAAAGCGCAGGGTTTTGCCATCAAACGCAATGATTGGTTTACCAGACTGAGAGCGCTGTTCGTTGACCCAACTGAACAAGGCCAAAACCAGAGAATCAGTCTCCACAGTTTTAAGAATACGTGCAATGCTATGTCTCCTTAGAATACCGTGTTTAAATGCTCTGAACTGTCTCAGCCTAGGGAGATTACTGTGGCCGAATACTTCGATATCTTTCCAGCCTCCACAACCGGATAAAACCGCCGAGATGATAAGAAACAAAACATCTGCAAGATCATGATGTTGGTTGATGGAAGAACGCTTATCTTCAACAAGTTCAAGGTGGCTAGATAACGACATAATTAACAAGTAGATAGTGATAAAGTGGGCGTTATGAGATCAAAAGAGGCGGGTGTTAAAGTCTTTTTACAAAGTGTGATCCCGCCGTGATTGCACCTGTACCTTTTTCCCTAATATCGTGTCAATCTCCGAGGCGTGTTCGACCCTCGACAATCTCTGAACGTTCATCAATCAACGTTGCATTCAAAATCACTGGCCTGTTGCCTTTTCTTCCCCTTCTTTATCGCTTATGTCCTTGACGAAAATGACGATATAACTTGCCACCATTACACTTATCCAGCGCAATATAGCAATAAGTTCACTCGTGACTGACAGGTTATTCCACGCTCGTCAAAACGGTTGAAATTTGCTCCTGGCCCCAATCTGCTTCCAGCAATATTTGGATAAAGTCAATCCGTTTTTGAGGGAAACGGTATTTCTGTGCTACTTTGCGCTTCCCCATAGCCATTATGAGCGCTGAATCAGGGCAGTAAGGCCCGTCCACTTTAAACCTTTCTAACTCACGATAAACGGTGGATCAATGGCATTTTACTTTTTTGGCGATCTCAGTAGCAGAACACCCCTCTTCCAATAATATGGAAATCTGGTACCTTCTGCCCTTGGTCAACGGCTGATATTTCATGGTAGTACTGCTTGTTTCTTTGCCGAGAAGAGCGTACCACTTTCAACAGTTTGCTTCCTCTTCTACTCGACCCCATGAGCGTCGCACTTATTATCTAAAATCAGAAGTTTGTATCTTATATACGTTTTAAGCGCCCCTTTGTTCCACTTATTTATTGATAAACTTAAACAGTGCAGGCTTAATTTGATTTCTGATGTTGAAAATCACTTTTCTCGCTTGTGATTCCGTAATATTTTTCTCGTAACTTATCTGTTTGTATTCTTTTTCATTAATAAAAAAGTCTATTGCTATCTCGGATCGGTTTTTTGGTATGCGAGTTAAACTTTGTTTAATAAATGAAGACACTCTTTCATTAAATTCTTGTTTGAGTAATTCATCCTCTTCCACCTGCTCAACTTCTTCCATATATACCATCTCTGATTGATATTTAATATGAGTTTTCATTTTTCTTATTTGATCATAAAAAGAATATCTGGCCAATTTAAATAGCCAGCCTTGAAGAGGGGTGTCAGGGTCGGCTGCGTCTATTTTTTCGTACGCTTTCAACAATGTATCTCGGCATAAATCTTCAGCGTCGTGATGATTCCTATTAGTCAGTTTATAAAAACAGTAGCTAAATAGTCTTTTTTCGTACATTTGCCACAAATGCCAATAGTCACCTGGCTTTTCCTGCAACTCCTTAATTAATACGTTATTAGTAAATTTTTTGCAGGTACTTGCCTGGTCGTGTGAAATACCTTGTTGTTTTATAATAGACATCCTAGCCCCTTTATCAGACATAAAGATAGCTGGTCTCTCCCTGGATAAGCGCAGGTTATTAACTAAGTAGCGAATTATGATTGAGACCAACCTTGTTTCATTAAAAGTCTATTTTTTAGGTGCTTGTAAAGCCTTTATTTTATGCACTTATTTCTTTGATTCATGCACAGTTCGATGTTTAGATTGTCGATATTGCAAAGGCGAAATCTGAAATATCCTCTTGAATGAACTAGAAAAATTATTCGAATCCGGATAACCCACCTGTTCAGATATTTGAGTAATTGTGAGCTCTGTATTTTCTAATAGTTCAGCTGCCTTGTGCATACGCTGATCACGTAGCCATGCAAAAACGGTTAAACCAAAACAAGCCTTGAAGGCTTGGTTTAGTTTATTTCTGTTTGTGCCAATTTTTCTGGTTAAAGTATCGAGTGTGATTTCATCATTTAGTCTGGGCGTTAAATATTCCATTGTTTTTTCAACGAGTATATGCTCAGACCCTGCTGACGAGCTCTTTTCATAAATAGGGTTAAGGAAGTCGCCTTTTGAATAGTTAAAGCAATTAATTACTTGATTCACTCTGTATACCAACTCTTCTTTTATAATAGGAAAGCTGATGTAGTCCTTAATACCCAAATTAAAGATCTGCTGCTTATCTTTTGATTCAATATTAACAACAGCCAACACGGGAGGAGTGGTGTTCTGAGAGTGACCTAGATGGGTAGTTAGTTGGTCTAACACTCGTTTTATAGATTTAGTAGATAAACCCAATGTGTCTAGAATGATCGTGTGTGGGACTAACTCGGGGTTAACCGGTTTAAGTTGGATTGAGCTACGTAATTCTACTTGATATTTTTCCTTAATTAGCTGTTCTCGTATCGTTGACATTTTTTCCAAATTAGCTGTGAAAAGAAATATATATTTTACTTCTTTTTTTTATATCTGATTTATACATTCAATTTTCCTTATAGTTAATAAAAATTCGATGCCACTAGAATTGCTATTTTTGTGGACTTTGTTGACCAAATCGATAGATTAACCTCACACTCTGGTTTCACCCATGAGGTAGATATCTAGTCAGAATTTGTCTGTTCATGTTGTTTATCGCTTTCACTTTGACCATGGCTTCTGTGGACTGATTGTTACAATTCCAACGCTTCAATTTATCGCCCATTAACTGCTTAAAGCGGTAAAATTTAGTCTCTGAAAGTGAGCGAGGAGGAAAGGGCAGAGTTAATTTCCCGGTTCTTTAACTTGACGTTACTCGGCATAAACACTGCATGAGCATTTTAGGTGACGTTCGCCTGTTCTCTTGAAGGTGTGCGTAAAATCGGCTTCGTTTCAGCCATTTAGATATAACAACGCAAGTATCATAAGTTCCGCGTCCTCAGGCTCTATCTTTATTTCTACGTAAAGGTCGCAGTAAGCCACAGAGCGCTTCGCCATCCGACACCATTGACAGCCTATCTCTTGCAATATCCTGGTTTGCTGCATTAATTGCTAAATGCAACTTTCGCCAATTATGAGGTGTACTTATACGGTGTTCACGTGTGCGCGTTTCACCGTTACCGTATACTTTCGAGCCGGTACTATCGACAACCATGTTCGTTAAACTTTTATTCGTAGAGAATCGATACAGCACGACCAAGGTATTACTTCGCTTGCATAAACAACTATTGCTTGGTGATTGCCCCGTCGTATTCTCGCTATTAAGTAAGGAGTTTGCGCCCCCATCCAAAGCGCGTAGAGGCAAATTGAGGGTCGTTTTAATCGTTAAATGGTCTCCAATTGCTATTTTTGAGTGGTGATTGGAGCAACTTCGCCCAGTGTATTTTTCAAAATTCTGCCGCTTTAAAATTACACTATCACTTAGCCATATATTGATGTGACTGTGTTGTATCAAAGCTTGATTATATTGCGCCCAATTTTTGTTTTTCATTTTAACTATTGGGCAGGCAGGTTTGATGAGAAGAGTGCACTCTACCTGAAAAGTTTCATGGTTTATGAACCAACGCCCCTTTTTATTTTTTATTGTAAACCTTTGAAAGTCGCAGCTCTTAACTCTATGCCTTAACTAATAGCGCACTGTGTCAAAGTTACTGTCAGTATTTTCAAGATATAAACTAACAAATACTGGTAGCACCCCCATTAATAGTGTGCTAACGAAATTACTAATGCATCAATATTAGCAATGAGAAATATTACAAGCCATTACACAATTTAAATTAACCTTCACTATCATACAGCTGGCTTAGATGATGAGTGACCGAACCGTCGCTTCGTGGCACGAAGAAGTGAGGCCATGGATGAGTGATGCAACCAAGCTCCAAGGATGGATTGCGATCACAGACATTGAACTTGGGAAAGTTCACCGCCACGCAAGCAGCTCAGATAATTAACGCGATAACAGTGTAAGTGAGGAGCGCGTTCACTGGGCCTTGTTGATCAAATCCAAATAGCTTAGGCAACACCGTAATTTCAGCCGTTTCCCTGATATTCAGGCTTACCTAGCCCTGCCATTCTATCGAGCACTTTGACTTTGAACATCGCTTCAGTGTGCTGCTGATTGAATCCAAGACTGGCCAGCTTGTCACCCATTGGCTGTTTCACTGGTAAACGTTAATGGTAGCTACCTATATGCTTTGTTAAAATGACCGCCCTGTTGTGAGCATGTCCATCCTCCCACAGCTGTGCGTTATACCTTAGAGGGGTAACTGCTTTGGCTTTTTTGGCTGCTACTTCGGCATAAAAACCAAGGGTATCATAAGCGCCACCCGCTGAGACTGTGGACAACTCAGCGGCAACGATTTGGTGCGTATCCGTATCGACTGCCAGATGTAACTTTCGCCAGGTCCGGCGTTTGTTCGCAGCATGTTTTCTTGCATGCCACTCACCATTTCCGTACACCTTCAAACCAGAGCTATCAACCACGATATCAATGCCCCTGGATACACTGGAATTCGACCCATAACGAACTGACAGCTCAGCACTACGCTTGCACAAACAACTGTAAGTTGGCCTTCATCATTGATATCAGTGAGGAAATAAAGCCTTATGCTGCTCGAAGAGACAAGCGAAATACAGACCGTAAAGTCAGTCAGGTCTCAATCGCCAGCTCAGAGGAATGATTAGCTCGCCCTTTACCGCCATGATGTTCCGTGTTATTACACTGCTCAATTGCATCCTAGGAAATCCACAGCAAGATGTTGCCTCTAGCGATAAGGGCTTTGTTACAAGCATGCCAGTTAGTGATACGCCTTTCTTTCAACTCGGTGTCCGCTTTTGGGATCTGATCACACAAGGCTAAATTAGTTCAATGATTTAGGAAGCAACGCCATAAAAAGCAACAAAGGTCTGGCGCTATGAAAGGTCTAGGCTATCCTGAGTAGTGTTTAAAGGATGAAAAGGTGGCTTATGCAAAAAATACTGAAGCTCTTACTGTCCATTGTAATAGTGGTCATTACCTTTATCTCTTCAGCGACGCTTGCTGGTATGTTGGCCGAATACGCGGATTGGTGGAAAAAGCCAGTAATAGGTGGCATCGCGGCTGCCTGTGTTGTGCTCTCGGGTTATATGAGTGCGCCTGGGCATAAACTGTATTATGCTGCAGCCTGGTTAGTGATTGGTGCGGTGGTGGCCGCAGTGATGTCTAACATATTTATGTATGACGAAGATGCCAATACGT
>NZ_JAKRFU010000041.1:0-22345 GCF_022347845.1 Pseudoalteromonas sp. McH1-42 | reverse complement strand
TAGTTTGTCTCTTTTACAAGGTCAAAAGAACAACGATTTTGTGTGTTATCTGTTCCTTTGGTTGATGGAATTGGGTTGGCCCGGGTGAGAATGTGCCTCACTAGTTTGTCCCTGATCACGGGGTCAAAAGAACGATGATTTGGTCAGCCTTTTTAAACTAAAGAGATGATCAATGATGAATATTGAACACTTACTCTCAGAATAAATGATGTGTTCTTTTGCCGTGTGTTATTTATCCTTTTGGTTGACGGAAATGGGTTGGTCCGGGTGGTAATTCTTCTTACTAATTTGTCTTTTCTCATGGGACCAAAGGAACATTGATTTGTTAAGCCTTTCAAACTGACGATCTATTTTATGATGAGTATCGAACATTCTCTTTGTAAATTAATGATGTGTTCTCAGCTCGGCGAGATATTTCCATTTTTGACTCAGTTGCTATCAGGTCTGTGTGATTGCTTGGTAGGAAGGGACTGACGTTGGACTGTTTTACTTATTTATGGTGTGTTCCTGTTGGGTGAGATTCATACCACTGTAAGTTTCCGTTGTAAGGAGACCTGTTGCGCTACATACCAACCAGAGATGGGAGGACAGATCTGTTTTAACTAATATCAATAATATGTTCCTAAAGTAAAAGCTCTTGTAACCTTGAAATGTCACACGATGATAGGCTTTAGTTTCTTGATGATACTGTTTCTTTAATGCATGTTAGTTGGTACTTACACATGAATTATGCTAATCACTTTTTGATTTTAAAGCAGAATAGTAATCGAGCTCAGATGAAACTTGATTAATCAAAGCTTGGATATCGTTTCGGTAATAAAGAAAATAGACAAAAATGAACACGCACACCATTTATGAAAGCTATTGAAATGTATGTGTGTACTTACTTGCACTTATTGGATGTTTACAATCACTTCAAGCAAAATAGTTTTTGATTTAAAAAGAATCCTGTTTGTGCAAACTAAGTTTAAGTTACTTTCAACTAGAGCTAAAAGATATCCACTTGTATAGATAAGAGCGAAATCTAACGCAGTTTTCTGAGACTTTTGGTATGTGGTAAAAGCGATAGTTTCTGTTGCGTTAGATTCTAATCAAAAATATATGACTTCCCTCGAGTCCATCAGCGAAAAGTAAATACGGCCGGCACTCTTAACCGAAGTGATGTTTATCGCATTTAGAGCATAAATTAGAATCAACCATTAATCGTTTCTAAATAGATTCTCTCGATCAGGTAATTGTATTCTTTTTTCCTTGGATCATTGCCATCACGACTGTAATTTTTTAATTCACCAATTTTTGTTTCTTTTTGAGGGTTTAGCAAAATGAAAGGTAACGCACCGCTTACGTGATACCTATTTTTTGCGCTAAAACGAACGTTTACTTCCGGGCTCACTCGAGTTGGGCGTCTGATCCTCAACTTTGCAGAATCAGATAGACTTGAAACTCTAACACGTTCTTGCTCTACAATTGACTGCCAATTATTCTGATCAATTGCTCTGGGGTTTGTGTATTGGGAAGACCGTTGAAGTATATCAAGAGCTGCTTTTTTTGAGAGTGTTTTGGTAGAGTGTTTTGTCATCCAGGTGAAACGTACAGAGTAGGGAACAGCTTGCTCGAAATGTATTTTTCTATATGCTGCTAGAGTAACTAAACTGGGGACTGCACTGTGCACAGCTTCAAATCTTGCATCATTATTTGTGATTTCAAGAATAAGTTCTTTGAAGGCATCTTTTGCTAAATTTATTTCTACCAGTCTATTTCGTATCTCGTTTTTGGGATCATTTGCTAAAAGTATCCCTGGATGTCTGGTGAGTACCTTGCCACTTTCTTTTTTGTCAATAAAGAGATCTTTGTAGGAAGAGATACAATGGCTGAATGCATCCTGACCTGTTAGTTTTTCTACATGAACACTATCTGGCGCAGAGAGTTCATCCTTCTTTTGTACTGGAGGTAATTTGAAATAGTAAGCTTGAGTTATGTCTGCTTGTTTAATTTCTTCACAAAATAATGAGATTTGCTCAAAAAGGTAATCAAAATGAGAGCGTATGGAAAGCTTACTTTTCATAATCAAGAGCCTAATTGCATAGAACAGATGCGTATTATACACTTTGTTATTAAAAAAATTAATGAGCTTAGTTTTTTGGTCTGCGTTATTGTAGTTTTTAATCGGTGCTTTTATTCAACGTATATATTACAAATAGTATGATGTGTTCCTTTTTATAATAAACATTTATCTCTACTTAAGCAACATTAATTAATGTTTATCCCACTTTTATGATTACTTTTTATATGTTTTTCAATCAATTATAAAAAATTTCGTCTTGGTTGAGGAGGGCGTTACGCTTCATCTCGAAATCAACAAATAAACCGTAAGGGATATCTCTATGGCAAATATTAAAGCCCCAGTGTCGGGGACCGGATATATAATACTCGCGATCTAGTGCAGTATTTATCCAAATTTTAATAAAACATTTTCTCATGTATAGGTTAAAAGGGTAGTTCATAGTAAAGTTTGAAAATTCAAGGCAGCTCAAATTGTGTTATATCCGGCTTTGTTGATTAATAGCGTTGTTTCCTAAATCATTGAACTTATCTAACCTTGTGTGATCAGATCTCAAAAGCAAACACCGAGACTGAACTTTGAAAGAAAAGCGTATCACCTGCTGGCTCGATTACAACAAACCCCTTATCGCCAGAGGTAACATCCAACTTTGGTTTTCCCAGGATGCAATTGTGCAGTGGAACAACACGCAACATCACGGCGGTAAAGGGCGATTTATTCATTTCTCTGAGCTGGCGATTGAGACCTGCCTGACTTTGCGCGCTGTATTTCGCTTGTCTCTTCTCTGATATCAATGATGAAACTTGGTTTGTAAACGCCAACTTATAGTTGTTTTTGCAAGCGAAGTGCTGAGCTGGCAGTTCGTTACAGACCGAGCTCTAGTGCATCCGCGGTTATTGATATCATGGTTAATAATACAGGCTTGAAGGTGTACGGAAATGGTGAGTGGCATGCAAGAAAACATGGTGCGAATAAACGCCGAATCTGGCGAAAGTTACATCTGGCCTTTGATGAAAATACGCACCAAATCGTGGGTGCTGAGTTGTCTACAATCTCCGTATGTGATCCAGAGGTCTGGGCGACTTGCTCAGATCAGTTCGGTAAAAGCGGATGGCGCTTATGATACCCAAGGCTGTTATGCCGAAATGGCAGCCAAAATGGCCGACGCAGTGATCCCACCAAGGCGCAATGCTCAGTTTTGGGAGGATGGGCATGCATGAAACAGCGCGGTCCTTTTAATAAAGCACATAGAAGTGTGTGAACTCCCATCAATGCTCACTGTCGGAAACAGCAATGTACCGTTGTAAACAGCTAATGGGTGACAAGCTGGTTAGTCGTGGATTCAATAAGTAGCACACTGAGGCGATGATCAAAGTTAAAGTGCTCAATAGAATGACTGGGCTAGGTATGCCTGAATATCAGGGAAACAGCTGAAATCGCAGTGTTGCCTAAGCTATTTGGATTTGATCAACAAGGCTCTGCTTAATTGAGATTATCAATATGTGCATCGATTGCTAAAGCTTTTAGAAACTATCATATGGCACAGGCATTATCTGATTTACCTAGTAGTTAGGGAGTTAGGGTGAGCCAGGTAAAAGCAATGCAAATTTAACATAATTCTAATGTAAGATAACACAGCTTAAATTAGAACTACCAGAGAAAAAACGCTAGCTCTTTGATAGCTTTTTTAATTTAAAACAGAGTTGTTGAAGTTATTAAATTTCGCAACATTGTATGATGTGTTCTTTGCTTTTTGAATTATCCTTTAAATTCTTCGAAAGATCCTTGAAGCCTCAGCGTCTATAAGGTACCTTGCCTTTGAGGTAACTAATGAGGAATGAGGAAAATATATGAAGCCTTGGAGTCCAGATAGCTGGAGAGATCATCCGATAGTTCAGCAACCTGAATACCCGGATAAAATTGCGCTTGAGTCAGTTGAGAAGCAAATCAACGCGGCGCCACCTTTAGTATTTGCAGAGGAAACACGCAGCCTTTATAAAAGTCTTGCTGATGTTTGTGAAGGTAAAGCTTTCTTATTGCAGGGTGGAGATTGTGCAGAGTCCTTTGCTGACTTTAGTGCAACTAATATCAGAGACACATTCAAAACACTTTTGCAGATGGCAGTTGTTCTGACTTATGGCGGAAAGTGCCCAGTTGTCAAAATAGCAAGAATGGCTGGTCAATATGCAAAGCCAAGATCATCTGATTTCGAGACCATCAATGGCGTTGCGTTACCATCTTACAGAGGCGACATCGTAAATAGTTTTGAGTTTACAGAAGAGGCACGCATACCGGATCCTAAAAGGTTGCTGACAGCTTATCACCACAGTGCATCTACACTGAACCTGCTTAGAGCATTTGCACAAGGTGGTCTTGCAGACTTACATCAGGTTAGTCGATGGAATATGAGCTTCGTTGCAGCTAACCCAATGAAAGAGAAGTTTCAACAGTTGGCAAACAGGATCCAGGAAGCTTTAGAGTTTATGGAAGTGTGCGGTATCGATTCATCCGTCGCGCCAAGCCTTAAAGAAACACATTTATATACTTCACATGAAGCTTTATTGTTAGGGTATGAACAAGCACTGACGCGTCGCGACCATCTAAGTGGAGACTGGTATGATTGTTCCGCGCATTTTGTTTGGATCGGTGAAAGGACTAGACAATTAGATCATGCACATATTGAATTCTTTAGAGGAATTAAAAACCCGATTGGTGTGAAGGTTGGCCCTGGTATGAAACCAGACGAGCTTATCCAACTTATCGACGCGCTCAACCCAGAGAACATCCCGGGCAGACTTACTTTGATCACGCGAATGGGGGCAGACATCTTACCAGAAAAGCTGCCAGCCTTGGTGAGAAAAGTTCAGGAAGAAGGACGTAAAGTAGTTTGGAGTTCAGATCCAATGCATGGCAATACTGAAAAAGCCAGCACAGGATATAAAACTCGAAGCTTCAATAATATACTACGTGAAATCAGTCAGTTCTTCGCTGTACATAAAGCTGAAGGGTCCTACCCAGGCGGTGTACACCTGGAAATGACAGGTCAGCACGTTACGGAGTGTATCGGCGGTGCTTATGGACTTTCAGACGAGGACTTAGCTCAGCGCTATCGAACACAATGCGATCCGCGCTTGAACGCAGATCAAGTCTTAGAGCTAGGTTTCCTGGTTGCAGACTTGTTGAAAGACGCAAGAAACCGAGTTTAAAACAATAAAAAGGCCCAGATGGGCCTTTTTATCAATATTTACGCCTTTCTAAGTTTGTCTCTGACATTATCTTTGCAGAAATTTCTTCAACAGAAAACTTGGTAGAGTTCAGGTAGGGGATCCTGTTCTTTTTAAACAGCATTTCAACTTCCCGTACTTCAATCCTGCATTGGCGAATAGAAGCGTATCGCGAGTTAGCCATGCGCTCTTGCCTGATTGCAGACAGTCGCTCCGGATCTATGGTCAAACCGAATATTTTATGTTTGAACGGAGTTAAACACTTAGGTAGTGTGCCTTTTTCCAAATCGTCTTCTGTCATAGGGTAATTTGCTGCTTTAATGCCGTACTGCAAAGCAAGATAAAGGCTGGTTGGTGTCTTTCCGCTTCGGCTTACGCCGACCAGAATTATATCCGCCTTTTCGTAATCTTTGACATTTGCACCATCGTCGTTGGCCAACGCATAGTTGACAGCATCAATTCTGAAATCATAAGTAGCTTCATGAATACTGTGTGTTCTGTGTACTTTTGGAACAGGTGCTACTTTTAGCTCTCTTTTTACAATTTCACTAGAATAAGATAGGAAGTCATAGCAAACGCCATCGGACGCCAAAATGATATCTGACAAAACCGGGTTTACAAAAGTGAAAAATACTAGCGGTTTTTCGCCACTGGTTGCCGCTGTCTCATTGATTAAATCTTTGATTTTTTCTGCTTTCTCTACAGTTTCGACAAATGGAATAGTTTTGTGGTTAAAGTCCACAGGAAACATTGATAGGGTAGCATGACCGAACACTTCTGACGTAATCGCCGTCCCGTCTGATATATAAAATGCAGTTCTCATTTTAACCTTTAAATTACTTTTTTAGTATTTTTTCGCGTCGCGGTTTACGTCGCTATGCTTTAAGTTGTAGAATGCCTTCGACCTATAGGAAGGTCAATTTTTCTCTCACATTAAATACAATTTGTTTTGGAGACAGTTCCGTGCAAGACTACGTTCTCTGGTATCAAGAATTAGGTATGCAAGACGTACCTAGAGTTGGTGGTAAAAACGCTTCTCTGGGTGAAATGATATCTAACCTTGCCAATGCAGGTGTACAAGTACCCGGTGGATTCGCGACTACGGCAGACGCCTTTAATGAGTTCTTAGAGCAATCAGGCCTCAATGAAAAAATCCACACCATTCTCGATACTCTCGATGTTGACGACGTCAACGAACTTGCCAAAATCGGCGCCCAAATCCGTCAATGGGTAATCGACACACCATTCCAGCCAGAATTAGACCAAGCCATTCGTAAGGCTTATACGTCACTCCACGGTGATGAAAACAACGATGTCTCCTTCGCAGTGCGTTCATCAGCGACCGCAGAAGATATGCCAGACGCATCTTTTGCCGGACAGCAAGAAACTTTCCTAAATGTGAAAGGTATAGATGCTGTGATGGTTGCTATCAAACACGTTTTTGCATCACTGTTTAATGACCGCGCAATATCTTATCGAGTTCACCAAGGCTACGACCACCGCGGCGTTGCGCTTTCTGCTGGCATCCAGCGCATGGTTCGTTCAGACAAAGCGTCTTCAGGTGTAATGTTCACCATAGATACAGAATCGGGTTTTGAAGATGTCGTTTTTGTCACGTCAAGCTACGGTCTTGGCGAAATGGTAGTACAGGGCGCTGTAAATCCGGATGAATTTTACGTTCACAAACCAACACTTGCTAAAGGCTTACCTGCAGTTGTTAGACGTAATATCGGTTCTAAAGCAATTCAAATGGTCTATTCAACCGACGAATCTCATGGCAAACAAGTTGAGATCGTTGATATGGAGCCAGAATTATCTAACAAATTCTCAATCACAGATAGCGAAGTCGAAGAACTAGCCAAGCAAGCTGTGATCATCGAAAAGCACTACGGTCGTCCAATGGACATTGAATGGGCTAAAGATGGCAATGATGGTAAACTCTATATTGTACAGGCTCGTCCAGAAACAGTGCGTTCTAATGAAGATGCGAACATTATGGAACGCTATCAGCTTAAAGAGAAGTCAAACGTAGTTTGCGAAGGTCGCGCGATTGGCCATAAAATTGGCAGTGGTGTGGTACGTGTACTCAATTCTATCGATGAAATGGATAAAGTTGAGCAGGGTGACATCCTGGTTACCGACATGACAGACCCGGATTGGGAACCTATCATGAAGCGCGCTGCGGCAATTGTTACCAACCGTGGTGGACGTACCTGTCATGCTGCAATTATCGCTCGTGAGCTTGGCATTCCTGCAGTGGTTGGTTGCGGCAACGCAACAGACACCATCAAACACGGCGACGAAGTAACCGTTTCTTGTGCAGAGGGTGACACTGGTTACATCTACCAGGGTAAACTAGACTTCGAAGTCATTTCTTCACGCATTGACTCAATGCCTGAAATTCCTATGAAGATAATGATGAATGTGGGCAACCCAGATCGAGCATTTGACTTCGCTAAGCTGCCGCATGCAGGTATTGGTCTTGCTCGTCTAGAGTTCATCATTAATCGCATGATCGGTGTGCACCCCAAAGCACTTATTAATTTTGATACTCAGCCGGCTGACCTTCAAGCTGAAATCAAAGATATCATTGCAGGATATGAGTCTCCTGTAGAGTTCTATATCGCTAAACTGGTTGAAGGTATTTCAACACTAGGTGCAGCGTTTGCGCCAGAGCGTGTTATTGTTCGTATGTCTGACTTCAAGTCAAACGAGTACGCAAACTTGGTTGGCGGTCAACAGTACGAGCCGGAAGAAGAAAATCCAATGATTGGTTTCCGGGGTGCATCACGCTATATTTCGGAAGATTTCCGCGAGTGTTTCGCACTTGAATGTGAAGCTATTAAGCGTGTTCGCAACGGAATGGGTCTGGACAACGTTGAGATTATGATTCCTTTCGTTCGTACACTTGAAGAAGCGGCTCAAGTTATTCAGCTTCTAGAAGAGCACGGCCTTAAGCGTGGGGAAAATGGTCTGAAGGTAATCATGATGTGTGAATTACCTTCAAATGCACTATTGGCAGAAGAGTTCCTTGAATATTTTGATGGATTCTCAATAGGTTCAAATGACCTGACTCAGCTTACTTTGGGTCTTGACCGAGATTCTGGTCTGATTGCACACTTGTTCGATGAGCGTAACCCGGCCATCAAAAAATTGCTTTCTATGGCAATTCAGACAGCCAAAGCAAAAGGCAAATACGTTGGTATTTGTGGCCAAGGTCCATCGGATCATGAAGACTTTGCAGCTTGGTTAGTCGATCAAGGCATTGACTCTGTATCACTTAACCCTGATACAGTGCTTGAAACTTGGCTATATCTTGCTGAGCAAAACAAAGCTTAATTGATTTAATTAGCTAAAAGGCCTGTTTTTACAGGCCTTTTTTATTTTCTGATTATACTAATTTGCTTAATTAAGTGTTCTGTTTTAAAGCGAGAAAATAGGGTCGAAAACACCTTCCCCGCGTCCTGATATCGCTGAGGCACCTACATCCGTATAAGCGAGGCGACACTTTGCAATCTTATACCTTAAAAGTACAAGTTCTAAATGAGAACTCTTTAACGCCGTTAGCGTCATATTTTCCCTTCAAATAGAACAGGTATTAAATAAAATTGGTACTATCTCAAGCGTTTATCAAGTTGCACGCAAATTGTCTTAAATCCAGCCTGCGTTTTTTTCAAGTAACTCCTCACCCATGGGTAATTAAACGACAAACAAACTAGGCCAGCTAACAAGAAAACAATAGAAGGACCGGGTACTACAATAAATAGTAAAGCTAACATGGCACAAACTGCAGCTAATACATTCAAAAGTAACTTCTTCATACCAACCTCGCGGGTTTTATAGTTACCTATAAGCGTACTTCATATCCCAAAGACAATCTTTTTCTAAATGTAACAAAACGAAAAATTCCGGATTTGTAATGGCACTCAACATGATACAATGCTAACAAAGCAATAATTTATTACCGTCATGATTGCCGAAATTACCCAGCAGGATTCTGCAAATACATTATTAACTGACTACATCAAAAAGATCACAGGCCAGGGCTTTAGCGGAGATACCGATACGAGTTACGCAACCAGAATAGTAACCGCCACTGATAACAGTATTTATCAGGAAATTCCCCAGGCTGTTATCTATCCACGGAATTCGAAGGATGTACAGGTCGCGATGCAAGTTGCATCACTGGACCCTTTTCTTTCTTTAAGCTTTGGCCCTCGAGGTGGTGGTACAGGTACTAATGGCCAGTCACTTACTCCTGGTATCGTTGTTGATTTATCTCGTTACATGCGCGAAATTCTTGAGATCAACGAAGAAGAAGGCTGGGTAAAAGTTCAAACCGGTGTAATCAAAGATCAGCTCAATGATTTTCTGAGACCATATGGTTTCTTTTTTGCTCCCGATCTATCCACCAGTAACCGCGCTACTATAGGTGGAATGATAAATACAGATGCATCTGGCCAGGGTTCGCTTGTTTATGGAAAAACGAGTGATCACGTGCTTGAACTTAAGACAATCCTTGTCGACGGTACGGAGCTCAACACCAGCAAGCTTGAACTTGAAAAAGCACAGATACTCGCTGATCAAACCAATCGGGTTGGTGAAATCTATAATGCTGTTCTAAATAGCTGTAAGGAAAATCGAGACCTCATACTAGAGAAATTTCCCAGACTCAATCGCTTTTTAACCGGCTACGATCTGGAAAACGTGTTCGACGAACAAATGACAACCTTTGATTTGAGTCGAGTGATCACCGGTTCAGAGGGGTCACTTGGTATTGTCACGGAAGCCAAGTTAAATGTTACGCGTATTCAGCCGTATAAAACACTAATCAATATTAAATACGATTCGTTCGAGTCTGCACTCAGAAATTCACCATTTTTAGTCGCTGCGAATGCCACTTCAGTTGAAACTGTTGACAGTAAGGTCCTTAATCTTGCGAAGCAGGATATTATCTGGCATTCAGTATCGGACTTAATATCCGACGTACCTGGTGTTGACGTTCAGGGACTTAACATGGTTGAGTTCAACGGAGAAACACCTGACGAAATCGAACACAAAGTATCTTCACTGTGTAAACAACTAGACCTCCTCATTGCCAATAAAGAAGCAGGAGTTGTCGGTTATCAGCTCACCAATGATAAGTCCGATATTCTTAAAATTTACGCGATGCGTAAAAAGGCGGTTGGTTTACTTGGTAATACTAAAGGTAAACAAAAGCCTTTGGCGTTTGCGGAAGATACTGCCGTACCACCAGAAAACCTTGCTGATTTTATATTAGAATTTCGAGCGCTATTGGATAGCAAAGGTTTACACTACGGTATGTTTGGCCACGTTGATGCTGGTGTACTCCATGTTCGTCCGGCTCTGGATATGTGTGATCCGGAACAAGAGAAATTACTTCGAGAAATTTCTGATCAGGTAGTTGCGCTGACAGCCAAATATCGGGGGCTTATGTGGGGTGAACATGGTAAAGGATATCGAAGTGAATACGGCCCGGAGTTTTTTGGCGATACACTGTTCAATGAACTGAGAAAAATTAAAACAGCATTCGACAAAAATAACCGCCTGAACCCCGGCAAGATCTGTACACCTATTGATAGTAATGAGCGCTTAGTTAGTGTGGACGATCAAAAACGCGCGTGGTTTGATAAGTCTATCAATATCGAAGTCAGAGAAAGTTTTGAAAATGCGATGAACTGTAACGGTAACGGGCTCTGCTTCAACTATGACGAAACGTCGCCAATGTGTCCATCATATAAAGTGACGAAAGATCGTCGTCATTCACCTAAAGGTCGAGCGTCGCTGATCCGAGAATGGTTCCGACTGCAAGAAGAGCAGGGGGTTGATCTACTAGCGGTGGAGAAAACCTTAATTACAAAGGAAAATGATACAACCTGGTGGGAACGTTTTCGAAATAATCAGAAAAAACACAAAGGCTTTTATGATTTCTCACATGAAGTGAAAGAATCAATGGATGAGTGCTTAGCTTGTAAAGCCTGCACAACCGCCTGCCCAATAAAAGTAGACGTGCCAAGTTTTCGTGCGAGGTTTCTGAATCTTTACCACAGCAAGTACAATCGACCACTTAAAGATCACTTGGTTGCTAATGTTGAAAAAACTACACCTTTGATGGCAAAACTACCAAGAACGACAAACTTTTTTGTCAATTTTCCTCCAGTAAAGTTGGCTTTGAAAAAGATCATTGGTTATGTCGATACGCCTAAGCTAAGTGTTCCTACCTTAACTTCGAGAGTAAAAAGCGCACAGTTATACGATGAAAATAAATTGGCCTCTTTATCAAAAGATGCAATGTCCGATATTGTGTTTATCGTGCAAGACCCTTTTACCAGCTATTACGAAGCAGAACTGGTAGAAGCACTCATTAAGTTAGTTGGTAAACTTGGCAAACAAGCGATCCTCTTGCCTTTCGTACCAAACGGTAAAGCGCAACACGTAAAAGGATTTCTAAAAGAATTCAAGTCAACCGCATCTTCCGCAAACGAATTTCTTTCTCGCGTCGCGGAATTTGGTAGACCAATGATTGGGTTAGATGCTTCGTTAGTTCTTTGCTATCGGGATGAGTATCTTAACATCCTTGAGAAAGACAAACTGGCATTTCAAGTGCAGCTGGCGCATGAATGGCTCGCTACTCAGAACTGGGATGCACTCGGCCAACAAACAAAAGTCAGCTCAAGCAAAGTCAAGCTGTTAAGTCATTGTACTGAAACCAGCGCGATGCCAGATAGTAAGAATGTCTGGAAAACGATATTCAATCAGCTAGGTATTAACCTGGACACTCCGGCAACAGGTTGCTGTGGTATGGCTGGTACCTATGGGCATGAAACTGATCATCAGGAAAACTCAAGAAGCCTGTATGAAATTTCCTGGCAGCATCATACGAAAAAGATGGATTCTGAAACAATTTTGGCAACCGGGTTCTCTTGCCGCTGCCAGGTTAAGCGGTTCGAAAATCAAAAGCCCATGCATCCAATAGAGTTTATCGCTAATAACCTCTAATATTATCAGCATAGTAACAGTCTTAACTCTGTTGCTATGCTTTTTCTTTCAACCATTTCCCTTCGTTTCCCCCAAAACGCTCAAATTTAACATAATAGATTTCGCATAACGTTTTCTGCTTGGTTACAATTTTTCATAAGTTTAGAAGTTGCTGAGTTAAGATTAATGTTCAAATATGTATGATGTGTTCTTTCTAGCTTTTTAAATGGTAATATTCAAACCGCCAGTAACGTATGAGTTAGGAATTAACAACAGAGGGGAATATTTTTCGTAGCCGTGTTTAAAATATCAGCCACATAAAAATAAAATTATATCAGGAGGGAGAGTAACATGCTGGAAAACCTCTCTTGTTTGGTTTTTAATATTTTTACCGGACATATTTTATGAAATATAAATATCGAAAGTGCAGATTATAACTGACTATAACTGATTATAACTGATTATAACTGATTATAACTGATTATAACTGAAAAAATATATAAATTATAATTCCCCACTAAAATTAGAAAACATATAGAAACCAATTTAAATATCGCTATTAAAGCGAACTCAAAAATTAATATAAAAATCTGGCGACGTTAAAAATTAATATAAAAATCTGGCGACGTTAAAAACGAAGGAGCTTTACAAAGGCAGGGAGCGGTAATGCTAGATAAAGCTAGCAAAAATTGGCATGGTTCCTTTTCCCTATTATAGCAAAACCACTTACAAATAGAATTTGTGTTAGCCCTGTAAAAGAAATCTGTAAATAAAAAATAGGATTAAATCTAAACGATGCTACTAAGTGTCGTTTAGTTGAATTATAACTTGCGCTTTATACCCGACTTAGCTCGCTCTTTTATATTGGTTTGGATATAAATCTGATCAGTCGTCGCGATTTTTGAATGGCCAAGGTCTTCAGATAAATGCTTCAGTGGTCTGTGCTGCGCGTCATGGGTAGCACCTGTGTGCCTTAACCAATGGGAGGTCGCAGCTTGTAGATTTTCTGACTCTTCCTGAAAACCATCTTCATTCAGTTTTTTTATTGCAAGATCAAAGCTCTCCTGAACGATGCGACGGATTTGTCTGACATTCATCCCGCCGCTTCCTCTTAGCTTATGAATAATGGGATGTGGCTCATCAACACGGGGGAGGGAGCTCAAACCACGGCTCAGGCGATAACGTTTAAGGTAATCAATAAAGTCCTCGCTCAAGGTAACATCCCTGAGTTTGTTGCCTTTTCCCATAATACGTAAAAACCAAAACCCGTCCTGATCTTGCCAAAAATGACTCATTACCGGTGCCCATTGTGGTCTATCAGACAGTTCAGAGATACGCAGATATAAGCCTTTTAAACAGGCGAGGGTAAACAGGTTACGCTCAAGCTTGGGATCCTTTTCGCAACGATCTTTTGTAACGCCAAACACATATTCCCATTGTAAATCACTAAGCGTGTCAGGCAGCTTAATCTGCGACTGAACAACCAGATAAGGACAGTTCTTTTTAACAACAGGAACGAAATTTGTAAAAGTTCTTTCTTCTAAAATCGCAAATTTATAAAATACATTGAGCGCGGTGAACATAGATGAAAGTGTTTGCTGACTAACCCCATTAGCCTTGTAAACAAAGGGACGCCAGCTTGGATTAACTCGTCTAAAGCCTTCAATATCCTTAAATCGCCATTGTACTGAATCCGCTACCCACTCATCTTTTGTTTCAACAACAAACTCAACATAACCCTCAATATCTTCTCGTTTTAAGTCGAACACCGAGGCCTGTTGAATACACCAGGCCCACAGGAAAAAACGCTCAATCTCATTGCGAAAACGATTAAAAGTGGCTTCAGATTTACGGCCATATACGTACAAAAACTGATAAAGAAAAGCCAGGTCATCTTTACACCGCTCAGGGTCAAATACGTCATCTTTCAAAAAGTGGGCAATATCAGGGTACTCAGTTGCCAGTGTATTGTCTTCAAGATGCGCAACTAAATATCTAAGCTGTCTGAGTGTGTCAACAAGAGGCGTCATAAGGTGTGTATAACACTGATTATTTAAACAGTGGTTTATTCTGACCTAAGCATTTGTAGATTGCAACGGTCATATCCCACTAAAAGGAAAATTACACACCCATTGACTGAGTCTGTCCGGGCAATTAAACCTCGACCTTTCTATCCGACTGCTTAACGTACTCCAGAATGATGAGAAGATTACAGATGAACCATAAATCTTTGATAATGAACAAGCCCAGTCCATCAATCACTGTTGCATCGGAACCCCCCCCGTCAGCGGTGAACAAGAATGTCTGAGTCATAACGAATACCGCTCCGGTCCCAGCCAGACCAGCTAGTATCACAACACGCTTGTTAAACCAAACCCCAAACCCGAGAACAATAGCAAAAACCAGGTCATAGATACCTATCAAATCAGATGCCTGCTGTACACTAAACAGAGTATATAACCAGCTCATGAAAGGCGAAGTTTCGACCAGGGGCACGATTGCTTTTGCTTCAAGCTCTAAGAACTTCATACCACCAATCCAGAATAAAACAATCGCAACTGGTATATAGTTCAGTAATGCATGGGTTCGGATATCTACACGTGTACCAAAACACAAATAAAATGCCAGAGGCAAAAGCGCAAAATACTTAATAATACCCTGGCCCGATCCGATTACAGGAAACCCTCCGTGTTCAGCTATCCAGCGGCTTGAATCGAATAAGGTTAATAGCATAATAACACTTACGAAAATTAGTGAGAAAAATTGAGGTCTACGAAGAGAAGGTAATATTGGTGATGAAGCCAAGATGATCCCCGCGAATAAAAACAATCCGCCTAAAAATAGGCCGAGATTTGACGAAGAATAAATATCTGTAAGAGAATAGAAACCAAACGCCTTTTCTACATATCCAGAATGACCGCCGAGCATAAAAGAAGTGCCAATCACAACCAGACTGGACGCAATGACAAAAGCGATTAGCTTAAAATTAATTGAGTGAGACATAGTGTTCCTGAAATATTGATTGTCCTTAGGAGACCGGTAAAGACAATATTTATTTCACGAGCTCTCAAATTTGTCTTTTAGACTACTGAGATGACTAAAATATACGTCGACGTTCTTTTCGCTCTTTGAGTTCACATAAACACAAAGTAGGCAACCACCTGAGTACCGGTAGCTCACGCACACTTATCTAAACAAGAAAGCAGGGCAACTAATTGCCCTGCTTAAAAGCAAACCGCTGTAAGGTATCCGTTAGTTTGTTTGTGCTTCCAGGCTTACACCGTTATATGATGAGTAGCCGCGTAGCATGATGTGATAAGTGCCTGCAGAGGGATTATTCACTGTACATACTTCATTGTTACCATTTTTGTAAGGGCGACAATCATAGGTCGTGCGAGTAGGTTGCGCATTTGCGCGCACATACAAATCAGCGTCACCTGAGCCACCGCTCATAGTAAAGGTTACTTTGCTTACGCCATTACCAACGTTAAATGTATAGAAAGTTTCACTACCAGATCCACCACTCAGGCTAGTTTTTGCAACGCCATCTTGTAGTTCATTGCCACCGCCACCATTGAGCGCTGCATCTACAGCTGCAGAAGCATCAATGATACCCGTTCCACAACTGCTACAAGTAGCAGGGAAACTGCGAGTCGTGCTCTTCAAAATACTTTCAACTTCGTCCGGTGTTGCAGTAGGCTTAGCTTGCTTAATCAGCGCGGCGACACCAGCAACATGCGGTGCTGCCATTGATGTACCCTGGGAGTATGCATAGCTGTCACTGGAAGGTGTGTTGCTGCCGGTATTATAAGTTGACAGAATACCTTCTGGATCATTAGCAAAACTCTGCGCACCACCTGGTGCTGCAACGTCGATATTTGATCCGTAGTTAGAGTAATATGCACGACCGCCATTACGACCTACAGACGCAACGTTGATAATGCCTGAACAGTTACCCGGGTTGAAGTTTGCAGAATTTGCGTTGCTGTTACCCGCCGCGATAACAATAGTTGCACCATTTGCACGCGCAGTATTAATCGCACTCTGTGTGGTAGAGCTACAAGCCCCCTGGCCACCCAAACTCATATTAATGACATCCGCTGGATTTGCATTTGCCGGCACGCCAGAAACCGAGCCGCCAGAAGCCCAGATGATACCATCAGCAATATCAGAAGTCAGACCGCCACATTTTCCAAGTACGCGAACGGGTACTACTTTCGCATCGTATGCAACGCCGGCAACCCCCTGACCGTTGTTTGATACGGCCGCAACTGTACCTGCTACATGTGTACCGTGCCAGCTAGAGCTACGTGCACTGTGAGTATAACCACACTCATTCGCAGATACCGCGTCACCAGGATCACGAGCATCGCTATCACGACCACCACCGTCATTTGCTACAGACAAATTAGAGATCATGTCGTAGCCTTGCAAAATATTTGGATTCAGATCAGAGTGTGGACGATAACCGGTATCCAGAACAGCGACTACGACACCATTACCAGTTGATTTGTCCCATGCGGCCGGGGCATTAATACCACCTGCAGATTCAAAATAGTGCCACTGATCAGAATAGCGTGGATCGTTCGGCGTTGCGAACGGCTGTAGCATTTGGTCAATTTCGATATACTCGATATTGCCTGTAGATGCCATTTCCTGCATCAAGCTTTGTGCTTCTGCCGCTGTCAATGTCTTATCTACGCGCATAACGTGATGGTTGCTTAAAGCCATTTTACGAACATACTTGGTTTGTAGTGAAGCTTTCTTTTTACTTTTGAAGTTCTTTACAAAGCTTTGTGCTCGCGCGTTCATCATTGCAGGGGACATATCAGCATCAGAGATAGACATAAGTTGGTTGCTGTTATCTTTATACTTGATGATAAATTGAGTACCAGCTGTATTCTGACCTTCAATTTTCTGACTCAGTTGCGTCATGCTTGCAACGGAGTGGAGTGCTTCAACCTCATTTGCGAATGCATGGGTTGTAGCGAACATACCTGAAACAGCCAGCGCGATGGCTCCAATTTTTAAATTATTAGTTGTCATAATAGTTTTTCCCTAGATTAGTTGTTGTTCCTTCCGTCCAAGATTAAGTACAGAAGGTTCACAACTGTAAACACAGGGTTACCGCTTGTTTAAATTACTTTTGGCTATATAAAATACAATTCGGGTTATAAGACATGACTTTATTTCACATACTTCATTGTTTTGTAATATTTTATACACAAAAAAATAACTAGTTATGATATATTCTTTATGTAAATGAATGTAAACAGTTAGTAATATTTTATTAGCATTTCAAACGTTTTAATGTCGATAATTTCAGCACGATACTGTTAAGATTGCCTTATCAAACAGCAATCCAAATTTCCCCGTCGAACGGATTTCACTCTTGTAATAAACTAATACCTGAGCGGTAACCACTTCCCACTAACGCGAACTATCGCATTTCAAAAGCAAAATTCTGAACATAAAACGAACGGGCGTTTATCAAAACGCGCCTGCTTAAAAGTGGGCATAAATGCATAAAAACATATTAAATCCATACATATATATGTATATTTTTACTCTTTTAAGAAAAGCTAGGCCAATGATTAACTGACACTTATCAGGGTAGGGGAAAGTTCACAGAGCTTAAGTAAGCTTCACTCTCATTAAGCCTGGCTTGCTTAATGGTTTTTACAGAGTAGGGCAGCATCGCGTCCGATGCTGCCCTGTAATCAAATAAAGACTAGTACTTCGCTATAGCCCACGGCATTGCTGGGCGTCAAAGTCCACTATGATACTTGCATTGGTGGTATCGCCTGTGATCTTAAGATAAGACCAATACTCACTGCCAGCTGCAATTTGGATGCACTCCGTTGTTGTACCTGAATTCGACTCTGCATCTTTATCATTATCACTTGGCCAGCCGCCATTTTTATACAGTATATGTAAGTTACTCGTGCCATGCGCCGTTGTGATTGCCACATTTTGTGCAGATGACACATCACCGATCGATAACCACACGGTGCCATCTCCGCTCAGGCATTCAGCTTTACCAGCTTCCAGACGACCTCCAATTACCGGCTGCTGCGTCGCACATGCATCAGGTATAGTCCCACTCGTATCTTTAGCCATTACCTCAATGGTATAGTCCTCTACTTCGCCGTCGCCGATGGTGCCACACGCACTTTGAGCCGCGCCATTATACTTCATGGCAATACGTAACCTCGCTTTCGTGCCTACCATGTTTGCGGGAACATTAATTGTTCCTGTTACTTCACCTTTGCCTGACACATCAGATAGAACCTGCTCAGATTGTTCGAACTGACCGTTGTTATTAAAGTCGATCCAGGCAACCCAGTGTTCAGTGTAGGAACCACCCGGAGTGAAGGTAAACTGGTTATCACCCTCTGTCAGTTTAATAGTCTGGTCTGAAAAGTCGCTATATCCGTTCGCCGGTGAAGGGTTACTAAATGTGCCACTTTGGACATTTGCAATCCATTCATATCGGGTATTACCGCTGGCAGAGCAATATTCGATACCCGTAATGTCGACTAAAGCTTGTGCGCTATGGCTTAGGCCATCGTTATCTGTCACTTTCAACGTGGCAGTATAATTTCCTGCCTGAGCATAGGTATGCGTTGGGTTGGCATCACTACTTGAATTACCATCTCCAAACTGCCACAAGTAGCTGACAATATTACCGTCTGTATCTTCCGAACCAGCACTACTAAATGTAACAGACTGACCATTCATAGCGGAGTAGGGACCATTGGCCTGAGCAGTAGGTGCAACGCGCTCTGATTTAACTTCAGCCGTGGTGGTATCCGTTGATGTATTTCCATCGTTATCTGTGACGGTTAACTTAACTGTAAAGACATCTGTACTTTGATAGGTGTGTATCGGACTCGGCGAAGTCGATGTATTACCGTCACCAAATTCCCATAAATAACTAACTATGCTGCCATTCGCATCATTTGAGCCTGAGGCGCTAAACTGAATAGCTTCGCCAATGATGGCACTGTAGGGTCCATTTGCTTCGGCGATTGGTAATTCAGAATTTGCCGCTCGTTCATAATAAACAACCAATGATGCATCGCTATACTCAAGGAAAGGATCTATCATAATGTTCAGCTGACCGCCACCTGCGTCAAATTCACAATACTCGCTGTGCCTTGGCGCACTGAAGGGACCACAATCATGATTATCTGCAGTCGGTACAGAGTTTAAACTAACGTATGCGTCCGGATCTCCCTGATAGCCACCCGGCATGACCGCAACAGTGCGCAAAGCATCTGACGGAATATCAAATTGATACGTTTTTGGTTCTGCGCCTTTAGCAGAGCTTAAACCTGTTACTTCAGCCAAAAACACACGCTCACACCCATTACACAGCGTATCGTCCACACCAGAAATTACGCTCAGCGTCGCATTAGAGTATGCGCTAAATGCATCGATCGCTGTATGGTAAGAGTCCGTGCTTGAAGGCGCTGAGATCGTGACCAACTCAGGTGAGCCGGCGCTTCGGAATGAGATAAAATCGGCGTCCCAGTTATCTCCATTTTTTACCGGCGCTTTACCTTTAGAGACATACATATCCGGGTCTTCATCATAGCCATCCAGATAAAAAGCGACAGCCTGAGTGCCTGCCGGAATCGTGATCTCATAGTTGTCTACATCGCCTTTTTGACCAGACAGATTAGAAAATGACTGGATCACATCACCTTTTGGCGGTAATACTGCGCCAGAAGTACCATCCCAGGGGTGGTCGGCATTACTGGTATATTCTTCAAGGCCTGTTGCAATCAGGTTTGCATTAGACCATAGCGTTGCCCTGGCCGGGCCATGAAGCGCAGCGGTCATTCTGTCCACTTGGTCCTGCGTGAACATGGCATAGTTATCCGAATAGTGCATAAAGTTTTCGGTATTTGTCGGCTGATCCAGACAGTTCTTTGCATTATTTTGTAATATGCTGCTACTCATTTGTGGTGTATCACATGATCCATCACCGGTCGCGTTACAAAATGCCTCAGAGTGGATTGTACATACATTGCCGTCAAACGTGTGGGGCAGGTTTAACCAGTGGCCAAATTCGTGAGTTAGCACAGAGCGGAAGTTTTCGTTGGTGTTTGCACCAACATAATCCCCGTTATAGACAACGCGAGATAGACCGTTTTGCGACATACTTAACTGAGGGTACCAGGCAACACCTGAGTTGTTGGTTGAACCATCATCATATAAGTCTTGCTGAATATAGATATTCATGTACTTAAAATTGTCCCAGGCGTCTGCGGCAATCTGGTCATCAACACCGCTTCCTTTACCGTAGCCTGCTTTTTGCGGATGGCGCACGATACCGTTCGTAGGCTGACCATTTGGATCTTTTTTGGCGAGCACAAACTCAATATTCAGATTTTCGCGTATAGCCTGAAATTCTGGCGCGATCGGACCGTCGTCTGTGATCAGACCCAGAAAATCCTGATTGGACTTGTTCAGACCGTCAATCACTTTCTGTTCGGTTAAGCAATAGGTCCCTGACTCACAGTTGTACCTGTCGCCATAAATATGTACGACCACAGGAATGTAATAACGCCCGGGGATACCATTGCCGTTTTCTGCCGCCAAGTCTTCCTGATTAGCCAAAGATGACATAATTTGCGTCGCGAAGCTGGAGCTAATCGACTGCTGTCTAACATTTTCTTTTTGGATAGATGACCAATCCTGTGAATTGTGGTCCGTCCCACAAATCTGGCCTTCATGGGTATGGCCCTTGGTCGAGGTTGCACTTAAAAGCAGCGAGTTGTTAGATGCAGCCAAGCCTGGATCTAAAGATTGACCGGCCAGAGCCGATCCACACGTCAGCGTCGACAGTGCTATTAACATAGCATGGCTAAGTTTATTTCTGACCGGTGTCTTTGCCAATACCTGTTTAGCAAAAGGCATAGTATTCTCCTGTTGTTGATATATTTGTTAACAAGGTGATGCTCAATGCGAGTACTCTTGTCCACCATGCAACTTGTAGTGTTATTATTTTTTACCGTTTTCAGTACTCTGTTGTTTTTCTGAACTACCTAAAAGTGCATTCATATCAGTCACCTGACTATCACACCTCAACAGCTGGTGGATTTCTGTACGTCATGAAAGCTTTTTGTAACTTACATGAATGAAATTATATTGTATACAGTATAATTTAACATTTTGCATAATTGTTATTTTGAAGAAGTAGAGCAGGGATGCCCAAAAGTGAGCTAATGGTTTGTTTTTAGTGCTTATGTTGGTGATACAAGCGAAAGGTTTGGGTTATAACAAATCAGGTCACCAGCAGGGCTTTTTCTAGATCTGATGTCTTGCATGGCATACTTGCCCAGCTCACCAAGGGGTATGGCTAGGAACGCACCCGTGCTAACACGTCCTCCTTAGTTCAAATTTCCAATACGCGCGTTCCAAGTCCCATACTTCCTAAGCATTATTCGCTTTGCTGACATGGGCCTGACTGTTGGGAACCAGTCGGAATACGCAAGATATTGGGGGTTTTGGTAGAGGCAAATGCTCCATAGTTTTTCATCGCTCGTCGGTAACTGCGGGAGCGAGTGTAAAAATTATGGGATAGAGATTTAGGTGTAAAACGTTTTACAGCTTTTAATATGTCAAAACCCTTTACTAGTGTTCGTTCTAAAAGCTTCGAATTTAACCTTATCAAGAGACCTTGAGAATTCTTCTTCACCGTGTTTAGAGCAAACCTTAAACATCAGGTTAACGTGACTTGACGAGAGAATTGATGTGTACATTGTGCTTGAAACACTGGCGTAGTTAATATCTTCAAGCCTATCTATAATTTCTAATAATTTCGAAGAAAGCTGTATGATGGCTATTTCATTTAATACAGTGTTTTTGTAACTCCCCCATAAACTGCAACAGTTCTTGAGTAGAATTTCCACTAACAGAAGAAGGAAGTTTTACGATGAGAAAAAGCAAGTTCACCGAATCACAAATTGTTGCCATGATCAAAGAAGCTGAATCGGGTGTATCGGTTCCAGATCTTTGCCGAAAACATGGAATTGGACAGAGCACATTT
>NZ_JAKRFU010000005.1:0-211880 GCF_022347845.1 Pseudoalteromonas sp. McH1-42 | reverse complement strand
TAGTGTCACAGAGACACAGGCAGCCTGTTGCACACAAAATCAGGATACCTGAATGCAGTGCTCTGACTTGAGCACAGAGGTATAGCCGTATCGACAATTTGGTCGGTGGTGTTATTCAACCACCTTCACTTCAACTTCATCGATTTGGCAGTTCGCAGAAGCCTGATTAAAAGTGAGCTTAACAGGCAGGTTCGCGGCAACAGCAGTCAGTAGCATAGACTGCATATTTCGATAGTTTTCACTGGTTTTATTCAGTGCAGCCGCTTCTTCCTGATCCAGGTTACAAGCCAAAGTGGCATTAGTACCCTGAGGGAACTTCACTTTTACCTGAGTGGTGTTTGCAACAACCGAAGAAAATACGACGTTTGAAACGCCTTCACAGCTGTACTTATCGCAGCTTGCAGCAGCCTGACCAGCGAAAGTAATGAAAAAAGCGAAGAGAGCAAATGTAGAGAGTTTCATTGCTATAATGTCCTTTTGAGAGTTATCGGTACAATGATACCGAAAAAGGAACATGAAATAAATTGTAAGTTCACAATACCATCATCAAGTGCATACAGGTGTTGCTGGTAATAACAAAAACTCAACTAGTTCATTCAGGCTAGGTGCCTACTTTCACTACGCTTCAAAAAGCAGAAAGTAGGTTAAGTAACGTACGTTAAAAAAGTGACGAAATAAATATCGATTTACTATTCAGGCTACCAAAGCTCTTAAGTTATAAGAGCTTTGGTCATGATATAATCACGAAGTAACGTTAAAGCCTAAAAATCAAGGAGCGGTAACAAGCGCCCATGGGCCTGTCCCGTTTGGCTCGTCACCACGAGTCCACCACTTAGCAACATACACTTTGCCATTGAAGCTGGCTTTATCACCTTGCAAATAAACTTTATTTGCCTCCCATGCGGCTACGTTATCTACCGGCGGCTTGTCATCTGGTGGCGGCAGATTGTCGACGACTGTGACGGCCGGCCATCCGGTATGAGAGCCATAGAAGTTGGTCACACATTTCTCATAATCGCCTTCAACAAGCGCTGAGTAAGCGGTCTGATAACCTACCAGCTTACATTCAAATGAGAATCCGCCTGGACGATCAGCGTAATACTCCCAGTTTGCCTCCCAGTTGGTGTAAAGCACTTCGCCAGCACCATCCAGATTCAGACTACCAAATGGCGTTTGTTGCCAGCAGGTGTTTTCCTCATCACTTTCCACTGGAATAGTGTAATAGTGAGACAAGCCTTCCCAATAGCGGATACGATTGACAGGCTGGCCTTTATTCCTGTTGTGCTCGCCACACTCAATGCCACCATTGATAACGTTAATTGTGGTACCAAAGCCGTAACCAATACCAGCATTCAGTTCTGTCTGAGACGGTACCCAGGTCCGGTCAATCACATGTAACATCGCCGGTTTTGGCGCCTGTGGCGTCAGGAAAAACCAAATAGCAGAAGCAAGGTTAAGCCAGGAGTCGGCAACCAAAGCCGGGTTATTTAGCAGTACGGTCGCGTCACCATCGAACATTGCCTCAGAGAACATACCGTAGTTAAAATGGTAGGATAGCTGCTTAGCACCACGACCGAAGTAACCCTGGCCATCAGCGCAGGGCCAGCGACGGTTCTGCCAGTCATTTTGACCGCACCCAGTGGTGTAGCCGGGTTGACCTTCTGACCAGCCCATTTCGCGCACATGGACCAGCGCCTGCTGCCACTCTTCCAGGCGTAGCGGGTTGTCTGACACATTGTCTTTCGAAATATGGCCACCCGTTTCCTGAGCAAAGTGTGCAAATGCCGTAACGATAGACTTTTTACAAATAGCATCAGCATTGCGGCCATCGGTGTAATCACCACAAAAAGCTGGAAACTTACCAATTGCGCGTAAAAATCGTGTATAGGTGTACTCAGGTGCCGCCATTTGAGTCAAAAAATCCCACTCACTTTGACCAAATACTCGCTCTACACGTTTTACGTTATCGGGGTTGCTTGCCGCACCCGGAACAATTGCATCAACGATGGCATTGCTGCGTGTTTGTAGTGCTTTTGCCCAGACCGCATACATAGGGTTAGCAGTCAGCGTTGACTCGGCAGCCTGAAGGCCCGCACGATCAAGTAAATATGCACCTGAATTGTTTGGATCGGGCTGTACATTGAGGGCTAAAGCGGGGGCACTCAGGCCCCCAATCACTGCCAGACTGACAAAGTTTAGTTTATTCATAGGACATCCTTTACATGTTGTTGTGTTGTGGGACACTCTGCGAGCACCCCGATTTCGTTTATTATCGTTGTTGTGCACAGCCTGCCAATAAAGATCATTGCAACATCTACATCAGACACACTGTTGTCACAATTATTACCAAGATGACATCGCTGTCAATAACAGTTGAACATAAAACACACTAATTTCGTACCTATTTTGTACAAGTTTTTTTGAACAGCTTTGTTTTCAATTAAGAAATGCTGCAAAATGATCTCCTTGTAAATGACACTTGGCAATCGCATATGATCTCAATCCTCCCACTCAACACAACTCATTACCCGGCCGTAATCGAACTCGCTAATCTGGTCCACGGAGAGAATTACCTCGATCTTGACGGTATTAAAATGATGCATCAACGAGGCACTCAACATGATCTGAATGCCTCTTTCGTTGCTGTTGATGAGTTACAACGAGTTGTTGGATTTAGAACATCATACAGCGCTGGCCAGTGGCCCATTGATAAATGGTGTTCGACAACGCTTTGGCCGGTGGACCCAAAGCAGATGGCATACTTTAAGTGCATTGCAATTCATCCGGATGCACAAGGACAGGGAATTGGACCTAAGTTACTCAAAGCATCTGTTGAAGTGCTGAAACAGCAAGGAGCTAAGGCGGGTGTATCTCATCTGTGGATGCAAAGCCCAGGCAATGGTGCAGTCAAATATTTCTCCAAATCTGGGGGGAAGCTTGTCAAAGCCCATGATGATCGCTGGCTGGATCTCTCCTTGTACGAAGGATATTGTTGCCCTGTCTGTGGCAACGAATGTCATTGTCAAGCAGCTGAAATGGTATTGGAGTTCTGATGCACGCTTTTGATCCTCTCCATGCACCTCACTGCCAGGGGCAAGCATTCGCGCCTAGTTATTGGGCCGCAACTCAGCCCCTGCCAGTCGCAAACTCCGCGCCTCAGGCTTCTGAGCATTTTGACGTGGCCATCATTGGTGGCGGCTTTAGTGGATTATTGAGTGCTTATTATCTGGCCCATATTTATCAGCAGAAGGTATGTGTCCTTGAAGCCAATCAGGTTGGCTTCGGCGCGAGCGCCCGGAATGCAGGATTTGCGCTACCTGGCTCAGGGCGGCTTGGCTACGCCGATTATGCAAAACGCTGGGGAATGGATGTCAGCCGTGGAATTTATGATGAATTTCAGGGCGGTGTGAACAGAGTCCGCTCTTTGATTGAAGCACACCAGATAGACTGTGACGTACAAGCATCGGGCTATCTAAAAATAGCACATAATGCTCAGGCTTATGCCAACTTACAAAGCGCTGCGCAGTTTATCTCAGATAATTTCGGCAATGACGCGAGCAAGCTACTCAGCCGCGATGCGCTTGACGCACAGTTCATGTTAAATCACCATGCTCATGGTGCAATGCGCTATGAGAATGGCTTCGGTTTACACCCACTCAAACTGCTACTTGGCTATCGCAACATGGCTATCAAGGCTGGGGTGACTTTATTCGAGCATAGCCTTGTTAGTGAGGTTAACCATAGCCAGCGCCACCAACTGAGCGTTAACGATCAAACTATCAGCGCTGATAAGCTGTTGTATACCGGTAACGCGTACAATAACAAACACAGTCATCCATTGATTAACAACCGCTATCTGCCTATCCTCAGCAGTATCTTTGTGACCCGTCCGCTCAGCAATGACGAACTGACACAAACTGGCCTGAAAACTCATCAGGTCGTCATGGATACCCGCAGGCTTAAATATTACTACCGGCTACTGCCAGATAATCGACTGTTATTTGGTGGCCGAGGTGCTGTTTTCGCCAAAGATCAACATAAAACCAAATACCTTACTCATCTTAAATCGGCTCTTGCCGAGTGCTTTCCGTGCCTCACTAACATAGCACACGACTTTTACTGGCATGGCTATATTGCAGCAGCCCTGGATGATATGCCGCATGTCTTTTTTGAGGAGAATGTCGGCTACATTTTGGGTTATTGTGGTTCTGGTGTGTCATTTAGCTCGCAAGCTGCATATCGACTGGCTCAACTAACAATGAGCGATGCGGTACCTAACTTACCACTTTATCAGCGGCCTTTACCGAAAATCCCCTTTCCGCAGCTCCGCCGTTTTGGCCAGCTCGGTTACTATCACCTGGCACAAATTCAGGACAAGTTTTCGTAAAATAGCAGCTGGTACAGGGATGAATTTTTAGCAATCCGCGTAATTAAGTAGCCAATCTTGGGACGAGTAAATCTAGCGATAACGCTACTTAAGCGCCCTGCTATCGCTTAGGCACCCGGGACCTACCAGGGAATGGCAAGCCCCTGATAGTCATAGAATCCGCCGCTTTGCGCTTCATGAAGCTCATCCAACACTTGTTTAAGCCCTTGTGCAGATTCTTCGGGTGAGATCAGTGCATTGGGACCACCCATATCAGTTTTTACCCAGCCCGGGTGCAATGCGACGGTTTTGATCCCTTCAGGCAAAAGGTCATTTGACAGGCTTTTAATCACCGAATTTAGAGCCGCTTTCGAGCTACGATAGATATAGCCGCCCCCTTTGGTGTTATTAGTCATGCTGCCGACTTTGGATGACAGGACAGCAAATGTTTTCACGTCACCTAACTTAAGGTGCGCGCTAAACGCTTCGGCCAGCTTCAAAGGTGCAATCACGTTGACTTCCATCACATGCTTCCACTGCTCAACATCACAATCACCAAAAGCATATCCTTTTGGGCCATAAACCCCGGCATTATTAATGATTAAATCGATAGGCGTCTCACTCAGCGATTTCGCCAGTTTGTTCATCTGCTCATACTGGATGACGTCCAGTGCAAATATCTGCAAATGACTAAATTGCTGCTCAAGCTGCCACAATGCCTCTGCGGATTGCGGCGTTCTACAGCTGGCCAATACTCGCCAGCCCTGCTCAAGATAAAGCTTAACGAGTGCAAGCCCGATCCCCCGATTTGCACCTGTGATAAAAAGTGTGTTCATAAGTTTATTTCAGCCTTTACCTAACGCCTCACTGACCATTATATATGTTTCGCTGTCACCGGGGTCACTTACTTTGTTAACCATGACAAGGCTTGAGTTTTTTCCTCAAAATACCGAGACTCGCCTTCAACAAACCAATTACCCACCATGGCCGCAAATTTTTGCCAACGACTGTTCCCCAGTACTGCAATTTTATAAAAATCATGACTGTGACGCAGTGCAAGTGCTACATCGTCCCAGGCTGCATGGAGGTCCCAGCCCTCAAACTCGGTAACATCCACCAAGACCCTGATTTTCTGACCAACTGCTGCTCTCAATGCACTATCTATCACAGCTTTAATGGCCATATAATCAGCATGACTGACCTTGCCCAGCGCTTTAAAACTCATTAATAGGTCGCCATTTAAGCGTTCAGTATCGACGGAGATTGAATGAAAGCGCTCCATGGCAGTCTCAGCTCAGGATATGGGTTGTACTAATCCAAATTAGCAGACAGGTTAACAAAAAGGCAAAAAATAAACGTAAATTACGCAACTGTGCTGGTGTTTTAATGAAACGGTGCAACACGCCGCCGAGCATCAGCCACAGACTATCCACGACAATGGCAACAACAAAGCAGGTGATCGCTGCCAACATGGCTCCCATCATCGGGCTGACATCAGGTACACTGTTATTAGCAAAAATAGCAATACAGGCTGCGTAAGCTTTGGGGTTTAACAGGTTCAAAATAAACCCGTCCCGGAACCCCACTTCACTCCCCTCAATATCCGACAGACCGCTTTGATTATTTGCAATTTTATACGCGACGTAAAACAAGTAAACAATGGCCACAATCTGACATACCGCGCTGAGATTAGGATAACTCAACAGCAGTGCGCCCAGACCCGTAGCAGCCACAATAATAGCAACGAGCAAACCCAGCAGAATACCAATTAAAAATGGTACACCACGGGGAGCCCCAGAACTGGCTCCAACCGCAGCCAATGCCAATGGAGCGGGTCCGGGAGAGCCAATGAGCAAAGCCGTTGTCAGGGCTATCGACAATAACACTTCATACATCTACTTCGTTCCTTAAGAAATCAGCCCGGATAAACCGGGCCGATGTACGTCGTTAAACTTGTTCTTGTGGGACTCTGACATGTCCCTCCATCACCACCCTGGCGCTGCGACTCATCACCGCTTTTTTGGCCAGCCAGCGACCATTCACTTGCTCCGCTTCAGCCCCCACTTTTAGCGTGCCTGAAGGGTGACCAAACGTAACACTGTTACGCTCTCCCCCACCTGCCGCCAGGTTCACCAATGTGCCAGGAATGGCAGCGGCTGTGGCAATCGCAACCGCCGCGGTGCCCATCATAGCGTGGTGCAACTTGCCCATAGATAAGGCGCGAACAGATAAATCAATATCTTGCTCTGCAATCACTTTTCCACTGGATGCGGTATACGCTTTGGCCCCGCACACGAACGCAATCTTAGGCGTATGCTGACGTATTTTGGCTTCATCAATATGCTCAATCAAACCCATCTTGACTGCGCCATAAGCGCGGATTTGCTCAAATCGCGCCAGTGAAGCAGCATCGCCATTAATAGCTTCTTGCAGCTCCACCCCCGTGTAACCCAAGTCCTCTGCGCGGAAAAACAGGGTCGGGATCCCTGCATTTATCATAGTCACATCAAAAGTGCCAATATCGGGCACTACCAGTTGATCGACTAAATTACCACTTGGGAACATATCGGCATCAGCATCTGCCGGGTCAATAAACTCCACCACCACTTCGGCAGCAGGAAAAGTCACACCATCTAGCTCAAAATCACCGCTTTCCTGAACTTCACCATTGAGCATGGGAATGTGCGCAATAATGGTTTTTTCTATGTTGGCTTGCCAGATCCTTACTACGGCTATGCCGTTTTCAGGGACTCTGCAGGCATCAACCAGACCATTGCTAATCGCAAATGCCCCCACAGCCGCGGTCAGGTTACCGCAGTTACCACTCCAGTCGATAAAAGGTTTATCTATGGCAACCTGGCCAAAAAGATAGTCCACATCGTGCTCAGCTTTGCTACTTTTAGACAAGATCACGGTTTTACTGGTGCTGGAGGTCGCACCGCCCATTCCATCCGTTTGTTTACCATAAGGATCCGGGCTGCCAATTACTCGCAGTAACAGCTTATCGCGCGCTTCACCAGCAGTCTGTGCGACTTCCGGCAGATCACTGAGATTAAAAAACACACCTTTGGAGGTGCCGCCACGCATATAAGTCGCCGGCACACGTAATTGAGGTTTGAAAGTCATCATTTTATCCTAAATAGCAGCGCGGACACTCACAGTGAATGCCCACGGCTCGGGTAAGCTCCGCATTGGCTGCAGAGCAGGAGCGGAATCGATTATGCGTTTGCTTCCAGAAAATCTTTGGCAAAACGTTGCAGTACACCACCTGCTTCGTAAATAGACACTTCTTCTTCTGTATCCAAACGACACAATACAGGTACTTCGATTTGTACCCCATTGTTACGATGGATGATCAACTTTAAGGTCGCACCCGGCGTGCGCGTACCTTCCACGTCATAAGTTTCGGTGCCATCCAGTTCCAGAGTCTTGCGCGTTGTACCATTTTGGAATTCAAGCGGTAATACACCCATACCTATCAGGTTGGTACGGTGGATACGCTCAAACCCTTCTGCCACAATCACCTCAACCCCAGCCAGACGCACGCCTTTGGCTGCCCAGTCTCGCGAGGAGCCCTGGCCATAATCTGCACCGGCTACGATGATCAGTGGCTGCTTACGATCCATATAGGTTTCGATGGCTTCCCACATACGGGTTACTTTACCCTCAGGCTCTAAACGTGCTAAAGAGCCTTGCTTCACCTCACCGTTCTCCAGCACCATTTCGTTCAGCAGCTTTGGATTCGCAAAGGTAGCTCGCTGTGCGGTCAGGTGATCGCCCCGGTGCGTTGCATACGAGTTAAAATCTTCTTCAGGTAGGCCCATTTTCGCCAGATATTCACCGGCGGCGCTGGATGCCAGAATTGCATTCGACGGAGACAAGTGATCTGTGGTGATGTTATCACCGAGAATCGCAAGTGGTCGCATACCTTTCATAGTGCGCTCACCCGCTAATGCGCCTTCCCAGTATGGCGGACGGCGAATATAGGTGCTCATTGGGCGCCACTGGTACAATGGATCATTGTCTTCGCCATAATCAACGCTGAGATCAAACATCGGCTCATAGACGGCACGGAATTGTTCAGGCTTCACGCTCTGAGCAATCACCGCATCAATCTCTTCATCGCTCGGCCAGATGTCTTTTAACGTAACCGGGTTGCCTTCCGGATCATTGCCCAAAACACCGTTTTCGATATCAAAGCGAACTGAGCCCGCGATAGCATAGGCCACAACTAGCGGTGGTGATGCCAGGAAAGCCTGTTTAGCATAGGGGTGAATGCGACCATCAAAGTTTCGGTTACCAGATAGCACCGCGGTGGAATACAGATCGCGGTCAATCACTTCCTGCTGAATTTTTGGATCCAGTGCGCCACTCATACCGTTACAGGTAGTACAGGCAAATGCAACGATACCAAAGCCTAACTGCTCCAGCTCAGGGAGTAACTGCGCTTCTTCCATATAAGAACGAACCGCTTTAGAGCCCGGCGCAAATGACGTTTTTACCCAGGGCTTGCGACTCAGGCCCAGTTTATTCGCATTACGTGCTAACAGCCCCGCCGCGACCACGTTACGTGGATTACTGGTGTTGGTACAGCTGGTGATGGCTGCAATGATCACCGCACCGTCCGGCATTTCACCATCACGCTGTTCATAGTCAGCTACAATACCTTGCTTGGCGAGGTCTGCCGTTGCGACACGTCGGTGTGGGTTAGATGGGCCAGCCAGGTTGCGGCCAACGGATGATAAATCAAATTTCAGTACGCGCTCATAATGCGCTCCGGTCATGGCATCAGCCCATAAGCCTGTGTGTTTCGCATATTGTTCAACGAGTTTGATCTGCTCATCATCACGACCCGTTAAACGCAGGTAATCGATAGTTTGCTGATCGATATAGAACATGGCAGCTGTTGCACCGTACTCTGGCGTCATATTTGAAATAGTAGCCCGATCGCCTAAGGACAGACCATCACAGCCTTCACCGAAAAACTCAAGGTAAGATGAAACCACACGCTCCTGGCGCAAGAACTCAGTGATGGCCAGTACGATATCCGTCGCAGTGATCCCCGGCTGACGTTGACCAACCAGCTCGACACCAACGATATCAGGCAAACGCATATATGATGCGCGTCCCAGCATGACGCTCTCAGCTTCAAGGCCACCCACGCCTACTGCGATCACACCCAGCGCGTCAACATGCGGCGTATGGCTGTCGGTACCAACCAGAGTATCCGGAAATGCCACGCCATCGCGCGCCTGAATAACCGGCGACATTTTCTCCAGATTGATCTGGTGCAAAATACCATTGCCTGGCGGGATCACGTCGACATTTTTAAATGCAGTTTTGGTCCAGTTAATAAAGTGGAAACGGTCGTCATTACGTCGGTCTTCAATCGCCCGATTTTTCTCAAAGGCATTCTCTTCGTAGCCTGCGTGTTCAACCGCTAGACTGTGATCAACAATAAGCTGTGTCGGGACCACGGGGTTTACTTTAGCCGGATCGCCGCCTTTTTCTGCTATGGCGTCACGCAGACCAGCAAGGTCTACCAGTGCAGTCTGGCCGAGGATGTCATGACAAACCACGCGCGCCGGAAACCAGGGGAAATCCAGATCGCGACGACGTTCGATAATTTGAGTCAGGTAATCGTTGAGTTTTTCAGGCTCAGCGCGACGTACCAGGTTTTCTGCTAACACTTTAGAGGTATAAGGCAAGCCATCATAAGCACCCGGCTTAATGGCTTCGACCGCTTCGCGGGTGTCGTAATAACACAGCGAGGAGTCAGGTAATTTTTTGCGAAATTGGCTGTTCATAACTACTTCCAGAATTGCTCATTGGCTCAACGGCACAGATCTTTATAATTGTTGTGGACGATCTGTGCCATTAGGTGACGCGAAAAGATGATTTAGATATTAACGCTCAGACATAGGTGGAACCGGACGTAGCTCCTCACCCGTGTAATCCGCTGACGGACGGATAATACGATTGTCAGCTCTTTGCTCCATGACATGACCTGCCCACCCTGTTAAACGTGACATCACGAAAATAGGCGTAAATAGCTTGGTTGGGATCTTCATGAAGTGATAAGCCGATGCGTGGAAGAAATCCGCGTTACAGAATAGCTTTTTCTCACGCCACATGACCGCTTCACAGCGCACAGAAACAGGATAAAGCACTGTATCACCTACATCAGCAGCCAGCTTTTCTGACCACTGTTTGATGATTTCGTTACGCGGATCTGACTCGGAGTAGATAGCATGTCCAAAGCCCATGATCTTCTCTTTACGCTCAAGCATGCCCATCATTTCCTGCTCTGCGTGATCAGCAGATTCAAAGCGCTCAATCATTTCCATTGCAGCTTCATTTGCACCACCGTGCAAAGGACCACGCAATGAGCCAATGGCACCAGTAATACACGAGTGCATGTCTGACAGGGTAGACGCACAAACACGCGCCGTGAAAGTAGACGCGTTAAACTCATGCTCTGCGTATAGGATCAGAGAAACATGCATAACACGCTCATGTAATTCGTTTGGCTTCTCTCCATGCAGCATGTGCAGGAAGTGGGCGCCGATTGAATCGTCATCAGTTTCAACGTCAATACGAACGCCGTCATGGCTAAAGCGATACCAGTAACAGATGATGCTTGGGAAGCACGCCAACATTCGGTCAGTAATCGCCTGCTGCTGTTCAAAATCGTGCTCACCCTCTAGGTTGCCCAGCATAGAACAACCAGTACGTAATACGTCCATTGGATGTGCGTCAGCCGGAATACGTTCTAGTACTTCTTTGAGCGCATCTGGCAGTCCACGCTGAGATTTCAGCAGAGCTTTGTAGCTGTCTAGCTCCTGTTGATTCGGTAGTTTGCCTTTTAGGATCAGATACGCAACTTCTTCGAACTGACAATGCTCTGCCAGGTCTTTCACGTCGTAACCGCGGTAGGTCAGGCCTGAACCTGATACACCCACTGTCGACAGTGCCGTTTTACCTGCAACCTGACCGCGAAGGCCTGCACCGCTTAATACTTTAGCCATTTTGTTATCTCCTGAATTTTTACCTGCTGGTTAATTTCATTATAAGAAAGGCCACATATCAGCGGCGCTTGCTCATTATCCTTTGTGTCTTTTACTTATTTTTACCCTGGGCAAATAACCCATCGAGCTTTTGCTCATATTCGTGGTAGCCAAGATAGTCATACAAGTCCATACGAGTTTGCATGTTGTCTATGACGGCTTTCTGATCGCCATTCTCTAAGATGGACTGATACACCATTTCTGCTGCTTTGTTCATAGCACGGAAGGCACTTAACGGGTAAAGCACCATATCAACGCCCCACTCGCCCAATTCTTGTTTATTCCACAACTCGGTTTTACCGAATTCCGTGATGTTTGCGAGAATAGGCACATCCAGCGCCTCTGAAAACGCGCGATAATGTTCTTCTGTCTGAACAGCTTCTGCAAAAATCCCATCCGCACCCGCTGCAACATATGCTTTGGCACGCTCAATTGCCGCTTCCAGACCTTCCTGTGCAAACGCATCAGTACGGGCCATGATGAAGAAGTCAGGATCGGTACGCGCGTCAACGGCCGCTTTGATTCGATCAACCATTTCCTCAGTCGAAACAATCTCTTTGTTTGGACGGTGACCACAACGTTTTTGTGCTACCTGGTCTTCCAGATGCACTGCCGCTGCACCAGCCTTTTGCATTTCCTGAATGGTTTTAGCAATATTAAACGCCCCACCCCAGCCAGTGTCGATATCAACCATCAGAGGTAAATCACAAGCTGAGGTGATGCGCTGTACATCAGCAATCACATCATTTAGAGACGTAATACCCAAATCTGGCAGACCATAAGATGCGTTGGCTACGCCACCACCGGAGAGGTAAATCGCCTGATGGCCAATCTTCTTCGCCATAATTGCGCTGTAAGCATTGATGGTGCCTACAATCTGTAGCGGCCGATTGGCTTTGAGCGCGTCGCGGAATTTTTTACCTGCGCTGAAGATACCTGTACTCATAAGTGTGTCTCCCGGATAATTACTGGTGCTGTTTGGTTAACTTAGTAGCAATGTTATTTTTTGAATATTGAATATGACGACGCATTAGCATCTCTGCCAGTTCGGCATCCCGGCTTGCGATAGCACGCACTATGTGTTTGTGATCATCGTAGGCCGTCGTTACGTGCGGCCCGGCCATTCCGAGCTGCACCCGATACATACGTGCCAGGTGATAAATACCATTACTCAACATGGCGATAAGCTGCTGGTTCTGACTACCCATAATGATGCGGTAATGAAAATCCAGATCTCCGGCTTCCTGATAGTAGGATTCACCGCCTTTCACTTCATCGAACTGCTCATTCAACAGGCTGTTGAGTTTAGTGACTTCATCATCTGGCATATGCTGTGCTGCCAAACGTGCGGCCATACCTTCGAGAGCCTCACGCACCTGATACAATTCCATCAAGCCTTCTTCACTTAATGACACCACTCTGGCGCCCACATTCGGACGACGCTCAACCAAATGACAGGCCTCAAGACGGTTTATCGCTTCCCGTACAACAGCGCGACTCACTTCATATTTTGTCGACAATTCCATTTCGCTCAATTTAGACCCAGCCGGAACATCACCTTCAACAATCTCTTTTCTAAGCCGGAAAAATGCTTTATCTGAAGCAGTTACGGCACTTTCATGCATAAAGCTCATTCTGTCTTCGCCTTCCGGTCTTGTTAAAAGTTGTAGACAATATAGTGTTACTTGACGTTTACGTCAACCTAACACCGAGTAGATTGTCGACAATTTCAAATATACAGGGTATTCGTGAAATTTATGGCCAGGAAGCCGTGAGCCAGACTTAACAAGAACGGTTCCAGTTAACAACCAACTTATGTTCAGGATGTATACTATGAGAAAGAGTTAAATCACTGTTTGGCAATAGGGGCAGGCCACTAGTAACTTACTATACTTAATTCAAAATACTCCTGAAGCGCTTGAGAACAGTATGTATGTCACCCATTTAAAAGGGTTTTCACTTTGTTTATCAGTTCCTCTGTTATACCTGCTCTGCACATCCACAATGGCGCAAGATGAGCCCAGTCAAAATGCAAAGGTAGTACAACTAGAGCGAATTACAGTGACGGCTAATCGCCGTAAACAAGATTCACAGGCTGTCTCATCTTCAATGTCCGTATTAAGTGATGAAGACATGGAGCGCGCAGGTATTATCAACATCACCAGATTAGATGGTCTCATTCCCGGATTACGCATCGGGCAGTCTGGAGCCGAAATACGCCCGGCGATGCGCGGAGCAAGAACCAACGAAGTAGGAGTATCCGGCCCTGGGATTGCCGAACAAGTTGTCGGGATTTTTCAGGATGGAGTCTATGTACCAACAACCACGGCAGGCATAGGCGCTTACGTTGATATTGACCGGATAGAAGTCTTAAGGGGCCCTCAAGGTACTCTTTATGGCCGTAATACATTTGCGGGAAGTATTAACATCGTTAGTAAACAACCTGACTTTGAGTCACTGCAAGGCAGCATTAAATTGCTCAGAGGTAGCTACCACAGAAATCGCTATGAGGGAATGGTCAACCTGCCCATCAGCGGTTCGCTTGCAACCCGGCTGGTCATGGTAACAGATCAACACCAGGGCTTAATTGCCAACCATCATCTGCTAGGCCCGGAGGACGATCTCAGAGAGAAAGACTTATTTTACGCGCGCTGGATCTCCAAATTCCTGAGTAACTCCAGTTTTCAGATGACCGCACGATTCGATTTCTCCAGTAAAGACGGCAACTCAGATGCGATTTGGGGCTATCAACAAATATATGGTTATCAGCTCAGTGAAACCGATCCTGGTTCCGGCATTTTTCATCCTCAAGCCACTGTCACACCGGGCCACATTTACCAGCCTGATAATGTCAGAAATGACGACACAGGCCCATATGATGTGTATCGCAACGCACAGTCTTTTAATAAGCAAGACGAGCTATCTGGCACCGTGCTGTTAGAGTGGCACGATGCGCTGGCTCACTATAAATGGACCAGCAACTACACCAAGTTTAGTGGTAAACAATTTTACGATAATGACTTCAGCGATGGCGGTACAGACAAAGTAGGTGGGTTCGGCCGTCAGGACGAACAATATAGCTGGTCCTCAGAACTACAAGCGTCTTGTGCAACTACAGGCCCGCTGTTCTGGATTGCAGGCCTGAACATATTTCATCAGGAAGCTGACTGGGCGTGGTTGTGGCACACAGACAACAATGGTGACGGTATTGCAGACAGCATTCATGTGCCATCCTGGGGCAACCCTGAGCATGACCCTCATATCACACACTCAACAGCACTATTTGGCCAACTAAGGTTTGCACTAAACGACAAGCTTCGTTTAATCGGCGGTTTACGTTACAACAAAGATAAGAAAGACTTCACAGGCAACCTGACCCCGCAATGGCAAAATTCAGCCTTGCTGTACAAAGCGGGGGTGGAACTTAAAGTCAACGATGACGCATTGTATTACGCCAGCATTGCCAATGGCTATCGCACAGGAGGTGCCAATGATGCACGCGTGATCGAGCGTGGCGCAGACCCTTTTTACAACAATGAGCAGGTTGTTTCCTTTGAGTTAGGTATGAAGCATTCTCTTCTGGGAGGCGCAATGCAGTTGAATATATCCGCATATATGAATAAATACAGCGATGTAAAAGCACAACTGTTTGCCATTGCCTGCAATGATGTTAACTCAGGCCATACGGTGACCCAATGCCTTACTGACGGCACCAGTACCACATTCGAATATTATGAAAACGGTGGAGATATAGCCTCTTTGGGCCTGGATCTAGCGCTGTTCTGGTTACCCATGGACGATATGCGCCTGTCCGCCAATATGACCTGGATTGATGCTCGATTCAGCGATGACTTTAAAGTTGGTAATGCGGCGCTTCGTCCGCTCCTTGGGCTTGGAAATCTGGATGGCAGGCAAGATATTAATGACCACACCAGCCAGTTTAGTTTTGCCCGCTGGCAACCAGCAATGACCTCAGAATACACGCTGGGGTTCAGTGCGCTCTATCATTTCTACCTGGATGAAGCGTCCTATTTAACACCGTACATCCAGCTCAGTTATAAAGACGACTACTACGCATTTGACACCAACATCCCAGAAGTTAAAGTCAATGCTCATTTGATGGCCGATGCGCGTCTTATCTGGACCCTGAGTGACAGAACAGACATTCAGTTCTTTGTAGAAAACCTGACCAACCAAAATGTACTCAACCGCGCTGTTGTGCACTCTCAAATCGTTAATGGTTTGCCTGCCAATTCAATCCAGGCCAACTGGAACAATCCGAGGACATGGGGTGTTGTATATCGATATCAGTTTTAGTACGCGCCGGCAAAGGTGCGCAGCTACCGGCTATAACCTGCAATGATATTCGCCAGTATGCCATTGCGTTTTGCCAACGCGATGACCTGATTAATCTCTGCCAATAGACTGGCACACCAGGAGTGGCGAGATAATAATAAATGTACATCGAGCACGGCAACGGGGTGCGGCAGAGCAATAAACTCATCCTGCAAGCCACTTTTTTGCAAAAACAGCAAACCATCTTGATAATCCAGCACAAAGTAATCCGCAAGTCCTTCTATAAGTGGTCGCAGTACATTGACCTCAAAAGTGGCTTTATGCGCAGCGACACTAACGAAACTGGATTTGTTTTCGGCCACAAAACTATCAAATGCCTGGCCATAGCTACCTCCGAGCGGTTTTAGCCCCACACGCCCCTTCAGGTGCTCAAGCTTCTCAAACACAAATGGCCTGTCTTTATGTACAAACACCCTGATCTCATTACGGTAATAAGGTGCGCTGTACTGGAATAATGCACTGCGCTGCTCGGTTTTGTAGGCGCCAGAGACAACATCAAGCTGCCCCACTTCCACCATTTTTAGTACACGTTTCCAGGGTAAAGGCGGCGCGACCCATATTGGCAGATTTAACTGCTCGCCAATGTACTCGAGCAACTCAAACGAAACCCCCTCTGCTTGATCCGTTTGCTCATTGACATACCCAATAGGCCACCAACTTATCGGTCCACCCACCCTCAACTCCTGACAGCTCCCTGTCACGCTGGCACTCGCTGCAAACCCACATATTATTGGGGCCAAAAGTAAAATGACTCTGATATATTTCAGACAATAAGAAAAACGATTGAAACAGGCAGTCAAACGGCACCACTGTGGAAGGTGAACACATTCTAACCATAGACAGACAAAAGGTGATTATCCAGTATTGCGCTTAGTTCAAAAGCCTTGCGCATCATCATAGAGCTAAACGTGAGGAATAATCTGAGGACAGGCTCGATGGCCTTATTTCAGTTGCTCTATGCTACATTTTAGCCCGCAGATTTGGCACACCTATTTTGCTCGCTAAGGGGATTTCATTGCGCCAAAATAAATTTGTTTAATTGAAGAAAAATACCCTGCTCTTATTATTGTGATAAAGTCCTCTGCATTAAAACTGTAATGCCTACTAATACTTAGGGTTTACAATTAACTCGCGTCACAATGGTATATAGTATAAAAAGGTACTTCACATTCTAGTGGACAAGAGTGTAAAATAGTTCTTGCAATAATCTAAATAAGTTAAGGGAAAAAACTTTATGAATCTTAAGCTCCTACTCATTTCTGGGCTCGTGTTAATGAACACAGCCTGCTCCAGCGACGATAACACACCTGAACCTCAGCCAGATAATAACGCTGGTGAAGAACAAAACCCGACTACTGACAAAGATACTGATAAAGACACAGATCAGGATTCGGACAAAGATACGGATACAGATACTGACCCAGTGCCAGATCCAGAGCTACCGGCATTGATATTTGACTTCTCTTCACAAGGCAAATTCAGCAGTATTACTGCAGATGTAGGGTCTCCTGTAACTTTTCAGGGAACACTGAATCGAGATGATAGCGACATTACCAGTTGCCAATTAGACTTTAATGGCGATGGTATTTTCGACCATGACCTGACCTCTTGCAGTGAGTTTACTGTCAATAATACTTATGACACACCAGGAGTCTATGCTGTTACCGCGAAAGCAAACTTTGCAGATGGTACAGCAAGCTCTCAGATGCTTTTAGTTACGATCAACGGCAATATATCCTTAAGAGCACACGTGAGTGCGAACACGGCATCTTATGGTTACCTCGACACTGTGCAGGATATCAACAAAATTATCATCGATGATGGCGCAACATTGCGTTTTGATATTACAAGTCAATTTGAACTAGCTAGCATCCTTGTATCTTACAACGGAAAACAAGTCGAAGTAGATACCTCATCTAAGCGCTTCACCTTCCCTGCGTTCGAAATGCAAGAAGAGACTCACCTGCTGGCAACCATTAAAGATAAGAATGGCCAAACAGCATTGCTGTCTTTACCTATGTACCCAAATAATCGACCTGTTGTTGAAGAGTTTACAATTAATGGGCAAGATCTCATTGCTGCGGACAATTTCACCATTGATGCGCAGAGCACTTTAGCCTTTGCTGCTAAGTGCAGTGATGATAACGGAGACTGCCGTTTATCGCTGAAACTCGAAGACGAAATTGTTCACACCTCGGACACTAATTCGCTGCAATATACTAAAGTACCACCTGTTACCGCTACCAAAGCGCACATTCAGGCAGAAGATGAACTGGGTTCTACCTCACTGAGTACTGTCAACCTGCGATTGATCAATAAAAATGACGCCTGGGAAAAAGCAGCAGACTTCGACGCCAGCTCAGTACACTCAATGGATGGCAACTACATTTACTACTACAGACAAACGGAAGATTCACGTTTTATCTCACAGTTTAGTATTAGTGAAGCGCATTCGATTGATCTACTCAACGTTCCTCAAGGCTTTGAAGTGGACAGCACCATTGTTCGTAAAGACAATATGCTCTACTTCAGTATCTCTAATCAAACAGAGAAACAGTATACGACATATAAGGTAGATACGGCTGACTTAAGCGCAAACATCATCGCCAACTACTTCTTGACTTCTGCGTCTGACAACTACTTATTGCTCAGAACATCTCACGAGCAAAAAGAGAATGCACTGCCTTATCTGTATAGTATTTCCGATGACGAACTTACCGCGTTAACTTGGCCTGACTACACCTACTGGTGTGATGCTTATAGCGATGGCTTTTTCGTGAATAATGCAGGTACGGTTTACTATCAAAATAGCTGTCAACAATATGATGGAGCGCAAGTACGTCACTTTGAAAGCTTCAAATTTAAAGCCATTGGTGGTGAGTGGACTGATGTAGCACTTGACCTGTCTGGCGCACGTCGAATCGAGTTTATGGATGGCTACTATGTGGTCCTCACGTCTCCATTCGACCAATTTAACACTGACCCGAATTACAGCTTGTACTTCTTTGATTCCGAGTCTCATACACAACTGGCTGTTAGTAGCTATAACACCGGTAGTACTGACCTGAGCCACTATCACTCGCCTAATCGTCAATGGTTTACTTTTGAACATGATGATAAAGTTTGGCGCTTCTCGAAGAGTAATGGCTTAGAGCAAGTATCGCTTCTCAACGAACCGGCCGCTCCGCTTGCAGCAGCAGACAATGGTGAGGTCGTTCTAAAATATAAAGCGCAAGAGAGCGATGGCTCATCCAGTTACTTTATTGTAAAAGACAACCAGAATCAGGTGTTCTCTGAAAATCTCGGCACGCCACACAGCGTAGAAAATACCTGGCTGTGGATAACCGACAGTGCTATCTATACCAATAAATAGCCATAATTAGTACATACTAATTAGAATTAAGCGCGGCAGCTATCCTTTATAAGATCGCTGCCGCGCTTCATTTTCAATCATTCGAATAACGCTCAAACGGTTGCACATCAGGTAAAACATTGGCCAATTTATAATTGTTGCTTGACGTTAGGCACCAGCTCCACAGCAGACTGTTTAAGCCTCCAAGACACCTCATTGATAATGATAACGCTTCATCACATTTTCAACACTCAGGCTGCCACTTTTCACCGCATTGAAATCCCGTTCAGTAATTTGTTGAACGGTGGGGCGAGAGCCCTGTGCACCACTGTCATAACTGACAAAAAACTTGCCATTTTCACGGACAACCATACAACTAACGCCTCTTATCTCTTCATAATCTAGTGCCATAATTTTTGCTCCAAAAACAAGTTCGTGAACTTTTAGCCTGAGCGAATTAAGCGCGCCTCGTGAAAGCCAATAACAGTCAGCTTACCTATATCACTGCGTCGAAGCCACTTTTTAAGGCCTGCGCAGAAGCGCACAATTCCACAAAAAATAAGAAATGAAACTATTATCCCGACGTTCATTTTAACCCTTGCGTAACAACTAGCAAAAATAAATTAACCATAAAAGGTACAAGAGCGGGAATTTTACGGCAAGCATACAAATGCTTCAACCAGAGGATAAGCAGGTTGTATTTTACTGGGATATTTAGATTAAAAAAGAAACCTAAAAGCCATGACCTTATGTGAGTTTTTTATTTCAAAGGCCAAATAATACCCATCTGACACGGCATCATCCTAGTTAGCCTTGTAAAAATACAATCTCTTTTGCCAATAAGTAGGCTGTACTCGCTAAAATAAAAATTCAAACAGTCGCAAAATTAACAAATAAGCATTTCTATGCACGCAGAGTAAAAAGAAATAGGACTGCTCTACAATGCCAGTTTTAACTACGCAAGGAAAAAGACATTTGTGTGTTGCCAGCGTCGCGACCGACTCATTCGACAGTAAACGTACCGATAACCACTCAGATCAGCAAAGTAATACTATGCTGCTTATCGAAGCGTATAGAAGTTCAAGATGACAAAGTAACTTAAGTGAATAATGAAGGGAAAGTCGCTAGCTGCCAAAGTGTTGGCAGCTAAACGAGTTGGCAGGACTGTTTAACTAAAGACGCCTGCGTATAATACTGGCACCTGCGAGGAGTAACATCAGGAAATGAAGACTACCGCCAGAGCCCCCGTCACCAGACTTTCCAGTGTCAGGCGTTTTATTGTCACTGCCATCATCTTTTCCTGGTGTCTGGCCATTGTCATTATCGCTTCCACCGCCTGAGTTATCGCCATCAGGGTTTTTGTCACTCCCATCGGAGCCATCACCATCTTCTCCATCAGGTTTTTCACTTTCAGACTGTTCAACAGATAGCTGTGTGCTTGCACTCGACACGACAGTTTGCTTCCACATTGCATCAACCGACAACTCGACGGTACCTGACTCAGCAAACTGAGTAGTTAACTTGCCCGTTTGTGAACCCGAAGCGATGGGCTCGCCCGCAACAAACCACTGAAAATTTAAATCAAGCGGCTCACTAGACGTCAAGTTTGCCAGAAACTCGACATTTGTGCCCTGCACGACTTGCTCTGGCTGCACGATCACCAACCCGGATATTTTTGGCGTGATAAGATCAACCAGTTTCTGTGAGGACTCCAATAATTTGCCACCCTGATACACCTCTCGGGTCACAGTATAAATCCCCGGTTGTTCGTACTGATGCTCAGGCTCAGCATCATGAGATACAGCACCGTCACCAAACCGCCAAAAGTACTGCGCGTCACTTGCCAATACAGTGCACGTCAAAAAACATAAAAGACCGCTCATTACTTTGTACATAGTCACTCCTTGATAGTGAAATTGAAGCATTCACAACACCAAAACCGTGTTCATTTCCCAGCTAACGCCAGACTCACTTTAACATAAAAATTACAAAAAAATCGATATACGCGCCAATGTAAACGAATATAAACCTGAATCTAATCAGTCCACATTGGTTGTTATTTCACCATCAAAGGTGCCATAATCTTTGACGAAGTTAAGCTTTAAAGCGTGTGCCTGCTAACAGACACACACGATATTTCTATTGCTGAAAAGCCATACCATAAGTGCTTAATGCCCCCTCACACAATCGCCAGTTCAAAATCCCACGTGCAGGTGCAGCTGAATCAATGAAAGTAGGTGCCCATCGCAAATTACGAAACAGAACACTGTGCGCTTGTGACACAGCACCAGAACGAACAGCCTCTTGCCTCGCCAGCTCACATTGTTTCCAATCCTGAGCATCGCTGGTAGGCAACTGCAAATCAGTTATATCGTAGCTCGCTGGGCAAGATTTCCCGCGCTGCACACAGGCATTTTTCATTTCCTGAACTTTATTTTCGCAAGCATATCCAAAGGGGTTATCACGACAAAACCGGGCTGCGGTGAAGGAAAACCACGCATTGTCATAGGCAAGACTCTTGATGCGCTCTACAGCCAGGCGCTGTGTTTCAGGCAAATAGGCATAATAGCTGTTGAGCAAACTGGCAGCTCGTTGCTCATCCAAAATAGCCTGTTTGAAGTCATCTTCCAGTTCGCTGATCAACCACTTGGTTGCATTTCTCACTATCTGATATTCTGGTACCAGCGCGCGTAATGGCAATGAGGATTTGTCGTATCGAGTTGTGTAGTAACGCACCACATTGTAATCACTGAGTGACGTTAATTGACCATTAAATCCCGTTTTCGCATATTTAACTGCCTCATAAAACATATCAAAGCAGGGCTGTGGGTTATCCAAAGAGCAGGTAATGATATTATTGGGTATGACACTCAGCAACTGTTTGGGATCACCTCCTTGCTGAACCGCCCTCACCGTTATTTTGACCGACGATTTTTTATCGTGCTGCAAGTAATTAAGTTGCCCGCCGACATTAAATGCGCCCCCGTATAAGTCAACATCCAGATACCCTCCAATATCTGACTTATCTTTATTACTCCCATAGTCAATCTTTAAATTGACCAGGACATTTGCACCATACTCAATACCAGTCACAAACTCATCACCAACCAAGTCTTGTAACTGAGTCTGATGATTGTGCGCTATTTTTTCTCCAACCTGTGAGAGGGTATATCCTGTGTTTTGATTCACAGGCAAAAACACACGCTTTTTCGGGGTGCTGGAAGCACTGAATGTGTAGGAGCTTGAATACGTGCTGGATGCCATTTCTTTTGCCAACGAGGCCCCGGCAGATACACGCACCACAGGGAAATTCACATCAGTATCAACACTGCCATTAAGCATAGTCAGCATATCGTCGTAACTCATGTCGATACCGGTTTTAAATTGCAGCTCGGTATTACCAAAGCTCTCGTCAACAACACCACTGACAGCTTGTACATTCAAAAAGCGCTTTTTTTGGCTATCATAAGCCGTGCCTACTTCTATATGATCATTGATCAGCCCTGAAATGACAGAGCCTGTAAGACTGTTATGGGTCATCTGAGTATCAGTGCTGTATGTACAAACACTTACAACCGCCAACTTTATCGTCAGTAATGCAGAGTAAATAGGTTTCATATCATCTTCCTTAACGAACCGTTACCAGATAATCTTCGACTTCACCATAATGAATTCGAGTACACGCGTTATCCGAGCCTCCGCCAGCATCGGTTGCAATACGCATCAACGTCAAACCTTCAGGCACTGTTGTGGGCACATCCAGCAAAAACTTGAAAACGCCTGATGATGCCGAACGGTACACCATTTCAGATTGCTCAAACTGACCATTGTGATTCCAATCTAGCCATACCCGAACAGCTACATAAGAAGGAAACTCCGGCTGTTTGTTTCCCGGCTTAATGGTCACTTTCGCCGCCTGATTTGCTCTGAGTACAATCACTTTTCCCGAAACCAGGCTATGTTCATGTTTCTCAGACTGGTGAATAAAATCATCCACTGTTACTTCAGAGATCCACTCCCATTCGTGATCATAGCTGCGATTATCACAGTATGATCTCGGCAAAACTGTCGTTTTAAGGGCAACCGGCTCATATTCTGGGGGCAAGATAGAGCACGCTTCGCCCGCGCTGGTACCTGCATACCATTGATAAGGATTGGTAAAATCAACGTTTGCAAAGGTCAGGTACTGAGCTTTCCGCGCGGCTAGCGCAGCGTCAGAGAGCCATAACTCTCTAAGCTGACGAAGTTTTTCCTCTTTACCGACAATATCGGTCGTGCCATGCATTCGCTCCCACAGCTCAACCAATAATCCATCGTAACACTTACTCAACCAGGCAAACCGGCCTTGAGCCTGCTCTACCGTAAGTAAGTCACCCAGCTCGCTAAACCTGGCTTGCTGGTGTGTATTTGTATTTTGCTCTGATGCTAACGCCAGAACTGGCAGACCTAAAGACACAAGCAATACGAACAAAACCAATAAAAATCTGAGTATATTCATGGGATATCCTTATCTTAATACGTCACTGATGGCGCTATAATCACGCAAATAAACCAGATTATCGGCCTCGTAATCAATGCAGTGATTGCCTTCAGGGTTACGCTCACAGTAGTCCACCAAATCGGCAAATAGGTTGGCGTTAGCACGACTCTTAGTCTCAATATCCTGCAGCTGCTCAAGTTGTTGCGCAGAAAACTGTGCTGCGTAATAACGTTGCAGATTTTTTGCACGCCGATAAACCAATCGCTCATCTATCCAGCGTGCCGTCAGCTCCTTGACGATTAATCGCGTCAGGTAATTACCGGGTGTGTAACCGTTATCAGGAATAAGCAGTTGAAGATCTGCACCAGAATCCAGATAACTGGCTGTATATACGTCAGTAATATTGTAATCATCCAATGAATTAAATTGATTGATGTAGTCCGTTTTCAGATAATGTATCGCCGCTTCAAACAAGTTAAAGCAGGGTTCAGGGTTGAACAATGTGCAGTGCATAATACCGTTAGGTATGACTTGTAGCAGCCTGTTGGGATCTCCCCCACTTTGGATACCACTTATAGTGATCTTAACTGATTTTCTCTTATCTTCAGCTATTTTCTGAAGTTCACCGTCAACTTTCACTGTGCCTATCCAGTCAACACTCAGGTAGCCCCCAATGGTGCGTTTGTCTGTTTCATTTCGGTACTCAATTTTCATATTAATGACGACATTTGAGCCATACGCAAAACCATGCACAAACCCATCACCCAGGTTACTTGCCTTGTTCCCGGGATATGCCTTCGCCAATTCCTTTGCGGCTAGTGTCGGCTGGTAGCCCGAATCATTGTTGGGAATCAACATGCTCGATTTAGGTTTAATTGAAGAATAGACAGTGTAAGTACCCGTATACCTGTCAGCACTGATGCCTTTGGCATAGTTTGCACCAGCATCCGCTCGTACCGCAGGCAATTCGAAGCCAGCATCAACCTTACCATCAACAAGCTTGAGAGCTTGCTGATAGCTCAAGTCAACACCTACTCTGAAATCTATATGCGTATTACCCAGATGCTCAACTCGTCTGCCAAGCACAGATTGCAGCCCTAAAAATCGCTTACCTTTGCTCTGATAAGCCGTTCCCAGCGGCACTAGGTCGTTACTCTGATCAATGTTTGTTCGTTTCTCTACTTCATGGACAGCTATATCGAGAGCGTGTGCCTTTATCAATAACAGGGCGACCCCAAATAACAACATAATCGAAACCACATTACGTATTTTCATAATCATATCTCCATGAAAGGCCCTGATGGGCCTTAGTATTTGTCAATCCATGACTACTGCTTCAGACTGTTCAGATAGTCCTGATGCCAGGCCTGAGGCAAACGATTAAGCACATCTTCAGTTGTTTCGATCTCATTGCTAAACTCATGCTCACTTTGCATTGCCAAATCACCCACTTGCAGGCCATTTGCAAACATGCTGAAGGACTCATCTGGCTGATAATCCGGATCATCATTACCGCGACCCAGACGAAGGTTATATACCTTATCGGTAAACTCGACCTCCTCTATGTGAGTGATCATCTCTAGCCCATTTTCAGTTAAGATCTGCGTACCCTTTTCAACCTTACTCGCCCAGACAGCTTTACCAGATTGCATCACAACAGGGTGAGACTCAGTCAATAACAGTGTTTTACCTGACTTAGTTCTCAGCTGAACCATAGGGATGGTTTCAACACCAACAGAAATATCCTCAATTGTCAGAGCTAGATGGTTAGCAGGTGAAAACTCACTGGCACCCAACACCTGGTCTCCCACTTCAAGCTGTTCTATTGGAAGCTGCTTACCATTTGGTAAGGTGATCAAAGTGCCTTCGGCCAGGCAACTATATACAATTTGCATCTGGGGATGACCTATATCCTGCCAACCACTATCCATATCTGAGGAGCCAATAACAAAAGAAGCCGTTAGCGGCGGTCTCCCAGGGCGAATTACGTGATCAAGTGCAAAATGCATAATCCAGTGGGTATCCTGATATCTACCAAATAAGGTAGCATCTCCGAATACACCTTCATTTTGTGGGATATCCCAGGATATTTCAGTCATATCCATTACACCTGACTTCTCGTAGCTAAGTGTTAAATTCTTAGCAAAGAAGTTGCTGATACTCTGATAAGCAGAACCGTCTATAGATACAGCTCCTCCACCTTCTTTGGTCTGAATAAAGATATTAGTGCCATGATTCACAAAAATAGGTTTATCAATTTCAGGGCTCTCAACTAACGTGATTTTGCCGTTTTCTTCCTTTACCTCCAGGGTGGTAAAGTCAGGTAGGTAAATACGTGTAACTTTACCCATTACATCAAGCTTCCCCTTGAATGGCACCTTTAGTTTGGTTTGACTGGTAGGGGTTCCTGTTGGATAGATATTTTCATAATCACAATCCCCAAAATTCCGATTAAGACACATCACGATCCTGCCATCCGGCACGCCTGCACCTGCTTCAGAGCGATTATCAATAGGCATATCAATCTGTGTTCCGAATCCAACTCGACCAGTTAAAGGCAGTAATATAGTATCTGCCCCTGAGGATACAATCGATCTTGGCTGGGAAAAATAACCTAATTTAGCCAACAAGGTCTCTTTTGAATATTCCACCACAACGTTACGGTCTTCCATAACCTGTTTGTTGTTTGCATCCCTGTAAACTACGGTTATCCATCCATCAGCAAAGATACGTTCTGAAGCAGCAAGGTTAGAGAGAATATTTTGTACCTTAGCGTAGGAATACACCGATTTGCGCTTAGCTTCCTGCCCGTCACCAAAGTATTCATTGTATACTGGCATAGTTAACTGCTCGCCTTTTTCGTTGACCAGTTGCAGATCTATCAACGTATAATCGGTCGGCACCGTTTTACTATTTAATGCAGATAACACAACAAACTGTTCACCCGAAGATGCTTTAGTCGCAGACCCAATTCCCATATGTTTAAAAAACGAACACAGCTCAGGCCTGCCGCTTGTGCAGTTTTGTAATAAGCTGAACCCTAAAGTATCAGCACTTGATGCATCTTGTTCCAGCCTTTGCTCAATCAGAGAAAACAAATGAGGTCGATTTTTTTTACTCAAACCGTGCTGCGCTAGCCGCGCTTTCAAGCGATCATTTTTAATCTGAATGTCTTGTTGGTATACAACATTATTATCAGCTTCAATTAGACTTGCAAAAGCATCAGGCATGACGGATGCCGTCCCCAATGCAAATGCAATGGATAAATAGAGAGGTTTCATATTTTATTCCCTTAATATGGAGAGTGTTTTGAGCAAACGCTCAGGTCCCACCCGCGATATGCAAGTGCAACCCTACAGCAATTCCTTCAATTACGTTGGGTGGAGCACCATACAGGTTTGAGTCGTGATGCTTTTTGCTTGATAGGCAGATAAACCTAACGGTTCAATATATGTATAAATTCGTGAGCTCATTTCAGAAATCGCCTCAAAACAAGTCTGGGTGCCAAAAGAGTGCGAAATAGCGTTTGATAAAAGGCTGTGCTCCAAGCCATTTCCACATAAGGATTGTTCAAAATCTTCCGAAGATTGTATGTTACTTTGGACAAGACTGTTGATGAATTTCACTTTATTACCACTATGAATTTCGAAACCATAGTCAGTAGGCAGCATTTCGTCTGTGCCTGAAAAATTGACTTTGACATCTAAAACTTGGCCCTCACTAATACCTCCGCAGGAAAATAAGAAACTATATCTGCCACCAACAACCACACGCATCATTGTTTTGCCTGGCTGAAACCCCTCAGGTAGAGTAAAGGCAACCTGCCCCGAGTCCGTTACCACCTCTTTTCGATACACTTCTCGTTCTTCAAAAACACCATTACGGTTGGTATCTAGCATCACTATCGCTTGGTGTCCGACAGCATTTACGCCTAGTTCAATTATATTTTTTTTCTTCAAGTATAAGCTCAAGGGCTGGTCCAGAACCTCCTGATAGCTCTCCGGTAATAGCGAAAGACTTTGATGATTAATCAAAACCTTGTTCATCATGTCTAATCTTTCACCTCCAAACCACGGCGGACATATCACTCCCAGCGGACGTGAGTAATAATCACGGTAAGCAAGCAACTCCTTATTGTCTGTTTTCACTACTTTTAACTTAAAACGCGTAAGCAAATCGGGCTCAACATCATGTGCCCTTTGTAAAAACGGGTAAATCGCATCACTGGAATTACGCTCCCAGCGTTCGGTGCTTCCATTACCCCAATCAACAGCGATGCTTTCAATTTCATTAATGGGAAGAGTATCGATCTGGTAGCCAAATTCATCGTACTGAGGTACAGTCGTGACCGCCAAATTGGAAATTTCAGACGTCTGCGCCACCAGCCCTACCAAGTGCAACGCCTCATCGACGTTCTTCTGTGCTTCCTGTCTAGATTTGCTCACAACATCTGAATCTGCAACCAACATCAAGCAAACTGATGCATCATCCAAACTGGCGTGAGCTGGCAGACAAGATACATTAGCTTTCAGGTATAACTTAAATGCTTCTTCAATTGTCCAGCCGAAAGTTTTTACGAGCTCATAAAACACTTTTCTGAAAATACCGCCCAAGTCATAATGAGACATGTTTGCACGATACATTATCAGATGGTCGATACTACGACCATCCAGTGACGGAAGGGCAAAGTAACGCTGCCCTATGTCATGAGACTTAACATCCCAACCTAGCCACCACTTTTTATCGGTTTGCGGGTAACCCGTCCCATCAAGTACTTGCTTTAAAAATGGTTCCGATTGGCTAAAACTCCCCCCTACACTACGCTGCAAGTAGTCCAGCACAGCAAGGCCTGTAATATCAGAGAATGCTTCATTAAAAGCGCCAGATTCACCTTGACTATCCAACCGACTATTCCAATGTGTCACGGCATGCGCAGCCTCGTGCGCTATTACACTCAACGTAGTTAACGAATAATTTAAGTAGCTATCCCCATTACCAAAATTGGTATATGTACCATCCCAATAGGCTTGAGTCATGCCAAGTGAATTCTGGTGCACCCTTTGTTTCAAGGTTTGAAGACAGTAGCCATTCTCTACACAATGTACATTTTGTTCTGGAAATAACTCATTCAGCTGCTTATGAAAAAACTGCATTGTTAGCCCACCATAAAAGTGAGCTTCATTCTCAGGACTGTAACTAAACAAATGATAGTAAGCTTCATCAACTTTGGTACGCTCAAAGCTTTCAGGCTTACCGTTACAGTCAAATTCATAAGGTTCTGTTTGATGAATAAGGAAGTTAATAGTCTGCACATACGGGTTTTCCAAAAAACAACTTCCACCTTCTTTTCTCACCACAAAAGGATAACCGTCGAATTCCGCGAAGATGAGTGGGCTATCTGTATCACTTACATCATTAAACAACAGTTCAGTTGAAGCGCTGGTCGTTTCATCGTATTGATATCCAAGACAAGCCTCCATGGTCGCCGGTTGCGGTGAGTAACATATGGCACCCATTTTTTCATTGCCACCAATGCCACCAGCAGCCACATATCGGCCCTCATCAGAAAAATGATCAACCCCCTGCTCAGATTGAAGTATGCTAAGTGTATCAGCACTGATAGTGAGTCTATGTATGCCCTTTTTCGAAGTGGCCGTGACCTGAAACACACCAATCAAGCGGCCTTGCCAAACCATATAAGCTCGGCCGAAATCCTTAAATTGAGTCTCCGGGCTTATGTTTGGATCGGCAAGCAGTCGTTGCCTGATTTCCAACAGGGAACTATGAAAGTACTGACCATCCAGAGCCTTCTTTACCTCTTTCACCCTCAATGCAGCTCCAAGGCCCTGTAGGATCTGGCCCGCACTGTTCCTGACGAGTACAAATTGCCCATCGACCACTGGCTTATCTCGATAAAGAACCTGATAATGCTCGAACCGTTTGGCTGTTCCTATAGTTTTTACGTGCTGATAAGTAAGCCCTTTTTCGGCAGGTCCAGTCTTCAACGCCAAGGGTTCTACCCGGACTTGCGCCTGCAATACTTCCTCAATTTCCTGCCACAGATGCTGTTGATTTAGTAATGTGTGCTTGTCGACCCATTGTGTATCAGCGTAACTCAGACAACTGAAACAGCACAAAAAGGCCACCATGGGGACTTTGTTAATAGGCATTCACTCTCTCCCTGAATACACATAGTTTAAAAAATAGACTTTCCTTGTAAGTTTGTGACCCGGCTATAGCGCTAACACTATGAAGTAATTACTTCTTTTTATAGGGTGTTCAAACCTAACGTATTACGTCATAAAAGCGTAATTTACAAACACCGAAAATGAAACAAAAAACAAACAACCTGTTAAAATTTCATATTCGCGCTCGCACCTCAATCACGCTCAGACTAAACAGACAAGATCAAAACCTAGTTAGTTTGTATGCTGGTATTACACGAACAATCAGAAGATTGTTCCGTTATACAAAAATAAATGCGTCCTTTGATTGAAAAGTTAATTGATACTTCAGAAAGTTAAGCGGGCCCGAAGTTTTCATGGAAGGGAAACTATTTGCTTTTTTAGAACTTAAACACCAAACATAACCCTGCGTTTGGTGTACAAAAGTTAATGTGATCATACATTGAAGCGGCCATCATAGGCCAGGTACAGCAAGCTTTGCATCTGTACCGACGCTTTATCACTGGTACAGATATCAAAAACAACCAAAAAACCAAGTCTGAGCGGGGGCGCATTACCCCTGCCAGTACTTTGCAAACAATTGTGGATAGGTTTGCTTTAACACTTTGGGCTTGTTTTTAAACTGCTTGCCCTGTGGCGCATAGTTCACGGTGTTGTGATATGGCAATTCCTGCTCGGTTTTTTGCTCGTAGAGCAGTCCTGCTGTCAGATCTAACTCGTCGCAATACGGATAGGGCAAATTGTCGCGCAGGGGCATGTCATCAATGTTTGCCAGGCTATCTGGCTCGGCCAACACCTGGTCTACCCGCTCTTCGCCCTGAGTCAGTAACCAGTTACAAAAATCCAGAAAGTCATATTCACTATTACAACCGCACGTGACATAAGCTGCCCCCCAAATATCCCAGTGCCATAAACGTCTGAGCTGTTTACTGTAGTGGCTATCAAAATCGGCGACATCAGTATCAGAGAGCGTCTCGAGCCTGGCTTTTAATTGAGCCGCTTTATCTTTGGTTTGGTTATCGATGGCAATGAGCTGCCAGAATTGGGTCTGATCCATGGAATAAAACACATCAGGGAGTAATCATACGATTTTACCACAACCCGCCAGCTGAAGGGTATGATATGGCGGATTACAGGCACAAAAAAAGCAAGCCATAGCTTGCTTTTTCTTTTAAGCCATAAATTATAGCTTAACGATTTCTTCTGCCTGAGGGCCTTTTTGACCTTGAGTCAGTTTGAACTCAACGCGCTCGCCTTCAGCTAGTGTACGGAAGCCGTCACCTTTGATAGCACTGAAGTGTGCAAATACATCTGGGCCATTTTCCTGAGCGATGAAACCAAAGCCTTTTGATTCGTTAAACCACTTTACGGTACCTGTTAAAGTATTAGACATGATAGTAAATCCTGAATATTAAAATGATGCCAATCCTTAAAAGCTAACCTCTGCCCTGTTGCAAAGGATCCTTCTATACAAAAAACTGGCAAACCTATGCCCATGTGGGCGCATAGACCTAAATTTTGCCGGTGATAAAACTTCAGGACGGTACTACTACAAGCAAAAACTTATACAACAACGTAATGGAGATTTATAAACACTGACCCAAATTCTGTCTACGTTCATCTTATCGGGCTGCCCCTCTAAGTCAACTAATTTTTAATCATATTTATTAATTCTTAATGACACTAACAAGTCGCTTTCAAGGCAGAGAAGACAAGGGTGTACCTTTTTTATTTTAGCTAATTGGTGGGACTATGATCGAGGGCAAATTGTGGTTAATTTAACCTGATATAACACCTTTGGAGACTATGCTTTGCATCCAAACTGGGTATAATTCTGCGAAGTTCTCGCGAGGCGTTTTATATGCTCAAAAAAATTTTTAGCCTAATAGCCAAAGTTATCATCTTGTGTACTTTTAGTGCATCACTATTTGCCACACCATTAACAATCTCTTACCTTCAACATCCAAGTGTGCGCGATCAGGCCCTGCCTTTAATCCAGGCCGCTTACAACCAGGCAGGAATTAAGGCCAATTTTGTAGCCATGCCAGCACACCGCGTACTGCACGAAATTACAGCACAACACACCGATGGTGATGTGATCCTGGCACGAGAGATTTTTGCCCCTTTTAAAGATGTTATTGCTGTCGGGCCTGCTTTAACGGAAGTGGAATTTGTCCTCTTATGTGTTGAGAATGTACCGTGCGATAACTCAGTATTGGTGGCAACGCCCAGCACCATAGTCGCAACCGATCAGTCCAAACGTGTTTTGCTCAATAAATATCCGCACGCGAACAGAAACACCTTTTACCATATAAACAACCTGGCCAAATTGCCCGAGCTGCTGAACGTACATCGGTTTGACTATGCAATATTCGTAGTTTCTACTCAGTGGCCGCTCCCAGATTCACTGTCTCATTTACATGTGCACCACTTATTTCGCTCCAAAGCCTACCATGTGATGCACAAAAAGCATGCTGGGCTTGCTGCGCAACTTGCTCTGGCTATCTCAACAGTCAAAGCGCAAAAAGGGCTCTGATTCTAATCCTCTATGAGCTCTGATTGTGCATGGGTCACAGGAAAGCGCAACATGATACCTAACCCACTTTGATTGCAATTTACATAAACGGTCCCACCAAGATCATTCATAGCAATGCGTTTGACGTGAGCCAGACCCAGTCCTGAGCCAGCCACTTGCTTTTTGGTCGAATAAAAGGGGGCAAATATGTCTTCAGGATGAACCAACTCAACCCCAACCCCATTATCACTAAACCTGAGCTTAAGCTCAGCTTGTTTTACTTTTACAGCGATTGTAATCGTTGGCCGATCAACCCCTGAAAATGCATGTTCAATTGCGTTTGTAATGAGATGATTTAACGCCTCGATGAGACTGGCAGGCTTTAGATACAGGAGCACATCAGCGCTTTGCTCAACGTCAATATTCAGCACAACATTGTGCATCGCCAAAGAAGACTCCCAAACACTTTCCAGTGATTTAAATACATCGGTAATGCGGCATACCCTAGTTACACTATCATGCCCCTGAACAATTGACTGCTTAAGCCTGTCTATTTTGTCATCAATATGATGGAGATTACGTGATAATAAGTCAGCAGCCTGGTGAATGCATGTTGCCTGCTTTTGTACCTCAGGTAAAAGCACAGGGTTTTGTTGCAGTAAGCGGCTAAGCTGCTCTGCTGATTCACTCAACATGGATGCCGAAGTCACACTGACCCCCAGCGGCGTATTCAATTCATGGGCCAGCCCCATGGTCATTAGAGCTTGCTCTTTAAAAGCTTCTTTGTGATCATGTTCCTTTTGCTGTGACAACATTCTGAGTTGTAGCTCGAACAGGTGCTTAAGGGAACTCAGCATGGCTCTGGCCTTAGTGCCAAAAGTATTTTCTTTACTGTCCAGAACACAGACTGTGCCAAAGACAGAGTCATCAACATTTTTTATGGGTAAGCCAAGATAAGCAATCATGTTGAGCTTAATATCTGGGTTGTGGTCCCAGACAGGGTCTGCCAAAGCGTTGGGCACACAGAGTTCGCTTTCTGCCTTTATGACGGTTTCACAATATAACCCTGAGCGCTCCCAGCACTCACTGTCACCAATTTCGTACGGGTTTTCTTTATTGAGGCTTTTGTTGAACACGCTCAAATGCGGCCCGTTGAGCTTCATGATCAATGCCACCGGAACTTCCAATAGTTCGGCAACCCGGCTTAAAAGCTCGTTCCATTGCATCACCAGCTGATCTGATAAAGTATTGGTGTTCACTCGCTTGCTCCTCACAAGCCCTTTTCCTGGCAACATGCCTGTCAGACTTGCTCTTTGAGTATAGCCTGCTCACACCATTTTAAAATTCAAACTCTAATGCCAGCCTGAAGCTATGATCTTTGCTCACCTGACTCAATTCTGTGACAAAGCCAATTTCCCACTTGAGCTGTTTTTGACCCTGAAAACGGTGTAACCCAATCACAGCAGGCCCCACTCCCACAAAGTCTTCTCCGGTATAAACTTCAATTGCCGGCTGAAAAGCACTTATCCAACGATAGCGATATTGAGCACGGAACTCGGCCTCCCACCCATTACTGACCATACTACCCCACTCTCTGGCAATAAAAGCATTAAGTGTCAGACTGTTACGGCCAAACTCTTTCTCAAACAAAAGACCTACTGTCGCTTCATAAGCCGATTCTTTATGACGTTTTTCATATTCAAACAACAGCCCCCAATCAGCCCAGTATCGCCCTTGTTCAACAAGCTGCCAGCGTACCTCAGCTTCATATCCCGCCATATCGAAATTATCATCCGGATCTCGTTCACCAATTGCATAGCCTTCAACAGTCATGGTTTCCGTCAAACTCCAGCCTAATCCCAGGCGCTGCGCCAGTACATTCCCAGTATCATTTTGTCGGGATAATAAACGCCATTCGACTTCACGTTCCAGAGGCAGCACGTAAGGGTGATATACTTTATCAACGACCATATCGTCTGCCTTAACATGGCCTGACTTGACCACAAGCCCGGCAAGGCATCCAATCATAATGGCCTTTAGCATCATATTATGCTTCACTGCCCTGCCTCCAGTTATAAACAAACCAAAAAACTCCCGCTCCCGCTGCCAAAGCCAATATCGACCACAAACTTGGCGTGGCTTCATAGCCAAATAGTACTTTCAGGATCCGACCTCCAACACTGTATTCATCCACCCAAGTTCGCATATCCAACAACGCTGTATAAGCCGGGATGATATCGATCTGGGCAGCCAAATCACTGGCGAATACCAATTTACTGGCGCTGTGTAAGGCGACAAACACAGTCACCAGTAACAACATTTTTCGCGTCGCCCAGAGTAAAGAAAAATACAACAATACTGCGAAACTGGCGCATATACTGACCCCCAAAACAGTACCCAGCATTAACGCAAAGGCTTCATCCATCTGCCAGTAGCCATTAAAATAAGTCAGGAAGTTACTTAAGTATAAAGTGAGTGCAGCAGCCAGGCTCATCACCCTGGCGCAAGCAAGATCAAAGATATAATGGCCTGCTAAACCAACAAATAACGTTATCAGTATAAGAATCTGAATCAGCTCCAGCCCACGATAATCCCACCACACTGAAATATCTGCAGCCAGAATCAATAAGGCCATACAACCCAAGCCCCCTAGTAAGGTACCCAAAGCGCCTTGTTTTACCGATAAAACGTTTTTCCCGGTTGCACAAAGCAGTACGCAAACCACGGCTACAGGCAAACATTGGTTCAATGTGATCACCACAGAATTAAGGAGCATTGCTATCCTCCTTCGCGATAACTATGCCTCTCGCCGTATTAGGAGCAAATTCACCGAAGAAACTATACTCACCTGGTTCAAGCGGCCCGATGTAGATGACACTTTTTCTGCCTGGAAATAGTACTTTCTCCCGATTAAGATCAAAACTATCAAATTCCTCTGCTGCGGGGTCTTGATTCTCAATTACCAGGCGGATCTTTTTTCTTGCTGGTACAACAATTGATTGAGGGCTAAAGAGGTGGTTTTTAAGCACAATGCTACGAGTTTCCAATGCAAATGTTGGAGCACACACCATGCACAGTGCCAGTGCCAAATGCGTGTTATTCATTTTGTGCTCCTTTAAACGCCAGAGAGACCTTCAAACCACCTAATTCAGAGTCTGACAATGTCAGTGTGGCATCGTAAATCTCACAGATCTGCCTTACGATCGCCATCCCTAATCCTGCGCCCTTTTCTCCGCTTGGGTGTGAATCGCCTCCAACCCGATAAAAACGGTCAAATACACGGTCAATTTGGGCCTGAGTCATGCCTGGACCCGAATCTTGTATTTGCCATAAAACTTGGTGTGCATTGCGCGTGATATCAATGCGGATCTCTCCTTGCGGGGGTGTATATTTGATGGCATTGCTCAAAAGATTACCAAGTAAAGTTGAAAGGGTGAACTGACAGCCCAAAATGGAATGCGGCTCAGAGTGCAAACTGATCAGCTGCGCTTTATCAGCAATTTTATCATACATTTGTGCCACCAATTGCTGAGTCACGGCTTCTGTATCAATAGGGTCAAATTGCCTGCGCCATACCTGAGGTTCAGTTCGCGCCAGTGTCAGCATCTGCTCAACAATATGATTGAGCTGCTCTGCACTTTGCGTTATCCCCTTTAGACTGCTTTCAGTGAGACCTCCTGCCAGATTATGTAAATGAATTTTGAGTGCTGCAATGGGCGTTTTTAACTCATGTGCGGCATCAGAGGCAAAATATCTTTCCCGTAAATAAGCAGCTTCAACTTTAGCAAATAGCGCATTCATCATCGCTATCACTGGGGCCACCTCCCGATCCTGACTAAACGTATTTAATGCAGTAAAATCATCCGCTCGCCGTACCTTTAGTTCTGATGATAATTGAGTTAAAGGCCGGAGCGCACGATAGATATACCAAGCTATGAATACAGCCAGTATAGGCATGATGATCACCAACGGCATCATGGCCGACAGCACCAGACTTTCAGCCAGAGAAAAACGTTTATTTACGGGCTCGGCCACCAATACCACACGCTCTCTTCGCTCTATGACATAAGTACGTAGTCGCATCGCAGCAATATTCTGTGTTTGCCAACCTGATGAAAGGTCAACTCGAGACTCAGTATTACTAAGCCGCTCGCTTGCAGCAAGCAGCACGCCATGCTGCCAAATTTGAAAATAAATCTCCTGAGTGGGAATTGTCTGTGTGAGCTCTGTTTCCAAGAGTAACGTCGCCATTTCTCTAAGCTGTTCATCAAGTTGCTGTTCTGCTTTTTCCATACTGGCTTGATAGCCACTCAACAGCGCCCAGAAAGTTGACAGGATCAGACAGGAGACCAATATCAAAGTTAGCTTGCGATTAATGGAAATAGGCCGATGAACAGGGTGTAACGACACTCAACTACCCACTACATAACCGATACCTCGTAGCGTTTTAATAAACCCACTTGGTAGTTTTTTGCGCAAATGATGAATATGTACTTCTATGGCATTTGAGCCAAGTTCTTCGCCCCAATGATACAACTTGTCTTCCAACTGGCTCTTAGCCAACACCCGTCCCTTGTTTTCCATTAGAGCTTTTAGCAACATGTATTCCTTGCGTGGTAGCTGCAAGGTTTGTTGTTCAAATTCAACATGGTGACTAGCAAGGTCAAGGGTAACCTGATCACAACTCAAACGACTGTCCTGCTGTTTTCCAAATCGTCTGGCAACAACTCTTAATCTGGCAAATAACTCTAGTGGCTCAAAAGGCTTTGCAAGATAATCATCAGCACCATGATCTAACCCAGCCACTTTATCGTCTAATTCATCCCGGGCAGTCAGGATCAATACACCTACCTGCTCTTTATGTTGTTTGAGTGCTTTAAGAACACTCAAACCATCATCATCAGGCAACCCCAAGTCGAGCACTACTAACTCGGGCAACACCACTTCAATTGATGCCAATGCGCCAGCGCAGCTGTCAACATGTTCGACAGCATACCCTTCTTTCTTCAGTGACTGGACGAGACCCTGTGCAAGCAGGGCATCATCTTCAACTAATAATAATCTCATTTTTTACGCTTTAACTTTTTCTCGACGAGCGCTAATAGCTCGGTCACTTCTGCCTGACGGTATAGATCCGCGTTTTCACGGCCAGGACGTTTCGGCGCAGCTTGCGCCCTCTGTAAGTGTAACAGAGCAGTGCTGTATTCGCGCTCATCATATAGGAATTGGGCATAAAAGTAATTGATATCCAAGCCGTATGGATTAATTGCTAATGACTGCTCAAACAATTCACGTGCTTTGCTGTCATCCCCAAACCCTATCGGCCACCCAGGCACCTGACTGTATAGGGTACCCAGGCTAGTCAGTGCAGAACCACTCAGCGCCTCACGGTCAATCGCTATCGCTTGTTCGAATTCGACTTTAGCTTGCTTCGCCAGCCCCAGCGCTCCCAACCCCCCTTTTGCGCCCGCATAACTGGACTGAATAATGCCATGCCAAATATGGCTTTCTGCATCATCCGGATAACTTGTCACAACCTTTTGACTGTCTTTGATCAGAGCTTTAAATGCTTTTTCCTGCGCATCATCTTTAAGCTCATAATTAACTTTAGCCCAACTCTGTTGCAACAGCGCTATGTCGTCTGCAAGCGCGGCGTGGCTTTTAGCACAGAAAAATAGAGCCACAGAAGCACCGAGTGCGATAAAAGTCGATTTCATAAAGAGTCCTCCAAACGTGAAGAGAATTTTGCGGATTGTGCCGCGAAATGCGCGCGGATAGTCGACCGCTGTTTAAGAATACTGCCATCCACAAGTTCAGGCACAAAGCCATTGAGCCTGGCAAAAAACTTCTCAGGAAACCCAATCCCTTTGCGTTTAGCTTTGCTCTTCAGCAACGCCATAAACTCATCCGCAACAACCTGAGGACAATCCATTCTGTTACCAAGCTTTTTGTTCAATAAACGTACTGACTCGTCATTGATCGCGGTATCCGCAACGCGTGGAGACAAGTACTTCACTGCAATTCGTCCATCCAATTCTCGAGACAAAGCCTCACTGAAACCACGTAATCCAAACTTGCTGGCACAATAAACACTCTGATAAGGAAACCCAATGGCACCCAACGCTGAGCCAATGTTTATCACTGTTCCTCGATTTGCCTCCAGTTGATCTAGCATCGCGTGCGTCAAACATGCAGGTGAAACCAAATTCACCTGTAGCTGCCGTGTTAATTCAGCCTGACTCATATCTTCAAAGGCAACCATCCGATTCACACCTGCATTGTTAACCAGCAGACTGGCATTGCCCATTAGAGCTGCCTGATGAGCAACTTGACAGGCACCTTCGGCATTATTCAGATCTACAGCAATGGCCTGATGCTCCGGCCCAAGTTGCGCGACCATCGCCTGTAATGGCGCTTTTTGACGTGCAACCAAAAGCAAGCGCCAGCCATCTTTAAGCAGACGGTGTGCAAACACTCGCCCCAGCCCACCCGTGGCGCCTGTGAGTACCGCTAATTTTTGAGATGTCATTAGCTTGCCTCCTTTACGAAAGACCCGACCTGAGTGTCAATAGCGTGAAAAATGGCGCCATACAGGCAATAAAATCGCTTTGCAGCATGAATAATCATTTGCTGTTCTTGTGGATCCTCTATGCGATTCATTAACCCTGCAAAGAAGTCGATATGTTCTAGGTCCAACGCACCGTGGGAAGTCAAATAACTAAAGGCTTTTTGAGGCAACCCCAGTTTGTTGCGGATTTGTGTTGCAGCTTTATCAGCCAACATGATTGAGGTACCTTCCAGCACATTGACCATCCCGAAAAAGCTCAATGGCGATATACGCTGGATGCTGTCGTAGGCATAACTCACCATCATTTCTGTTGCAAACCCCGGCTTACTATGACGAACGGCTTCTTTGTCGAATCCACATGCCGCAATATCATTTAAGATCCACTCCTGATGACCCAGTTCCTCCTCGATATAGTGTGCAATAGCTTCTCGTAACCACTCCTTATCGTCGCTCAATTGAGCTCCGCACGCCATCAAAAGTGGTACAGTGTGTTTAACGTGGTGATAAGCCTGCTCCAGGAATCCAACATACTGCTCGATGCAGATCTCACTTTCAAATACCGCTTTAAAAATCGGAGCGCTCAGTAAATATTCACGTTCAATTTGCGTTGCGCTCTGTAATGTCTCATAAAAATTACTCATGTACTTTTCTCCAATATCATCTTTGGCTGTTACGCCTGCAGCTCTGCGTTATCGCAGTAGAGCGCGGTTAATTCAGTGCGATAGTAACGTGCGATCACGTCACGTTTCGGCCGACCATTTGATGTCAGTAATTCATTACTTGTCGATAAGGGTTGAGCCAACCTGTGCCAGGTTCCGATCCTGGCGTAGTCAGGTAGTTGACTGTTTATTAAAGAGATGTGTTGTTCCAGTTGATCATCACTGAGCTGAGAGGCAGCATAAATCAAGGCCACAAGGTGCGTTTTCGCATCACCATAAACCACAACCTGAGCTACTCCCGGTTGACTAAGTAGTAGCGCTTCTGGCCACTCCGGTGAAACATTTCGCCCAGAGCTGAGAATAAGTTGATTTTTAAGCCGCCCATAGATATCCAGTCCACTCTCTGTTTGCCTGACCAGGTCACCGGTTGCCAGCCAATGTTCAGGAGAATGTTCAGGTCCATTCAGATACCCTAAGTACAGGGGCCCTCTGAGGAAAAGCTGGCCTTGCTCTATCTTGTATTCAAGATGGGGGAGGACGTCTCCCACGCCCTCCGATTGTGGCGCAACTTTACTCAATGCAACGACGGAGCCAGCTTCGGATAAGCCATACCCCTGAAAGACTGGCAAACCGCTATTCCTGGCCTTAACGAGCAAGCTTTCATCGACCCGCGCTCCGCCAACTGCTATAAATACTAAACTCTCAGGAGCCTGCCACCCAGCTGAGCAGGCCGCTACGAGCAACTGCAACAACTCCGGCACCAGAATCAAAGTGTGTGGCTCGAATTGGCTAATACACATCAAAACCTTTTCTGGGTCTTGTAGCTGACTTCCCAGATAGCCAAGTGTGTTTAACGAAGGCGTAATCACCTGCCCGCCACTCAGAAGGGGAGCGTAGACACCAGCCACATTTTCCAACAACACAGCCAGCGGTAATAAACACAAGTGCTTTGGGTTCTCCAGTACCAATCGTTCACACAGGCTACTGGCAACTTGCTGCATAGTAAGGTCCGACAGGCACACACCTTTCGGCGTGCCTGTCGAGCCTGAAGTAAACGTGATCTTGCGAGTGCCTGCAAAATATGCTGCTGGCTTGCTACTTAGCTGGTAGACATAAACAGTGCGACCACATACGTTAATCGTTTTACTCAAGACATGATCTGAATTCAACGTCTCGCTCAGTAACCAACTGGCACCAGATTCTAGCAACGCATGTTCACACTGTGCCCGGGTGAAGAATAACGGCAATGGCAGAGCAATCTTGTTGCTATCATTCAAAGCGAAATCAACGGCAATCCAGGCAGCTGAGTTATCCATTTGAAATGCAACACACTCTCCTTCAAGCTCTGCAAAGACACCGCTTAGTTCGTTGCTCGCCTGCTGCAACAAGTGCTTTGTCCATGTGCCATGTTCATCTTCAAGAATCACCTGTTGCTGGCTGTGTGGGGTCTTATCTAAAAACTTATGCATGACGTAGCCCCTCCAGCAAATATTCAGTTTCACTGCGGTACTGATCTGCATAACGTCTGAAAAGCGCTGTTTCCCGAATAAGCAGCTTTGCATCTGATAAAGCCACAACACACACTTTGGGTTGCTGCTGATAGTAAGAGCCATAGTCCGCTGCAACGGCGATATCGTCCGCAGCATCTGCAAGCACGTGTACAGGCACTTTTAGCAAAGACAGCAAAGCTCTAACCTGGCTGGTGGCAGCAAAGGTAAGGTAACGAACGCCATAGGCCGTGAGCGCCTGAGTGACAATGATAAAATGCAGCAAACTCGCTTTACGATTCGTCGAGACCAGATTGCCCAGCTCTGCTATCTCAAAGCGCATATGCTGACCTTTGAACTCTTGGCCAACAGAATGTGCCTGAATTGCCTGCTCAATATCTTGTCGCAAGTACTGCTCGACAAACAACTCATGTTTGCCAGCAAGCCTCAACCCCAAACAGCAATGACCGCATGTCAGCCGAAACTCACTCAATAGGGGGTAAAAATGTTTGATCTGCGCATCAAATGCTTTACGAAAACCTGTATGAATATCGCTTTCTAACGCTGCTCGTAAAGAGGAGTTTTGCTCAGCCCAGCTCAATTGCAGGGGGGCAAATTCGGTTCCGAGATTTTGAACGAGGGCTGTCATACGCTGCTCCGTAATGTTAACTTAGGTGCAGGTTAAATTTAGAAAATTAAGACAACCTTAAGGATTGAAAATGGTCGATGTATGCTCGAATTAATGTACGTTTAGCTTGGCCAGATAGTCAGTCAACTGCTCAGCACTGACAGGCCGGCCAACATGGTAACCTTGCATTAGGGTGCAGCCCATCTCGGACAATACCTTTACCTGCTCAGCTGACTCAACTCCCTCAGCACAACAAGTAACATTGATATTTTTTGCCATCACTAATACAGATTTTATTAAACTCTGCGACTCCTCGTCGGCCAGTCTAGATAGTAATCCCGGATCCAGCTTCAAGGCGTCGATTTTTAACTCATGTAACTGTCCAATACTCGTGTGGCTGGCATCAAAATCATCGATGGCAATTGTAAAGCCAGCCTGCTGCCAATGGTTTATCACGTTATTGGCCTCCGTACCCAGCAATGTGAGTTGCTGCTCCATTATTTCAATTTCGATTTGCCAGGGTTGCAATTGATGTTCAATCAGGCGCCTGTTCAGTTCGCTCAATGCCTCGTCCTGTTGCAGTGTTTTCACAGACACATTGATACTCAGCCTGAGCTCAGGGATTGTTGCTTGCCAACTGGCAAAGTGCTTAAATGCTTGCTCCCAGAGTTTAGATTGCAATGCCATCAGGCAACCGACTTCGCTCACTTCATTGATAAATCGATTTGCTTCGACCAGCGTGCCTTCTTTATGCCACCGCGCCAACATCTCCACCTGCACAAGCCGACCATCTGATGCGCAGACAACGGGCTGAAAATACGGTACAAACTTATCTGTCGCTAAAGCGTCTAAAATAGCCTGCTCCAGAGCCTGATTTTGCTCAGCTTCATCATCCAATTTAGAACAGTAAAACTGCATCCCGCCTTTACCCGACCTTTTTGCCCGATACATAGCACTGTCAGCACGTTTCATCAGCAATTCAGCGTTATCGCCGTCGTCAGGATACAGCGCAACGCCGGCACTCAGCGCAGCCTGTACTTCAACGCCTTTGATCTCATACTGACCACACACGCCATCAAGCACTTTTTTAATCACGCTTCGTACATGACGTTTATCTTCAATGGCATCCAGTAACAATACAAATTCATCACCGCCCATCCGGGACACGGTATCACATGCCCGAACAGAATCCGTTAACCTTTGTGCAATGTGTTTCAGGAGTAAATCGCCAAAATCATGTCCCAAAGAGTCATTGATTTTCTTAAATTTATTCAGATCCATAAACACAACCGCAAACTGATGGCGATTACGCAACGCCCGTTTACACGCCTGGATAAGCCTATCTTGAAGCAGCAAACGATTAGGCAACCCCGTCAGTGCATCATGGTGGGCCAGGTGGTTCATTTTGCGCTTGAGTGCCCTTGACTCAGTCACATCCTGAAAAATCATCACGGCACCAATGACTTTGCCCGAATTGTTGTATACCGGGGAACAGGAATCATCAATGGCAAACTCCAGCCCAAGGTGATTTCGAAAGCAGGTAGAATCCGGCAGGCTAACCGTTTGCTGACTGCGCATACACACGGCCATTTGATCTTCGATGGGTCCTTCACTCCCTTCATGATATAAAGGCATCACCTCAGTAATGGGCTTACCTTTTACTTCTTCGGTAAGTAAGGCAAGTACCGCCTCAGCAACCGGATTCATAAAAATCACCCGGCTATCAATATCGCAACATATTACACCATCACCAATGGAGCTAAGCGTCACTGCCAGCAGTTCGCTGTCTGTATCTGCCTGACCCAGATGAGGCGAAAGGTGCAAGTACCGGGCAAGGTGCAAATTGCGGTGCTCAGAGCTTTGTAACTCAAAAAGTCCTGTGACACGCTCACTGTGCGCGCTCACCAGGGTCATTTTAATCACCTGACCGGGTTTTGGTTCCTCCAGCCAGGCTGCCAGCCGTGCCCAGCTATCTGGTTCCAGCAATTCATGCAGGTTATAGGCAAATAGCGCTTTGTGACTTTTAGCAAGCGCGGTTGTCAGCCCGTCACTCATACAAATCAGACTGGCATCAGAGCTAAACACAAATTCAAAGCCGGAGCTGGCCTGAAATGCTTCGAGGTAAAAGTGGTGTGCTTCATCATGACCATTATGGCGGCTCTGGTCCGATCGACGATTCAACCACCAAATCACGGTGCCAGCCATTGCCGCCATCAGGCCGCCGACGACTAGCGCCAGAATCATCGGGCTAGTTGTACCACCAGCTGAAGACGCAAGCACTGAAGTACTGTGAGGCGCAGCGCTCGCCTGCCATCCCACAACAGACAAACACAGGCTTACAAAATATTGCAAGGCAGAGGTTTTCACTCAGACTCCGGTCATCTATTAAACACAGCTCTTATCAAGCGTAGTCGCAATAACAAGACTTTGGTACTGCAACTGAAGTTTTTGAAGCCTTTGTTAATGATAGAGTTTAATGTTTTGGCAAAGACAAAAACTAAACGCTCAATTATGCTGATTTCTGGAATTTCGGCGATTTTTATTCTAGTGTCTTGAAAGCAGCCCGTAGACAGTGGAGTTTCGCATTGAGCGACGACAATATAGTAGACAGCTTCATTCGCGTTGCGCGTATCATTGCAAATCTTGACGCGATTTTGGCCGAAGCTAAAAACCTCTCTCTTACCGCCAAGAATGCCCGCGTGGTCGCGCTGAGAGCAGGTGATTCGGCCTCTGGCTTTAAACCCATTACAAACTTCATTGATGAGTTTTCGGAACAAACCATCAAGACCACTACGCATATCTCCACGCTATCTAATCAGCTGTTCAAAATTGCGCTCGAGGCAGTCCGAAGCACCCAGTTCGATATGCATGTTAATAATGCAGCAATGCTCGTCTCCACATCTCAAGTTGTTGCTTTGCAACATAAAGCAAAACAAGAGCGGCAATACCAGACCAAAAAACTGGAAATCGCTTTACAGGATCTGGAGAGCTTTTTTGAAGAGATCAACAAGCAAATGCGCAGTGCGGAATACATTGCCGTGACCAGCCGGGTTGAGGCATCAAACGCCGGAGAATTTAGCGACAGTCTACAGTCGGTCTCTGATTTTATTGCCAGTGCAGCCAAAACAATTAAGCAGTCAGTCACTGTAAACTTAAACGAAATCCATACTCTAAGAGGCGCCCTGCATTGAAAGCAACACAACTCCATCAGGCTCCGAGCCACTCCTGGTTGATGTTTGGTCGTGACGAAGGCAAACCAGAAAAGATCATTGATACTAACCAGTATCTGGTGAAAGGCACAGGGCAAGCGGTACTGCTTGACCCGGGAGGCACAGAGCTCTTTTCACCCATGTTGGCTGCCATCTTGCAACATATTGAGCTGGAAGAGCTTACCACCTTATTCGCCTCACATCAGGATCCCGACATCATATCCTCGCTGGGACTTTGGGATAAAGCCCTGCCAGATGCCACACTGCATGCGCCCTGGCTGTGGGAAGGGTTTATCCGCCACTTTGGTATGAGCAATATCAAATACCAGGGGATCAAAGACGAAGGCGGCGAAATCCGTCTGAATGACATCAGCCTGAAACTCGTCCCGGCACACTATCTGCATTCATCAGGTAATTTTCATGTGTATGACCCACTGGCAAAAATACTGATGAGTGGTGATGTAGGTGCGGCGCTGGAAAAAACCAACGCACCAATATTTGTGGATGATTTTGCGGCTCACGTTAAACATATGGAGTATTTCCATCGTCGCTGGATGCCATCCAATCGCGCTAAAGCAAACTGGGTAGCCCGCGTGAAAGAGCTCGACATCGACATTATGGCACCTCAGCATGGTCGCTTGTTCAAAGGCGAAGCGGTCGCTGAATTTCTTGAGTGGTTTGCAAAACTGGACGTGGGCATAGCCAGTTAAGGCTTACTTATCACTCCACACCGCCAATTCATTGCCACTGGGCTCAATAAAATGAAATCGCCTGCCACCGGGGAAGCTAAATATCGCTTTATTGATGGTAGCACCAGCCTGCTCTATGGCTTGCTGTGTCTGTACTAAATCATCACTGTACAATACCAGTAGCGGGGCACCTTGCGCCTGGCTGGCTGAGACATCGCTTTGGAAAAAGCCTCCCTCCAGCCCAGACTCACTAAACGCAACGTACTGCGGACCGTATGACTGAAATTGCCAACCAAAAACCGATTCGAAAAATGCCTGCGTCGCCGGTAAATCAGAAGCAGCAAACTCTACATAGTTAAGCGTATGGTGTTTCATCGTCCTTCCTTTTTTATTATTGTCTCGGCATTCAATGTGCGTTCACCTACACCTGATAAAAACCGATAACATATTGAACTGAATCGGCTCCATATTAGCGCTGAGGCGTGATAGAGTGCCAGATAAATTAGCATATTGATGATGAATATCTTGTTTCGCATACTCTTAATAGGTTTGCTCATGACCCTCACAGCACCAAGCCATAGTGCTCAATCGGCACCTGAATTACGTACCCTGATCGGCCAAAAATTAATGCTCGATTTACGATACTTTTGTCAACAAGGCAAAGGGGCAAAATGTCGGGAGCCAATGACTACCCTGCCACCGGAGCTCAAGCAGATACTGCATGACTATCAGATTGGCGGCGTGATCCTGTTTGCCGAAAATGTACGGGAAATTGAACAAATAGTCGCACTGACGCAGCAGATCCACCATGCAACAGAACAACCTCCCTTTATCGCCATTGATCAGGAAGGTGGTCGGGTTGCCAGAATTAATCGTGCTGAGGCCACCTCCTTCACTGGCAACATGAGCATAGGAGCCAGCTACGCTCAGCATGGTACACGCTATGCGCAGGAGGTTGCGTCAGTCATAGGTAAAGAGCTGTCCGTGCTTGGGATCAATGTCAATTTTGCGCCAACCGTTGATGTCAACGCCAATCCGGATAACCCGGTCATTAATGTCAGGTCATTTGGCGAAGATCCACACATAGTGGCAAAACTGGGTGCCGCACAAGTCAAAGCATTCGAGCAACAGGGGGTGATATCTGCCATCAAGCATTTTCCGGGGCATGGTGATACCAATGTCGACAGTCACACCGGCTTACCCCGCGTAAATCATCGCCTGGAACAGATACAGCAGCAAGACATTGCGCCGTTTGCCAGCATCATCAAACACCACGCACCGGGTATGATAATGACGGCGCACATCCAGTACCCAGCGCTGGATAGTACAGAAATACTCAACAAACGTAATGAAAAAATGCTGCGCCCGGCGACGATGTCACGCAAAATTATGCATGACCTATTAAGAGAAGAGTTGGGCTATCAGGGTGTCACCATCACAGATGCACTGGATATGGCCGGGATCAGTGACTTTTTCGAGCCCGAGCAGGCCGTCATAGAGACCTTTGCTGCGGGTGTAGACATCGCCCTGATGCCTTTTGCGATACGCAGCACAGAGGATATCAGCGCATTCAGACAATTTATGGATGCGCTTTATCAACAAGCCACAGCGCAACTGAGCATCTCTGAACTAAGGACATCTAACCTGAGAATACAAACGCTCAAAGCCCGCTTTTTAGCGCCAAAGCGTCAGCTGTCCTCGGCTATAGCTCAGTCTGTACTGGGGAATCCACAGCATCGTAAACTGGAGGCTGAGCTGGCACTGGCGGCCATAACACAAGTGAAGAATAACCAGCTGTTACCACTGGCTCCCCGAGCAAATCAGCGAATTCATGTGATTATGCCGGACAAACAAAAAGCAACGGCTCTGAAACAAGCCTTGTTAGCTCATGCAACTCATCCGCTCACGATTACTCTGTCCAGTTTACAAGGATTCGACCCTGCCCGGGCAGAAGCAGATATAAAAAATGCAGACTTCGTCATTGCCGGTCATGCCACGCCCGCGCAAAGCGCAGTAGAAATTGGTGGAATGGAAGACCTGGCTACACTGTCGCAGTTTTCTCTGGCAGCCAAGGCCCAGCCTGATGCATTACAAGGTTTATTGCGGTTTGCTCAATCTCAGCACAAACCAAGCGTGTTCATCAGTTTGCGTGCCCCCTATGAAATCACCCGGTTTGCCCCTTACAGCCAGGCTGTACTGGCAAGTTATGCCTATAATGTTGACGTTGAAACCGCCAGTGAAGTCAGCGGACCGGCGTATACCGCGCTTGCCAAAGTCATCTTAGGTCATGAAAAAGCCAAAGGAACACTCCCCGTTACCATAGACAAACAGGCAGATTAATCTTAGCTGCCTATAATATTTAGTGAGATGTTGTTGAATCAGCCTGTTACCTGATGAGGACATGTATGGACCCAAAGGCATCACTCACTGCACCTAACGCTATTCGCGCTATGATCCGGGCCGGGGACTATTCCGGCCCAACTAACGGCTTTGTTCCCGGCTTCGCCCAGTGTAATGTTCTGATCCTGCCTGAAGCCTATGCGTTTGAATTTATGACTTACTGTCATCACAACGCTGACTGCTGCCCTTTGTTAGCAAGCAGTATTTCACCAGGGTGTTATCATCTCGACCAGTTAGGTCAGGACATTGATATTCGTACTGATATTCCGCGCTATCGGATCCTAAAGCACGGCCAGCTTACTGAGGAAGTCTCAGATATCAAACAGCTATGGCGAGACGACCTGGTCACTTTTGCACTGGCCAGTTACCTCGCCTTTGACAATGTGCTCAACTCCTTCGGTATCTCCAGTCCACTGGCCAACCCAACGCACTCCTTACCTATGTATATCAGCAATATAGAGAGTAACCAGGTGGGGCCATTTAGTGGCAATAAAGTAGTCTGCATGCGCCCAATGAGTAAACCAGAGTTGATCAAAGCCATTCAGGCGGGTTCAGTCAGCCGGGTACCACATGGCATCCCTCTGCACTTCGGTGAAGCAAGCGACATCGGCATTAACAACCTGAATAAACCAAATTTTGGTGAACCGCTTCCCATAGCCAACGATAAACTTCCCGTCTTCTGGACAACCAGTCTCACAGCTCACCTTGCAATTACCCGGGCAGCCCCTGAGCTGTGTATTATCAATAGCCCACAACATCTGTTGGTTACGGACAAAGCCGATTTAAACCTGGTCATCAGCTGACACACTCCAGCCTGGTTTTGTAACTATGATCAGAAGACGTGAACTTGATTGGACGTGAAGCCCTAACCCTGACGTCGCAATCCATGCTAAGGTCTGGAAAAACCCAAAATAAGAGTATTCTATGCTGCTAAATTGCGATCTGGGCGAAAGCTACGGTGCCTGGAAAATGGGACTGGACAGCCATGTTATGCCGCACATTGATCTGGCCAATATTGCCTGCGGCTTCCATGCAGGCGACCCGACTGTAATGGCAAACACACTCGCACTGGCCAAAGCACATCATGTCGGTATTGGTGCCCACCCAGGTTATCCCGATCTGCAAGGGTTCGGACGTCGCTCGATGACCCTGAGTGACACCGAACTGCGTAACACACTGCATTACCAAATTGCGGCGCTGGAGGGAATGGCGCGAGTGCAGGGGATGACTTTAAGCTATGTAAAACCTCACGGCGCCTTGTATAACGACATGATGCGCGACGAAGCGACGCTTCTTCAGGTGCTCCAAACGCTCTCCGAGTACCCTGCTAAGCTCAAACTAATGCTGCTGGCAACGGCTGAGCAAGCGCATCATACACGCCTTGCGGAGCAATTTGGCGTAGAGTTACTATTTGAAGCCTTTGCTGACAGACTTTACACAGATCAAGGGCAACTTAGCCCGCGAACTCTACCCAATGCGGTCCACGACGAGGCAAACGTACTGGCACAGGTAAAGCAACTGCTGGCCCATGGCACAGTAACCACATCAAGTGGTCAGGCTTTGCCACTCAAAGCAGACACCCTCTGTGTGCACGGCGACAACATGGACAGCATTAATCAAATCGTCACTATCAGAAAATTACTCCAAACCCAATAACATCGAACAATAAAAGGATTTCACTATGATTGACACTTCCCGCCTGCTACTGCGGCCATTAACGCCTTCTGACTGGCCATTTTTTTTGCGCCTTCATCAGCTCCCTCAAGTAATGCGCTTTATTCGCGACTTGCCTGAGCAAAATGAAGTCCGCGCGCAATTTGACCGTCGACTCATCAACTGGCGCAAAGAGAACGGGGAGTGGCTTACATTAGTGATTGAAGAGCGAGAAACCGGCAATCCCGCAGGACTTCATGGCTTCTTATCCAACTGGACACCCTATCAGCAGGCTGAGCTTGGGTTTATGCTTGCCCCTGAGCATCAAGGTAAGGGGTATGCAAAAGAGTCGACCAGCGCCATTATCGATTTTGCCTTTAATCAATGCGGCTATCACAAACTGACAGCAACCGTCACCGAAGGCAATGAGGCATCATTTAACTTACTAACCGGTCTGGGGTTTGAGCATGAAGGTACACTTAAAGACAACTACATTATCGGCGGGCAATGGTGTAACGACCAAAAGCTGGGCTTAATTGCAACACGCTAAATACAACAATGCAGCCGGCCTAAAGTAAACCGGCTGCATCGTTTTTATCGATCACGTTAGAATGGTCCGGTGGCGATTTGTGGTGTTTGCCACAAGCTAGACCAAACAAAATTGCCGTGCACATAGTAAATATGATCGCCATGCAGGACACCCCGGTCATCACCTGCCCAGATATACGGAGATACTTCAACGTCGGGTTGCTGCTGCGGCACACTACTGCCCATATACTGTAGCTTAGGCGTTTCGCCTGTATGTACTTCAAATGCGGCCAGTTCGTTACGCTTATACCAGTTTACAGTGTTGTCACTGTCATTCTCTGTAAGCCAGCTTTCCACAGGTAAAGTCATTCTGAATACCTGATCACTGTGTTTTAAGTAACTAAAAGCGTGATAGTCGAATTCAACCGGGCTAAACCCGCCACTAAACACTTTTTCATCAACCAGTGACGGCGCGCTAATGTCGCTCACATCGAACAAGCTTACTTTGGCCCCAACTTCATCATCAACTTCCAAAGGCCCGTCCAAAAACCAGTCCTGAACATTTTGGCCGATGCCGATGAGTAAGTCTTCCGACACCGGATGGAGGTATGCAGAATAGCCAGGTATTTCTAATGCGCCCGTGATTTTAGGGTCATTTTTGTTTGCTAAATCCAGCACATATAAAGGATCAATCTGACGAAAGGTTACGATGTAAGCTTTGTCACCGAAAAAACGCACTGCATAGATATCTTCTTCAACCAGACCATTTTCAGACACTTTTCCGATGGGCGTAGTGCGTGTTTCATTTGGTAGCTGGCTGATCACAGTCAGGTCGTCACCTGTATTTTCCAGCAGATAGAGCCTGTGCAGTCTGCCATTTTCTTCCGTAAAGCGTGACGTCACCACGCGCAAGACTCCTTCATGCTCACTGAATCTCAGGTTACGATTACTACTACCTAAGCGCCCAGCCACTTTGCCCGAAGCAGCATAATTTACAGCATCTTCTGCCAGGTTAAACTGGTGGATCACTGTCTGTATCGAGTCATTAAATGTGACTTCTTCAGACTCATAATAATAGCCGTAGAGATACACATTGTTCTGAGACATATAGATCCCCTCAGTGCGACTGGCGATACAAGTTGTCGTTAGCGAACCCGGATCGCTCAGTGACACACGAGTCACAGATGTAATGCGGTGATAACCATTCAGCTCTGATGCTTCATCTGGCATATAGCAGGTCGCCGGGTCGACCAGAGGTCGCTCAGTACCAGTTTTAAGATCCGTCACTTTAGGCAATAACTCAGCGATATCTGTCTCGGTGATTTTTTGATAATTCGCTAATTCCAGATCCTCGCCATCTTGCGCAAATCCGTCAAAACTCGCAGAAAACTCACTGATCAAATAGAGTGAATCACCAATAACACGAGAATCAATCAATTCGCCGTCGAAGCGGAGCTGGTGCGTGATATTTCCCTGCGAAGGATCTTTGACATCAGCCAACGTGAGAGCAAAATCACGCGAGTATAAATAGGGCATGGATGTGTCCACGACATCTGATGCTACAGCAGGCTCAATGAAAAAACCGAATTTGTCATTACTAAGCACTACGGCTAGACTACCCTCTTGTAGGTATAGTTGCTGCCTTGCGTAATAATCTGTACTGGTCACCAAAGTATTGGATGACCCCAACTCACCACTTTCTTCGCGTTTTAAGATCCGCACAGACTGTTTGTGCTCTCCTTCAGCGGCCTGAAAATCTGCTGTGTTTGCAATATACAAATGTGCACCGTCATATTTAACTCTGTCGCTTTCATCAACCGCTTGCTCCTGAACATTAGTGGACGAATACTCAGGTGTTGCAGCATCCGCAACTGGCGAATCGGCCACCTCATCGCTATCCTGGTGTGCTGTCGTACCTTGAACCAGGTAAACACCATTTTTAAGGTAAGTTGCAAAGTCTGACGCATTTGCCTTGCGCAACTTTTTGGCGCTGGCCTCGCCGGTAGACAAATCAGGTACTTTGTCGGGGGGTTGTATACCACCATTACCTGGATCCGGGGTGGAAGTATTGCTGTCACTCCCTCCGCCACATGCGCTGAGCAGCGCTAAAGTAAGCGCAGCAGCACAAAACTTTTGCTGGGTAGAATTTAACATTGGCTGTCTCCTTGGGATTAAGTATGTACATAACCTTACTCGAATGCCAAAGAGTTGCTGTTACTACTGCGGTTTGAAATGTTATTTAATGTAACTCTTTCTGGCAATTAGTAATTTTATTGGTAAAGTACAGATGTTCAGGGTAGGAGTGGGTGAAAAAAGTGAAACGTCTGTCAGGTGTGATTGGCTCAGTGTTGTTTAGTGGTATGGCTTTGGCCAACTGTGATACCCATCCCGAAAACTGCATTGAAGTATCGCAATGGGAGATTTCCGTCGCGCTAGGGGCAGGTGTTGCAACTAACCCTTTAAAAGATAGCGACCATTCCCCTCTGATCGTATTACCCTATGTGCGCTATTACAGCGACCGGTTTTTTCTCGATAACACAGCTATCGGTTACACCTTTTTTGACCATCGTGCATTTGATGTTAGCTGGATTGCTGAGCTCAATTCTGAACAAGCTTTCTTTAGCCGCTCCCGACCCGGTACGTTATTGCGCTCAAATACGCTTTCCCCGGACATCAGCGAACGGATTAACCTACCCCAAACTGATATCAATTCCGGTGACAATGGTGCCGGTGCAGACGGGGGGGACAACGTTAATCCGCCCAATGAGGTCAGTGTCCAAGTCCCTCTCACCGACGTTGAGCAAAATCCAGAACAGCCTCAACAACCTTCTTTAACCTTTGATGATCTGGCAAAAAGAAAATGGGCGATCGACAGTGGTATATTGGCGCACTGGTACATCTCTGAACAACAAAAGCTAACAGTAAAATTACTGCACGATGTAAGGGGAATTTATAACGGGTTTCACGGCTCAGTGGGGTATAGTTACAAATTGCCATTTGGTGACCCCAAATATGCTCAACTCCAGTTTAAGGTGGGCGTCGACTACAAGGACGCAAAGTTAGGTAGTTATTACTACGGCATTACTGAGAGAGATACCGAACTTACTCACTTTCGTTACCAGGTCGAGAGCACTTTCAATCCTTATATTGGCATAGCATATAACCACAAACTGAGCGACAGCTGGCAATTTAAATTCACCGCAAAACATCAATGGCTTGGCTCAAGTATCGCAAACAGTCCTATCGTCGATGAAGATTATACAACCTCTGTCTTCATTGGAGGCTTGTATGCATTTTAACTGTGCCCTGTACAGCTTGTCAGTTGGGGCATTTATGTGGTGCACGTTTTCAGTGCAAGCCACCTCAGAGCCACCCCCGCTGTTCGAGATAAAACCGCTGGTCTGTATGGTAAAAACGCAAGGACAAACCTGTCAGATGACCATTCGGGTTAATTGGCATCACGCCGTACCGGAAAACCTATGCCTGTATCAGGCGAATGCGCGCTTACACTGCTGGGAGAGCAGCAACAAAGGAACTGCCAAGCTAGCTGTCAAACTGGCACAAAACATGGAGTTTAGTTTGAGGGATACAAATCAAAATACGCTCGCCAAAAAGACTGTCAAAGTCAATGCTGTTGTCAGCACTAAGTATCGCAGGAAACTTAAAACAGATTGGAGTTTATTCTAATGACCAAAGTCATACTGGTAGAAGATGATGAGAGACTGGCTCAGCTCACCGGACAGTTTTTACAAAGTAACAATTATGATGTAACCCTGGTACACGATGGGGCACTCGCACCAGAGAAAATCATCAGTGAGCAACCTGATGTAGTGATTCTGGATATTATGCTACCTAATCTTGATGGCTTCGAAATATGCCGCCGGATCAGACCAGACTACCCAGGGCCTGTGCTATTTCTGACCGCTAAAGACAGTGATTTTGATCATGTCAGAGGCCTTGAGATTGGTGCCGATGACTATGTAATCAAACCAGTTGAACCATACGTTTTGCTCGCCAGACTCAACGCACTCCTGCGCCGTCAGGGTAAACAAAATGACAGCAAGGATCAATTAACACTCGGTCAGCTGCGCATCGATAAAGCCGCACGTAAAACCTATCTGAGTGAACAGGAAATTGACCTGACAAGTTATGAATTTGATCTGCTGTGGGAACTGGCCCGAAACGCTGGTGATACCCTAAGCCGGGAGCACATATATAACCAGGTTGTGGGCAGACCTTATGACGGACTGGACCGTAGCGTCGATGTCAGGATCTCCCGACTGCGCAAAAAACTCAATGACAACCTGGAACAACCCTACCGGTTAATCACAGTTTGGGGGAAAGGATATTTGTGCTCTAAATCAGCCTGGGACTAATACGCGATGCTGCGTTTACTTGTTAGCCTCTATATTGTGGTATTTGCGAGTATCATTGCGATTAACCTAGGCAGTGAGACGATATGGCGAAACTGGGTGGAGCAAGCACCTGATGATTTGCGTCACGCGACTCAGGTTGCTAAGAACTACCAGCAGGCACTCACTTACCTGCAGAAACACGAGCTAGACTCCTACCTCAGGGCACAACCGCAGCTGAGCGTATTTTCATATGAAGATGTCGCTTGGTTACCCGAACAATTGACGGCGCTTAAGCAAGGCGAAATCATTACCTCCTTTGATGATGAAGGTAACGCCCTGCTACTTTTTGTTGTTAACGACAGTACCTCTGTCATTCAGCTCGGTCCATTTGCTCCTGCAAAATCAGCTAAAGTGAAGCAATACACCATCAAATTGCTCTCTTATTCCGTGCTGGCACTGTTGCTAGTCATATGGTTAAGACCGCTGTGGATTGACCTGGTACAACTCAAGCGTACATCCGAGAAACTCGCATCAGGCTCACTCGACCTGACACCAACCAGATCGCGATTTTCAGCCATCTACACCTTGACTCAGCAAATTGAAAGAATGGCGTTGAAAACGGCCAGCCTGATGAGCAACCAAAAACAACTGGTCAATGCCGTGTCCCATGAACTAAGAACCCCACTGGCACGTTTAAAGTTTGCCCTAGCCATGTTGGCACCAAAAGCACCGGAGCAGGTTTCAGCAATGGAAGAAGACGTCACCGAAATGGAAGTACTGATTGACGAGATGCTCAGCTATGCACGACTGGAGTTTGCCAATCAGCAACTGCACATGCAGCAATGTGATCTGGCACCGCTGATACTGGATCAGCTCGAAAAACTTGCCCGAACAACTAGCAAAAACCTGGTGACAGACATTATCAGTGATGTCCCGGTTGAATGCGATCCACATCAGTTAACCCGGGTCATACAAAACCTGTTACAGAACGCTGATAAATATGGTCAAAGCACCATTCGGGTCACCTTGAGAAGACAGCACAATATGGCTGTTTTTATGGTTGAAGATGATGGCCCCGGCATTCCTGAATCAAAGCGTGAACAGGTCTTCCAGCCGTTCTCCAGACTCGACAAGAGTCGTAACAAAGATACAGGCGGATTTGGTTTAGGCCTTGCCATTGTCAGCAAAATATTGTCATGGCACCACACTGACTGCCAGATTGATGATTCTGAGTTGGGTGGCGCCCGCTTTACGCTCAGGCTGCCACTTGTAGCCTAGCAAACAGGCTAATTAGAATTTAACGGAGCCACGCATCGCTTTGGTTTGCGCCCGCTTATTTTTGCTATCAAGTCGCTTTCGCTGCGAGCTTCGGGTAGGTTTGGTTGCCCGGCGCTTTTTTTCTACTTTCGTTGCACTGAGGATCAGCGCCTTCAACCTGGCCAATGCATCCTCACGGTTCTGCTCTTGGGTACGAAAACTCTGCGCTTTAATAACGATCACACCTTCTTTACTGATACGGCTATCCTGCAAAGCCAGCAATCGCTCTTTGTAAAATGGAGGTAGGGTTGAACGCTGAATATCGAACCGCAGATGAATGGCAGAAGATACCTTGTTGACATTTTGGCCACCCGCACCTTGCGCTCTGATCGCTGATAATTCAATTTCCCAGGCTGCCAACTCGACATGATTTGATAACTTTAACATAGTGACTACGACTCGTTACTCTAGGGGCTATCATAACAAGTCGCATATACGTTCGTCTATCTGGACGCACCAAGACGACTTGCAATCGCAGGGGACACTCTAGCTGCCCGACAAGCAGGAGCCAGGGTTGCTGCCTGACCCAGTAACATCATGCATACCCCGCCCAGGGCAAAAAATTCAGCGGGCACCGTCGCCAATTCAAACCAGTTACTAAACTGCATATTCAGTATTATCGCCGCAACACATCCAAGTGCTACGCCAAACAAAGTAAGCAGTGCATTTTCTAACATAAAATAGCCCACAATCTGCCCTTGTTGCGCGCCAAGTGCACGGCGAATGCCAATTTGTCGAACACGTCGGGTGACAGCAAAACGTGCCTGACCAAATATGCCAAGGGCAGTAACCAAGGATAAACAACCTACGACCCAAAGCAAGGTCATACTCGCCGCATACTCAGCCTGATAACTTTGCTGTTTAACTTCAGTAAAAGTCATCAACTCTTCAATCTTCCGACCATGTCGGCGCATTAAATAATCCGCCGTATTCGCCATCGCCTGAGCCTGTTGGCCCGGTGCGCTGCGCACCAAGTAATAAACGTATTCACTGGTTTCTATCACAGGGGCTAGCACGCTGTGTTCTACGACCACCCAAAAGCTCCATGCAGCCTGCAAACTTTTCACTACACCACGAACCTGCTGAGGCCGTTTATCAATATAAATCGTCTTCCCTACTGCCTGGCGCCAGTCATCCGGATACAATGACTGTGCGAGCGCCTGTGTAATGATGATCTCCGTCGCGACACGAAATCCGTCCGTATCTGCATAAAGCGAGGATTGAGTAAAGCCCTCCCCGGCAACCAGCGTCAGTCCCATCGTCTCTAACAGGGCATTATCACCCCCATAGTATCCACTGAACGTATCGTAGTCTCCATCGGCCTGAGTCGCGACTTCCAAAAAGCGCCCCCACCCAGTTAGCGGAACACCTGAAGTGACAGACGCATTAATAACGCCAGATAACTCTTTTAAAGTCAGCAAGTCTTGCTCAATATCCGCTGCTCTGGCAGCGGCATCGCCGGGTAAGTTGGTGAGAACAAAAAAGGTATTTTGCTCATCCAATCCACTTGGCCGGGATAGTAAACCTTGCTTTTGCAATGCCATATAAGCGGCATTCACCAGGATCATAAAGGTGACGGCAATTTGCAATACAAACAGCATCGGTGCGGTCCGACTGTGATTCAGCGTTTTGAGAATAGGTAGCAAGTCTCTCATAAGTTGTCCCTCACACACTGTTTAACTGGCTGGCAGGCTCTATCCGACTGGCTCTAAAGACAGGAAAAAGACCAAAAAACACACTGGCTGATATCGCCACCAACGGCGTCAACACCAGAATATACAAGTCCATTTGCATCAAATCGCTGCTCAAGTGCTGATATGCACGACTGCAAATTATGAGACCCAATTGGGCCAGCACCAAGCCCAGAGCACCGCCAAATATCCCCATCAACACAGTTTCAACACTGAACTGAATAAAAACCTGTTGCCTGCTCGCCCCCACTGCACGGCGTAACCCAATCTCACCAGCCTTGCCATGAAACTTTGCCATCATAAGGTTGGTGCTGTTCAATAAACACAGCAATAGAAAACACAATGACAACCCGAGCGCCACCCGGTTATCGTCAGAAATAGCTTCGCGATCGGCCAGGTATTCAGTTGGTGTGCTCAGCTTATTGACAATTTTGCGCTGAAAACGTCCCAGCACACGCTGCTCCTGAACGTAGGAATAGAGGAACTCTTCATAAGCACGACGTTGATTGGCATCTTGTAGTTCCACCCAAAAGTAAACCCAGACACATTCAGATGCCAACAGCGCTTCGAACGAGCTGTCTTGCGGATCGCGCCAGCATTCAAAAGGCTGTAAGTTTGCAGACCAAAGAGCGTTACGCACCTGGGTTTCAAATGGAATGAACACATCTCTTGGCTTGCGAAAAGCATGCATAGCTTCGCCATAAAAGCGCGGCAAGATTGGCCAGGTGTCCAACACACCGATTACGCGATACTCCAGTGCGCCCAGCGTAATAGACTGACCAACCGAGTTCTGACCATTAAACAGCCGTTGATTAACATCAGCACTGATAACAGCCACTTGTTCCCCTCGTCTATCGGCCTCAGCAGACCAGGCAGTACCAAACTTCATGGGGGCGTTAAAGGCACTGAAGAAGTCCCGACTGGTAGAACGCACCAATGCTGTTTTCGCGTTAGAGTCTGGTTGCCCCGACAGCTTCAACTGATCCCGGTAGCCACTAATGGGAATGTGCGACTGGGCACGGTTCGCTCGCCATAAGTTTTGTACGTCCTGAAAAGTAAGATAAGGCGGTACCCGCTCTTCTTCACCCTGACTATAATAGGCTTTTTCCGGGCCCCAGCTGTTGAGCTGCACCAAAAACAAGGTATCTGCCTTACCTGGCACGGGCTCTTGGTTCATCATGTAATTGATGGTGTAGGTGGTCATCGTCGCAGCAATACCGACCGCAATGGTGACCACAATTAAGGAACTTAATAGTGGAGTCTGTTTGAAGCTTATCCAGGCCAGTTTGAAATAATATCTCATCAGCATGCTTCCTCCACCTTGTTAAACCCGAGAATAGCGCCGGGTTAGCACGATCATCGTTGTGATCACGCCTTCGCATTGATTAAATTACTGAACTACTCGCACACGCTCTGCACTATTAAACATGCGCGTATCAGAAATGATGACCGTATCACCCACAGCTAGCCCTGACAGTATCTCTACCTGTCCGAGACTTTTCGATCCCAAACTTATGGGCTTTTTCACCGCACTACCTTCGTCCAGTACGTAGGCGTATTTGCCGCTGTATGCATCGACAAACTGACCTCTGGGCAAATACGTTACGCCAGACTTTTCCTCCAGCACAATACGACTGGTTAAACGTTGATTTTGTCTCAGGCCGGTGATCTCTGATTCCTTAAAGCGGATCTTGCCTTCAACCTGGCCTCGCACTATCTCGGGTGATATTGCAGTGAGCTCGCCTTCATAAGCACGACCATTTAAAGTAATTTGAGCAGGCATTCCCAAAGCCAGATCATCGGCATAATTCTCTGGAATATTGACCTCAACCTCGTAGTGGGACAAATCCACCACACTCAGCAACGGCTGATTTTTCACCACTGTATTTTTCTGATCGACACTCAGGTTACCCACAATGCCGTTAACCGGGGAACGTATTTCCAGTGAGGCCACCCGCCTCTTTAGTTCGTCCACCAAAACCTGTTGAGCTTGCAATTCAATGGCGCGTGTCTGGATCTCAAATTTCTGGCTTTCCTTCAGCAAAGCAACCTCTTTAACCGCCAGGCGATGTTCTCGCTGTGCGTTTTCCAGTTCATCTTTTGCTTTTTGGTAATCTATATCGCTGACTACCTGATTCTTTTTACCTTCTTCATTGCGGCGCATTTCACGCTTTGCCGCATTCAGCGCCACGATTGCTTTACCCAGATAATTCTCCTGAGCAAGATCCTGCTTCTTTGCCTGAATTTTTTCTCGCTCTAGTTGAGTACTGAGACGCGTTAACTCTGCCAGTTCCTGAGCGAGCAAGCTTTTCAGCTCAGGGCTGTCTATCTGCGCCAATGGCTGACTCATTTCTACCGAGTCTCCGGCAGTCACCAAATAAGTGACTGTACCTTCTGCCGGACTGTATAATGTAGGACGTCGTGACGCTATCACACGGCCTTGAACAGAAATATCCCGAACGAATTCACCACGACGTACTTCCGCCACATGAATGTTTTCCATTCTCACGGCGCTCTCTCCACTTGCCCAGGCAAGTATCTGAGGAACAACAAAATATAATGAAATAAATACACCAGCGATAAGCAGGAAATAGAGTTTGTAGTTGTGTTTTTTCTCTAGTTGGCTGTCCTGAGCGCTGGTATCGTCGATATACTGCATGCACTACGTCCTTGAAACTAAAAAGTGTTGATCAATACCAGGCTCTGAAAATAGCAAAACTCCATCTAAATGTCACCAACAATAAACATTTTATTAATACTTTAATCAGTTTGAAAATTAATCTGGGTACATTATTGCTCTTAGTTGGCTAATTTTTGCGCCAAACAACTCTATTTGTAGCGGGAACAGGTAAGCTTGTTAAGTGGATAAACTGAAAAGAGGAGCGGAAAGCGCGGCCTCCATGCCGCCGCAAGTGCTTGGGAATAACTGTAAATACTGCATAATCATATTCTAACCTGGACGCCACCTCCTATTTCGTTCAGTTTGGGTCGAATAAATTTTCTACTTTTTAACTAAAGTTGCTTTAGTCCGCTTGGGGCTAAACTAAGCAACCCGATTAAACTGGCGCGCCAGTAGCAATTCGCTGTCACGCAATGCACGCTTGATCACCTGCATCATGTTCTTACCTTTGGCTCGAACGAAGACACTGGGTAACCCGGGCAATAACACTTCCACTTTACAGATAGTCAAAACGCCATGGCGCTGGCAGGGCTGCTCATCCACATCAATGCGCACTTTGCGAATATGGGCGGCGTAGCGCATAAACTTGTTGGTTGCCAACTTTGCGAGCTGCGACTTGGTCGCCTCCGCAATACGCTTGCCTGTTGCTCTGAAATTTAGTTTCATAATGCTATCAACCTCTTGTACAAAGCCAGCAATTTACTGGAAATTGAACTCATATTGTTGCGTCGATGAGGCTAATCTACTAATGTATTTAAAAAGAAAAAAGCTGATTAATTCTTAGCGAAACCTCGAATATTACGAATGATAACGAACATAAATTACAATCACCTGTACTACTTTTGGCAGGTTAGTCGCCACGGCAGCATTGCCGCGGCCAGCAAAATATTGCATCTGACACCACAAACTATCAGCGCACAGATCACCAGTCTGGAGCAGCGTCTGGGTAAGCAGCTGTTTTTACGAGAAGGCAGGGGATTACGACTGACAGAGTATGGACAACTCACCCAGCAATATGCCGATGACATGTTTGCCATTGCAGAAGAGTGGCTTGAAACCACCAAAGGTGATCTTGCCTCAATCAATCGAACACTGAAGGTAGGTATTTCCGATGCGCTGCCAAAGTCTTTGGTCTCGAAATGGCTGGCTCCCTTGATTGATAACGAGCGTATCTCCAACCTGCACTGCATTGACGGTCAACAAGCTGAGCTGCTGGCACAAATGGCCACGCACAAATTGGATCTGGTGTTGGCGGATAAGCCCTTAGATGGTGACACTCCGTTCAAACTCTTCTGTCACGAAATTGGTAAGAGTCAGATCGGGTTTTATGGCATGAAGCAGGATCAGGCCTTAACCGGCGACAACTTTCCAGCTGCACTGGCCGACACACCAATCATATTGCCAGCCAAGAACAGTCCGGTCACCAGCGCCATTCAGTATTGGCTCAATGAACTCAAAATCGAGATATCTGTTGCCGGTCATGTAGACGACAGTGCTTTGATGAAAGCATTGGGGCAACAAGGATTCGGGGTATTTCCTGCACCTTTGTCTGTGCGCGAAGAAATAGAGCGACACTATGATGTAAATTTCATTGGTGCAATCGAAAACGTCTATCAGAATTACTATGCCTTTACTCCCGACAGACTGATCAAAGACTCAATTTACTCCGAATTTGTGCAACATGCGCGCAGCATAGATGATAATCAGGAACCAACATGAGTAAACCCAGAATAGCAATTCAGTATTGTGTTTTATGCCAGTGGTTGCTACGCAGTGGCTGGCTTGCCCAGGAATTGCTATCAACGTTTGCAGATGAGTTGGCCGAGGTCGCTCTGGTCCCGGCCAGCAAGGGCGTATTTAAAATCTATTATGACGATACCTTGATCTGGTGTCGGGAGCGTGATGGCGGCTTTCCGGAAGCTAAAATTTTGAAGCGTCGGGTGCGGGATCAGCTCGATCCCGGGCGCGATATGGGCCATATCGACAGCGCCGGTTAAAGTCAAAAAGCTAGAGCTTAAAGCGCTCAATAAGCTGGGTCAGCCTGGCTGCAAAGCCACTAAGTGACTCACTGTCTTTGGCCATGAAGCCCATTTCCTGTGAGTTACGAGCAGCCGTTTCCTGAACATCTTTCATTAACCCGGCAATACTTTCGCAATGTGCTGCCTGGTGATTTGCGGCCTCTAGCACCCGTTCACTCAATGCGGTTGCTTGTTCTATGGCCTCACTAACCTGCGCCATGTTACTCGCGAGCACTTCGCTTTGCTGGGCACACGCGCGAACATCCTGCTCCCCATTTTGGATCAGAGTCGCGGTAGTGTGCGTATCGGCCTGCAGAGTCGCAATCATCTTGTTGATCTCCTGCGTGGCATTTTGTGTACGAATAGCGAGCTGTCTGACTTCATCAGCCACTACTGCAAAGCCACGACCTTGTTCACCGGCCCTTGCAGCCTCGATGGCCGCATTTAATGCCAGTAAATTAGTCTGCTCAGCAATTGCGACTATCGTATCAAGGATTTTCCCTATGTCTTCGCTGTGGCCTCTGAGTCCGTCCATCGCTCCCACTGATTCAGTCATCGTGCTGCTTAAAGACATGATTTTTTCTTTATTATGCATAACGCTCTGAGCCGTTTCCTGATTCAGCCGCTGCGCATGCTTAAGCCCAGACACACCATCTTGTGACTGTTCAGATACATCAACAGCACTGTTGGCTATGTTAGACGCAATGTTCAACGCATTGTCTGTCCGCTCAACCTGAGCCTTTGCCCGGCTGGTCAGTGTTTGGCTGCGCGCCAATGAAGAGCCGGCTAAGTTTTTCAATTCATAGACCTGAGTATCAATTTCTTCCAACAAACTGCTTAGGCTTTGCTTTACCTGATTGATGTTGTCAGTCAGAGTGCCAAACTCATCATCCTGACGTTTGACTATCTGCCTGGAAAAATCTCCACAGGCTATATATCTCAGCATTTTATTTACTGCTGCCAGTGGGATAAGCATCGCACGGCTGGTAGACAGTGCGATCCAGACCGCTAAAATGGCGAAGACCAGTACTAATATCAGCGCCGCATGTTGAGCTTTTTCAATCAATTGATCTGATGCCTGCTGATACAAATCAAACTGGTTCTGGGCCTGACTCTGGATGGTATCAATCTGGTCAAACAAGTCGGTAAAGGTCTGCTCAGCACGCCGATAACTCTCCATAGCGGTTTGCTGGCCCCGGTGGCGCCGCTCAAGCGCCTGATACAAAGTGCCAGGCTCTTTTAACTGACGAGCAATGTGCTCCCAGGCCGGTTCAAACTGCTGAAGTAATGATTCGATAGGCAGCCCGGCAGACTGACGTTTCAGGTATGTCAGGTTGTCACTGATGTTATCAATAATAAAGCCAACATCATCGCGGTGCGTCGCAAGGGCATCAGAGCCTAGTTGCGCCAGAGATTGCACATTGTTTTCCAGCGTAAACAGCAGATCATCAATGCGGATCCCGGTCCCCGCGACTTCATCTCTCAGCCGGGTATCCGTTGTTTCGATTAGCTCGATATCCAACATCGCTGTACCCGCAGTATTTCTGTGTTCAAAAAACTGGCCAACGCCTTGTTGAATAGTGTGGCCCGCGCGAAATTGCACCAGACGTGCTGCGAACAAAGCTTCTGAGAATTGTCGCAATTCAGTACGCACTGTAGCAACTTCCCGAAGCGGCCGCACCACGCCGGGATTATCTGCCGAGCGCATTTCTAATTCATCAAATAGCGACTGCGCGCGTGCTTCAGCCTGGTTAAATGCTTTCTGGATCTGCTGTATTGCCCTTTCATCACTCGCACTGTATGCCTTGGATACCAGATTACTGATCCTAAGTTGCTGTTGCTGAAACTGCTCGGCGGCATGCAAGATGGGCTGGGCGGTGTCTGTTACTTTATGGTTGGCACGTTGGATCTCTAACAGTGCCCAATAAGCCAGCGCACTGGCAATGACCAGCAACATACCAATTCCACCAAAGCCCAGGGTGATTTTGTGTTTTATGGAAAGCCGCAACGGCAACATGGCTATACCTTCCTTTACTACCACCTAATTTATTTATATGCAGCTAGATGACAGTGTTAAATACGCGAGTTATTGATGAAAAATACAATATAAATATAGAAGTAATTATTACACTGCGAAATGTGGTTACCCATATTAGTCGTTCAATTTAACTCAGCCTAACTAAAATAGCTGACAAAGCTGGCCCGTTAGTACGCTGTTTTAACCTATCAGAGTTAATGAGATCTCGATTTTACAGTTCACACCTTGCTTGGCATTGTCATATTGCTTTCTGGCTCGTCGAAAACCGTAACCCATATTGTTGACGTAGCCCCGCGCATTATTTGTGCGCGACAGCCAGTTGACTGGTCTTGAATTGTGAATGCGAAAAAATATACTCAAGCAGTTTTTGACCCCTTTTCTGAGGCACCTCAAATACAATCACATCCATCAAATAAGCAAGTGACACCTTATCGCTTATCATTCTGATAAATACAGCTTACTCCTGGCTTTTGTATACATTACGAAAGCTGCGAGGCTGACATGTCGAGCAACATATCTGCAAAGCGGGAGAAACTTTAAACCTGACTGATTACCAAACATTACTTGTTGGCATCTTTGCGAATTTGTTCCAGCAGGTCTTCGTCTCCGATCATACGCTGCATCAGGTTATAAACCTGATTATCAATATCATTGTCGTATAATTTTAAAATATCGTTTGCCAGCTGCCTTTTAAGGCCTGGATATTGCTCATCGTTAGCCTGATAATATTGCGACATCAGGCCTTCTGCAGCCGTTGCTCGCATGTAATCGTTGTCTTCTTTTTCAACAATATCCAGTAAAGAACGCGCTATACGCGCGTCTACCACAGGCGTTTGTGCAACTACATCCAACGCCTGAACTCGGAGTTTATCATCATACTGGCCACGGCTGATTTTAATCACCGCGTCCACGGTGTCGTAGCTCATGGTGTCCATTTGCGTACGATTCAGCACATACATATTCATCTGTAACTGGCCCATTGCCGACAAGCGGTCAATCACAGGTAAACTCTCATCCAGCACTTTTTGCTGTAATTGTCTGCTCAGTTTATCCGCATACTCAGGATCGGTTTTCAGGCGCATCTCATAGTCATCAGGCAGGTCTTCATAAAAGCCATAAACCGGATTGCTCTGTCTGTGTGCGGCACGTTCTTTCTGTTCCTTCCTCTCCAGGATTGCCAATACAGAATCCTCAAGCGCCTCAGGAGACGCTGGCGCTGAGAACGTGCGATTCTCTAATTCGAGAACACGCTCCTGTAAGTAACGCACTTGTTCCTCTAATTGTTCAATATGTTGCTGTTTTTGAACCAAGCTACCTGCCTCGACAGACGTATACTGTTCGCTGTGACCTTGCAACGATACATTTTCTGCTGATTGAACATCAGATGTACTACTAAGTACTGGAGAGTGGGTAAAGTGGCTATAGAGCGCGACACTAAGCGCACAGACCGAAAAAGTAAACGACAGTGTGGTTTTCAATTGTGACATATATTTCCTCTCAAGCCTGGCAATCTACACAAAAAGCATTGCTTTTGCATCGAGAATACTGTTAAAAGTTGTACCTCTAACAAATAGGCCAACATAACAACAAGGACTCAGGATGGTTGCCCGCTGGCATACGGTAAAAATAAGTGTCTTAATCATCGCACTCGCCATGCTCGACCTCATATTCACCCTGCTCGGCGTGTGGTCCGTGGAAGGTGAAACACGCAACTGGGTATTGAGTTTTGAAGCATTAACCCTGATTTTATTGTTGTGCAATTGCTTAATAATAAGACAAGTTATCAGCCAACATCAATACGCACATACTTATCGGCTACTTGCAAACCTGGTTGTGTTTTCTCTTATGTTTTGTCTGGCAGGCGACGTTGTTAACTTCAACCTGGCTCAAAACTACTTCCAGCATAGTGCCGTGGTAAAACATGATTATCTCGCAGACTCTGTGTGGTTTTTTATGCCCGGCTATCTCTTCTTATTTCTTGCCTGCTGGCGTTTGCTGGGCTATTCGGGCACTCAGGTGGTTTACTTTGTAGTTGCCATGCTAATTACATCGCTGCTGGCCTTATTCAGTTACTTAAATATGCACTTACCAGGCAGTGGCTGGTATGTCACACTATTAACCGGCGGCTATGCCATAGTCATTGCACAAGCCGCATTATTAGGTCTGTGTTTACTTACCAGCTCTGATATACCGAAAACGCCGAGAATCTTTCTGGCACTCGGTATGATATTAGCGACCGTTGCAGATGCGCTTATCGGACAGTTTTGGATCTTTGGCAATGAAGGACAAGGCTACTACCCTCAGATCAGAGCTATCAACTGGGCAATTTATATTACGTCGCAGGCCATTGTAATTCATTTACCTCTGGTTGCGATAACCCAGGCTCAAACCTCAAGTCGAACCTCTGCCGCAGAGGCTGGCTTGGCAAAATAATAGCCCTGAATATAGTCGCACTTTTGCTCCAACAAAAATGCTAACTGCTGCTCTGTCTCTACGCCTTCGGCCACCACTTTAAGATGCATGTTGTGCGCCAAACTTATGATGGCGCGCACGACCATCTCACATTTATCATCCTCACCTAATTTACGGATGAATTCACGGTCAATTTTTAATGTATCAATCGGCAGGTGCACGAGATAACTAAACGACGAATAACCAGTTCCAAAATCATCAATCGCGACGGAGATACCCAGGCGCTGAAACGCATTAAGGATTTCGATTGTCTGCTGAGGGTTTTGCATCATCATCCCTTCTGTTACTTCCACCTCTATGGCGTCAGCCGGTAATTGATACTTCTGCAACAGATAAAATACCACCTCAGGCAGCTCCTCTCGCTGCAACTGATCCATAGATAAATTTACCGCGATACAGGGCGGGTTAGGGTATTCAGCTCGCCATTTTTGTGCCTGACGACACGCCTGTTCGACCACCCACTCACCTACCTTATTGATCATCCCCATTTCTTCAAGCTTGGGGATAAATACATCAGGACCCAGCCTGCTGCCATCCGCAGGAAACCAGCGTAACAAAGCCTCTACCTTATTGACGCGATTATTAAGAATGTCCCATTGAGGTTGGTAAAACAGTGCAAATTCCTGATGTTCAATCGCTGCACGTAGCTTTTGCTCTAATTCCAGCGATGCCAGTGCCTGCAAATGAAGCTCTTCAGTGAAGAACTGAAAGTTCTGCCCGCCTTGCTTTTTGGCCCGGTACATCGCCAGCTCAACGGCCCTTAATACACTAACACTGTCTTCCCCGGCGCCCGGAAAACGCGCAATCCCAATGCTTGGGCCAATGTAAATTTCATGTCCGCGAATAAGGTAAGCGCCCGACAAATGGCCGAGTAAATGCTCAGCAAGTACCGCTTCATTCCTGACATGTTGTTCTATAAAATTCTCCAGTAAAATCACAAATTCATCACCGCCAATCCGGGCAACAATGTCACCATCACTGACCGTTTTCACAATTCGGTGGCCCACTTCCTGAAGTAAAATATCACCCACTTCATGGCCAAACTGGTCATTGACCTGCTTAAAATGGTCCAGATCGAGGTGCAGAAGTGAAAACTCCCGGCCATGTCTGAGGCTACGTTTAATTGCTTGCTGCAAGTGTTTCTCAAAAGTACTGCGATTAACCAGTCCAGTTAAAGTATCAAACTGAGACAAGCGACTCAGTTGCTCCTCAATGCTACGTTTTTGACTAATGTCCTGAAAGGCAATGACCACACCAAACAAAGTCTTGTTTTCGTAGATAGGCGTGGCAATAAGCTCGGCAGGAAACATACGCTTATCACTGTCTTTGAACAGCCCATATGAATCCCGATAGGTGTAGCCTTTGGCGCAGTGCTCAAAGATTTTGCAACTCTCCCAGGTTGTATTGCCTGCCCGTGACGTCGACAAACAAATGAACTCCGCCACATCAGCACCGACTAAGGTATTTTCGTTCTGGCCAAGAATTTTCTCTGTGGCGGGATTGGTATAAGTGATCTTGCCGTGAACGTCGACGCCCAGAATACCTTCGCCGATGGATTTCAGTAATAATCGGTTTTTGTTTTCAAGTTCTTGAATATCATGAAAAGATTGCAACAACTTCGTTCTTTGCTGATCCAGTTCCAGAAAAACTTGTACTTTACTGTACAACGAGTGGGCATTAATAGGCTTAAACAGGTAATCAACCGCCCCGACCTCATAGCCTTTAAATTCCAGCGCTTCAGTGTGATCTGCCGCGGTGATAAATATGATAGGTGTGTGCTTAGTTTCGTCATTCATACGCAGCAAAGAGGCCGTCTCAAACCCATCAATACCGGGCATCATCACATCAAGTAAAATAACAGCATACTTATGCCGTAATACCAATGAGAGCACCTCATGGCCCGACTCTGCCGAGTGAAAATTAGCGTTCATATCCGACAGGATCTTTTTCACGACTCTGTGGTTTTCGGGCCTGTCATCGACAATCAAAATTGTGGGTTTAGTAAGGTCGTCTTGCTGCAACGGACTTTGCTGTATCGCTTCCATAAATCATCCTGGGTTGTGTCTTTCCCGCTCTTTCAAGCTTAGTACAAAAACCACACTGACAAGCCCAGGCTATTTAAAATTTCCTACGTCTTTAGTCCTAGTTCAAACCTGAAACCATGAAAAAATACCCATAAAGGATACAATCCTTGGGCAAAAAAACGCTTAAATTTGCTGTTTTTATTTAATCTAATGTGGTTCTTTTTTCACTTAATGTGTTGATTAACACAGCCAGAAACAATCTCGAATAGACATCACACTCTGGGTATTTTTCGATAAAGGGTAGCCGCATTATCAAGTAACTGCCATCGGCCATTGGAATCAAGAGAATCAAGGTTTTCGAGCCGTCCCAGACCTAAAAAGCCACTGTGGTGCAAACTCTGATCAAACAAATTGATAACTCGCTGCTTCAGCGAGTTATCAAAGTAAATCATAACATTTCGACAAAGTATCAACTGCATTTCACCAAACACACCATCACAAACCAGGTTGTGATTAGCAAACACAATGTTTCTGGCCAGTTCCATACGAATTTTGCTGCTGTGATATTGTGTAGAAAAATGTTCATGGAACGGCGTAGTACTGGATATTGCCAGCTGGTTATAATTTTTCTCCCCCTGACGTATCGTTTCCTCAGTAAAAATACCCGTTTTGGCCTTGTCCAAAATCCGGTCATTAAAATCAGTTGCATATATCTTAGCCCGGTCATATAAGCCGTGAGCCTTTAATAACATTGCCAGAGAATACACTTCCTCCCCGGTGGCACACCCAGCATGCCAAATTTTGTAGTAGGGGAAAGTTTTTAGGATAGGAAATACATGTTGCTCAAGAGACTTAAAAAACGCAGGGTCTCGGAAGAACTCCGTCACGCTCACTGACAATTCCTGCAGCAGCTTGTGCATATACCCTTTTTCATACAACACCTTGGGAATTAAATGCGAAAAATGGGCAACATCATCCATAAGCATGCAATTTTGTAAGCGTCTTATCAGCGTACTGCGCGCATACTGTGAAAAATCATAACCACTACGCCGATACAAAACGTCCAGCAAAATATCGACTTCTAACATTTGCTCAGGAGTCAGCTTGCTTTCGCGGCTTGATAACTGGGTCATATCAATGGAGTCTGTCGCTTGCATTTTGCGTTTCATATAACCAGATTTTCATCATAGATATCAATACATTGATATCTACCGGTTTAGCGAGATAGTCACTGGCCCCAGCTTCCAGGCATCTTTGCTTGTCTTCACTCATCGCCTTTGCTGTTAGCGCAATAATCGGGAGGCTCTGTGAAATATCCGCGCGAATATGCCTCATGGCTTCAAAGCCGTCCATAATGGGCATCATAATGTCCATCAGGACCAAATCAAATTGCTTACTCTGCTGGAGCTTCTCCAGGGCTAGTTGACCATTGTCAGCCATAGTAACATCCAGTCCCTGCTCCTTCAGCAACTTGGATAAGGCGTACGTATTTCGCAAATCATCATCCACCAACAGAACATGAAAGCCCGACAAGTCAACAGGTTGACTTACGATATCGCTGCGCTTTGCAGCAATGACACTGGGTGGTAACTGCTGCTCAACAGAATGCAAAAAAAGCTCAACTTCATCTTGCAAACGCACCGGAGCATGGTCTGTCTTCAGTACAATTTTATCGGTAAATCGCAACAGCTGATGGTATTCATCCCGGCTCAGCTCCTGCGCGGTGTAAATAATGACCGGTGGCAATATAAGGCCCGCCTCAGCATCCATTTTCTCGAGCAGTTCAAAGCCCGATATGTCCGGTAAATTCAAATCAACTATACAACAGTCAATCTGATGTTGTTTCAAAAGTTGCATCGCCGTGCTGCCATCATTTGCAACATGGAGCTGTAACCCCTTTTGCTGTAAAACCTGTTTAATCACTTTACATGCATGTGTATCGTCTTCAACCAGGAGTAAGTGCTTAATGTGTTTTTGTAGCAAAACTTCAAACTTAGCGAAGACCTGCTCCATCTGATCCAAAGAGACAGGCTTAGTTAAAAAGTCGATTGCCCCTTTTTGTAGCGCTTTTGGATCTTTGTTTTTACCCGATACAATATGAACCGGGATCAGGCGTGTTTTAGGCTCAGACTTTAACGTATCCAATAATGCCATCCCATCCATGTCTGGCAATCCAATGTCTAATATCACAGCGTTAGGCTGCGCTTGTCGTACCTTGTCTAAGGCTTCATCGGCTCGAGCACATACCACAGGTTCAAACTGATGCTTGCGCGCAATATCAGCTAAAATACTGGCAAATTGGCTATCATCTTCAACAATCAAAATTGTACTTGCATATTCAGGAAGCGGCTCGGGCGGAGCGTCAGTAGTCACGATAGAGTTAATGCCAGCTACGCTTTGTGACAGCGGCTCAGCCAGCAAGGCATCGTCATGCACTTTCACAAAATCATTTTGCTGCTCCGGTTGACTTTTGTGCACCTCAGTTTGTGACACAGGCGTAACTTGCTCTGCAGAGTCCAGTTGTTTTTGACGCGGTATATATAAAGAAAAAGTACTACCTGCCCCCAATTCGCTGGTCAGATGGATCTCGCCACCCAGCAACTTACTGAACTCTCGCGATATGGTCAGCCCCAGCCCTGTACCACCAAAGGCTCGGCTGGTTGACCCATCCGCTTGCTGAAAAGCTTCAAAAATCGCTTGTTGTTTGTCTGGTGCAATGCCAATACCTGTGTCTCTAACGACAAAGCTCAGACAATCATCTGGGGTCTGCTTCAAATTACTTAATTGAACATCACCAGCGAGTGGCTCTATGCATAGCTCAACATGCCCCTGGTCCGTAAACTTAAATGCATTAGACAATAAATTACGTAATATTTGCTCCAGTCTGAGCTCATCAGTTTCTATGTCTTTAGGTGCCAACGTAGAGATAGAAACCTTAAAATCCAGATTCTTTTCTTTAGCAAGCGGCTCAAACTGCCTCTTCAGTCGAGCCACAAAGCCGTGCAAATCAACCCGGTCTGAGATCAGTTTTAGTTTACCCGCCTCAACCTTTGATAAATCCAGAATTTCATTAATTAGCGTCAATAAAGACTGGCCACCGTTATAAATGACCTCAATGTCTTCAAGCTGTTCGTCGCTTAAGTTACCTTCCGAGTTTCTGGCTAAAGATTGCGACAGTAGCAGCAAACTATTCAGCGGCGTCCGTAATTCATGTGACATGTTGGCCAAAAACTCAGACTTGTACTTGCTGGATGCGGCCAGCTGTTCTGCACGATGCTGTAACTCAATGCGGGCATTTTCGATTTCGACTTTTTGTTTCTGTAAGGTGTCCGTGCGCTCTGTTAATTCCGTATTGGTTTGAGTCAGGCGGCTTCTTTGCTCTCTGAGCTCTTCTTCCGAACGCTTTAGCTCCTGTGTTTGCTGTTCCAGTTCCTCATTGGCCGCTTTTAAATCCTGCTGCTGGGACTCAAGCTCCTCTGCCTGCTGCTGCGATTCATCCAAAAGCTCCTGTAGCCTGCCACGTGACAGAGCTGATGCAATGGCCTGTCCAATACTATCCGCACACAGCTCAAGCAACTCAATGCTCTCTGCAGAAAACGGCTTAACACTGGCAACAACGATTACTGCCAGTACGGCTTCATTTTGCCGTTTGTCTTTTACTGGCACAGCAACCACATGCCGTGCAGCAGAGTGCCCTAGGCCCGAGTCTACCAAAATCGACACATGATCTACGGGTAGCTCTTTAAGATACAATAACTTGCTTTCTAACGCGGCCTGCCCAACCAGCCCTTCTCCGAGTTTAAATTCAGTATTTTCGGTATTTCGACATTGATAAGCATAACTGGCCTTTAACTGGAAAGTTTCGCCTTGTGCTGCGTACAAAGCACCTACTTCAGCTTCCAAATAGCCGGTGCAAAAATCACAGGCAATTTGATAAATTTGAACCACAGACTGATTACCAGTTAAACGCTCAGCAATATCGGCTTGCCCTGCTTTTAACCAGGTTTGCGCTTGCGAGAGTTGATAAGTTTTACGTAAATTTTTGGTCATCGCATTCAGCGCGTTCCCCAGTAAGTCTTGTGGTCCTTTTGAGGTAAAGTCTTGAGTATATTCCCCTTTTTCTATTTCTTTTGCATGGCGGGTGATTGCACGTAACGTTTCCGTCATTTTTGCCAGTGAGCGGGACAGCTGCCGCACCTCTTTGCTGCCTTGAAGCTGTACATTGGTACTAAAATCGCCATCAGCAACTTGCTCTGCAACCTCAATTGACTGATTAATCGATTGCCCTATCTGCTTGTTAATTAAGTACGCGATAAGTGTTGTTATCATTGCTGCCAGGGCAAGAGCAATAACAGAGAATAAAGACAACTCTGCTAAGCTATTTTGATTAGACATCAGGCTGTTATCTGCAAGCTGTTGCTGCGCAATTTCGATTTCAATCAGCTGGTTTTTGAGTGCGCGCGTTAACGGACCCAGTTGCGCTTGCCAGATGCTTTCTGCCTGATCCCAATCAGCACTGCGTCTGTACTCGAACATGTCTCGTACCAACGCCCAATATTCGACACGTAAACGCATAATTTTCTGAAATTGCATTATCTGCTGCTCGTCCAACAAGGTTTGTTGTTGCTGGACATTTAACCAGGCGTCTTCATGCCAGGAGTGATGCTCCTCAAAATCCCTGAAATAGGATTCCTGATTGCTGAGCAAAAACGCTTTTGCAGCGCTCATTGAAATCGCGAAGCTGGCCCTGAAGTCTGCCAGGTGCTTAAGAAGTTGCTTGCGCTGCTCTCCCGCAGAGAGCTCTTCTTCCCGCTCAATCAATAGCGTTACCGCATTTTGGATCCGCTCAGCTCTGGGCATCGCCTGATTAAAGAGAATTTGTAACCCTGGGAAGTTTTCTTCGGTTTGGGCGACGGCTTCTATTTGCTGCTGAACTAGCCTGGCTTCACCCAGCTTTGCTTCAAGCCTGACAACCTGGTCCCGGCTCAAGGCCGACAAGGACAATCTTTTGATCTTAAACAGAGACTCGTCAATGTTTTGCCAGACCTCCCGCCGCCCTTGCAAGTGTTGCTGACCGCCTCCTGCCATCCAGGATTTCAGCTCGAGTTTAGAGTCCTCGAAGTTAGATCTCAGTGCCTGCATATGCTTAACGCTGGCCAGTTCATTCGTACTAAACTGAGTGCTACTTTGCTCCAGCTCAGCTAACTGAAAAAGCGCCGCAATAACAATGGTGGCGGGGATCAAAAAAGCCAGTGCAAATCCGGTGCTTATTCGTGTGCTTAAGGTGTTAAACTCCATTATTCCTTCACTCTCAAATCGGTAGATCCATTTATTCTAAAATGATCACTCAGAGTATAGTCACGGACTCTCGAACATGGGGAATATTTTGGTCAATTATCCATCACATAGTGAATGGCACTATTTCGATGCAAAACCACGCAAAAAACCTTGTGCCAATAGGTTTAAGGGTAATCAAATAAAGTGGACAGACTCAGTGTAGGCGTCTTCAATAACGTTTTGAGTATCTGACTTCAAAAATGGGACTCAGTGCTTCCCACAAATTGCTATTGCTATCATTGGCAGCATTTCAAATGCTGGCATAGCCACACGCAAACGAGCATGAGCATGAGCACATCAGACTTGTGAAAATAAGTCCCCATGGTAACCGGAAAAATGGATTGTCAGTGTGTAATACTGACCCGGTTTATGCTGTGCCTGCCAGCCAAAACAAGCACACACGCGTGACACAATGCGAGTGCCTAACCCCTGCCCCTGATGCGTTTGCTGTGTGCTGATACCATTCGTGAAGATCATTCCATCGCTGTCCAACGACACACTGAGCGAGCCCTCACCATGTTGCAACGCGTTTTTGCCAATCTGCTCCAGAAGGAGATTCAGCAAACGCGACTGCACAGGCTTACTTATCGGCTCTGATGGAAGTTCCAGCGTGATCCTAAGCCCCTGTTGCTGCCAGTGTTGTTGCCATGTTTGCAAAAATACACAGAGGTCAGTTGACGTCAGCCGCACCTGATCAGCTTTACACAATAACAAAATGGCTTCACTCAGCGAAGCCAGATCCTGCCCAGCCTCTTCAAGCTGGGTCAGCAAAGGTAACGCATCTAAAGGAAGCTCATCAAGTTGTTCAAAACGTGAGATCGTATTGTGGATCTGAGCCAGCGGCGTGTTAAGTTCATGACTTAAAAAAGCGGAATAAAGCTGTTCCTGTTGCTGCGCATAACGCTGTGCATACGCATCCGTTGCAGCGAGAATCGAGTGGTAAGAGAACTCTTCAAATTGCGCTGCCTGAGTTTCATTCTCCTGTAAAGATACAATCTGCAAAGACGCTGTCAGTCGCCCGGATTCACGCGCAATACGCCGGTGTATTGGCCACCAGGTCACTGCAGCGAGTATCAACAAGGCCAGCGTCAACGCAATGAATACCGCCACCAGACTTGGCGAATCCTGGCCGCTAATACGATGAATAATATACAGCGGCTCGAAGGCGCTTTCTGTATAGCGCAGAGTATATAGATAATCATCTGACAGCGTCAGCAGTTGCGAGATTTCCTGCTCCTTTGCCTCTGGCCCAAGCCCATGCTGACTTAAAGCTTGCTGATAGTCTGTGGGTAAATCTTGCCAATTCCCCATCAATTTACCACCATCCTCGTATGGCAACATCAGCTGTCCAGACAACGCTACCTCAAGGTCCTGATAAAGATAATATTCTGAGGTCCCATCCCAGGCATAGTGATACACCTGACTGGCCACCCAGATCCAAATTAAGGAAAAGAGTCCAAATAAGGCAAACAACCATCGTGCGAGATACCACCTGAGTGTTTTTTGCCTCATGAACTCGATTCTCTCAATGCAACGCCCTGACCCTTAAGTGTTTGTATGACTGAGGGTTCGTCGTCACGACTCAAGTTATGCCGAAGCCGGGTCAATAGTGACTTGTACATATTGTTGTTGACCTCACTGTCAGGCCAGACATGGCGCAAGATCTGCGCTTTGCAAACAGGAGCCGGGGCCTGCTCCGCCAGTAAAGCAAGCAGTTGCCATTGCTGGGGTGACAAAACAATGGTGCGGCTGCCACGGGTAACTATTTTTGCCGAAAAATCCACATGCAGGCTGCCAAGCTCAAACACTTGATTGTGCTTATTTACTTTGCCCGCCAACAACTTAATTCGAACCGCCAGTTCAGGCAGGGCAAAGGGCTTGGTCATATAATCCAGTGCCCCTGCCGTAAAAGCAGCCAGTTTGTCATCCAGGTCCGTTGCCGCCGTGCAAAACAATACAGGCGCATCAAACCCTGCCAACGACTGCTGTAATAGACTCAACGCATTACCATCAGGCAACGCCATATCCAGCACGATCGCATCATATTTATCGAAAGTGGCCGTTTGCGCTGCAATGTCTTTCGCGCAGCTCAGCGTTGCGGCATAATCCACCTCGATTCCCTCAGCATTGAGAAAGTCTATCGTTTGCGCTGCCAGTACGGCATCGTCTTCAACCAATAAGATCAGCATTTAACCTCTATACTGTTACTTTGTGGTTACCATGCTACTGATAGTGTATCGGCATCAATGAGGAGTCAACAATGCGAGCAACAAAGATGATCACAAGCAGTTTTCTGATAGCCGGTTTAGCCCTCAGTGGCTGTAACTCTGACAATCAATCCAACAACCAAACCACAAATCTATCAACTTCAACAACGCCAAATGTTGAGCAAACTAACGAAGCGCACAGCGCGTCCATGGTGTTCACCAATGGGCGAATTTACACCGTTAATGCCGAGCAACCCTGGGCACAGGCGGTGGTACTTCAGGATAATAAAATCGTCCTGGTCGGGAGCAATGAAGAAGCTCAAATGTATATCAGTGACACAACACAGCATATTGATCTAAAAGGTAAAATGATGCTTCCGGGGTTTCACGATGTGCATATGCACCCGCTTGAATCTGCTTCTGAAGCCACCCAATTTACCGTACCCGCCGCTGCAACCGCAGGGGAATACATAGACGAAGTGGCTTATGCCGCCAGTCAGCACCCTACCGCTAGCTGGTTGATTGGCTATGGCCATGAAATCTCGACCCTATTGGAAATGTCCGACTCACCTCTGGCAGTACTCGACGAAGCCGTGCCAGACCGACCTGTGATTATCATGGAACAAACTTCTCACTCCATGTGGGTTAATAGCAAAGCGCTGGAGCTTGCGGGCCTGTCAGCCAGAAGCTTAGATCCGATTGGGGGTGTGCTGGGTCGCAATGAACAAGACCAGCTGAATGGTATTTTGTACGACAATGCCGGAAATCAGGTCATGGAGCTGGCAATACAGTCTCTTCCTGATGCTGCACAAAGTGACTACCTTGGCCTGCTTGAATACACCATGCCAGAGCTTAACAAGGCGGGGATCACCTCCATCAGTGACGCCCGCACCTACTGGCAACGCGGTCACCTGGAAACCTGGCAACGCGTTGCAGATGAAGACAAGCTGACATTACGTGTTTCGCTTGGGCTATGGGCATATCCGCAAATGAACGACAACACTCAGCTTGCCAAACTCAAATCTTTATATCAGAGCAATTCAGCTGAGCTGTTACAGGTAAATCAGGTCAAATTCTATATGGATGGCATTTTAGTCAATACCACCGCAGCCATGCATGAACCTTACCTGGAGAACTGGCTTGAACTGGATGGCAATCGTGGCCTCAATTACTTTACTCAGGCACGGCTTGAAAAATACATCAAAGCACTGGAGCCCACAGGGTTTGACTTTAACATTCATGGGATTGGCGATCGTGGTATTCACGAAGCGTTAAATGCCATTGAAAATGCCTCAAATGGTCAGGCCCGTCACCGCATCACGCACCTGGAAGTCGTTGACCCTGATGATTTACCGCGCTTTGCCAAGCTGAATGTGATTGCTGATGCACAAGTCGCCGGAGATTTTACCGACCCGAGCCACTGGCCTGACACCATCCCACTGATTGGCGCGGAGCGTGCCCAGGATCTGGTGCCCATTCGCAGCCTGGCCGACAATCAGGCCACGCTCACCCTGTCGAGTGACTGGAATGTCAGCCCGTTTAACCCGTTTATCGGTTTAAGTAATGCGGTGTCACGCCAACCACAGGCCATTTCACTGGCGCAAGCTATTGAAGCTTACACCCTAAACAGTGCCTATGCGATGCGACAGGAGCAGCGAGTCGGTAGTATTGAAGTGGGTAAATTAGCCGATTTAGTGGTCATTGACCGCGATCTATTCGAAGCCAGCGCCAACGAGATCCGCAATACACAAGTGGTAATGACACTGCTGGATGGCGAAATTATTTACCAGCGCTAAATTAATTAAGGGGCTAGTTAAGCCCCTTATTGTCTTAACCTGGTTAACGGTTGCCAGACCCTACCGGGGCTGGCAATGGTAACGCCCGCCCGGTTCGGGATTCGTCCTCTAATGCAGCTCGCACGGCATCAACCGAATCAAAATCCAGCCTTGGGTGATAGTTTACCCAGCGACCATTGATAAGTGCTTCGAGTTTAAACCCTGGGATCTCACTGAACATATTCAGTGTCCCATCATCACGGCGACTTGCAGCTACGGTAGGGATACGGAAAAAACGACCCTGACGCATTAACTTAGGTAACTCACGATAGCCCAGCAAAGCGACAAAACGTTGCCAGTCCTGCTCACGTAATCGTCGCTTTTTATCATTGAAATGGCCACTGTTGCGACTGTATACCAGACCGCCCTGGTATGGGACAGCCCATGCAGGCTTGTGCCAGGCACGCTCTGCTAATGCCAACAAGCGTGGATACAGCATATACTCAGCCTGCAGATCATCCCGAATCATTTCGCTCCAAAGATGCCCCTGCATACCTGTATAGCCAACGTCCGGTTTCAGAGCGGAGTCACTGTCATCCGCGCTGTAGGTGTGATGCAACACATCTCGCCAAAACTCCGCATGCACAGGCAAGTTATCCGGCATAAATTCAAATACTTTACGGGTATCTAATGCCCGGCTGGCCCAGTGATTGCCGCGCTCCTCAGGGTGGGACTGGTAAGGAAAGTCAAAATAAGTCACATCAGGCAACGACAGCACCACATCCCAGCCCAGATTAGCCTGCTTGTGCGCCACTTTATGCCCTTGTTCGCTAAGCGTACTCCAGACATTGGATTGAACATTTTTAGGCATTTTTTCTGGGTTCACATCACTCAGGCCATCGCTCCAGCCTGCCACCGTAATGCCTTTTTCAGCGACCATGGCCGCCACTTTTTCAATAAAATATCCATTCATCGAGACAATAGATTGCTTTGCATTCAGCGCTTTACATGCGGGTGAGTCTAGCCAGGCGCCCGCTGTTTCATCCGCACCTATGTGATACGTTTTTAAAGGTATACCAGCACGCTCATGCATCCGCTGAAGCTCAGTCAGTACCTTATTTACAAATCGATACGTCGCTGGCAAACATACATTCAGGGTATTATCGTGGTAATGCTGGATGGAGGAATAGCGCGTCTCGTCAGCTTCTTCCACCAGCCGATATTCATTGGCCGCCTCAGTTTTTCCTTTGGCTATCAAAGCCCGGTAACGCGCTTCCATTGCAATAATGGCGGCTCGAGAGTGTCCGGGCATATCCAGCGATGGGATCACTTCAATGTGATGCGCTTTGGCGTAGCGCAAAATTTCACTGTAATCCTGCTGAGAATAGTGGCCATTGCGCGGCGCACCGGTGCCGGTACCTGCGCCCAGTTGTGGCAACAAACAACGCGTTTCACTGAGATCTAAACAGCGTAACCCACCCACTTTTGTCAGCTCAGGCAGGCCTGCAATAGCGAGGCGCCAGCCTTCATCATCAGCCAGATGCAGGTGTAACTTATTTAATTTATAAGCGCCCATTTGCGCTATGGTATCTAACACAAACTGCTTGGAACGGAAATTTCGGGCACTGTCGATATGCAGCCCCCGAAACCCATATCGAGGCGCATCAGTAATAGCCACACTGGGAATACTGTGGGTTTTCAAATCCATGAGCCCAGCCAATGTTTGCACCCCATAGAAAGCACCCGCGGCATCAGATGCCTTAATATCAATCAGGTGGGTAGAACTATTGAACTGATACCCCTGTGCAGCTATGGGCAGTGAGGCGTCCACAGTGACCCGCACTGACAACCCTTTTTGAGTTTGTTTAACCCCCAGCTGGGCGAGTCGCTTGCCCGCCATTTCGATCTGTGCCAAATCAACGCCCTTAAGCTCAAAACGGATCCCTTTTTTCAAACTGATCCGTCCCTGTGATACCACTTTAAACTCGCGGGGCGTCGGGATCAGTCCCTCTGGCGCAGCGCGAAGCTCGGGCTCAGACTGGTGCTGCGCCAAATAAGCTGCGCCCATCCAGGGGGTTTGATCTTTATTACTGACTCGCAACTGATGGTAAGACTCGAACGGTACCAGGTATGGCTGCTGTTCAAGCTCAGTTTGCTCATCCCGGACAGAGCGCGTACTGGCGATCACTCTGGGGCGCAGGCGCTCAGATTGATCGGCTAAGATATAATTGGGCATAAACTCAGAGCGGGTGATCTGCGAATGTTCAGTGTAAAAGCGCACGCTATAGGTTTCGTCCGCAGAGAAACCAGTAAACTGCTCAGTGGGAGTCAGCCGGTGCAAATCACCATTCAGGTGTTCAATTTTGAACGAGTCAGACTCGACCTGATAAATTGGCATCAGCTGACTAAAATAAATGGCCCAATCAGCGCCGTTATAAGGCTGGGGTGAACCTAGCCGTAACTCGGAAAAATAACACTGCTTCGCGGGTTCCGGACACTGCTGTGGCATAGAATCAATTAACTGATAACGGATCTGAAGATTATCAGCCAACGCATTCAACTCGCCTTGTGTTAACGGCTCCGTTGCCGCGAGTGCTGTTTGAACACCCAATAGTGCCATTAACAGGCAAGCAAACTTATTCATATTCCCTCCGAAAACTGTTTCTGGAACAACTTATAAGCGCCACGCAACGCGGCATGCTCCAGCTTACCTACTTGAATCTCGAGCTGTTTAAATAACGCCGGATGTGTTTGTCCTGCAAGGCTTTTCCACATACCGCGCTGAAATAAGTCGTACGACTTACTGACAGATCCACCCAGGACAATTTTATCCGGGTCAAAGGCCAACAGCGTCTGCGCCAATGCATACCCCAGGTGGCTTCCAAACTCGTCAAACAGAGATTGCGCATAACGATCTCCCTGCTGCGCAAGCACTGCCTGCTCTGCTCCGTTAGTGCCTCGCTCCAGAAAAAACTGCCCGCTGGTATATTGCTCCAGAATACCATCCCGATAGGGAAAGCTGCCGAACTCTCCCGCCGCACAATGCCTGCCACTGTATAGCCGGCCGTCAAAAATGAGCCCTGCGCCCAGGCCAGTTCCCAGACACACCCCCATCAGATTGCTTACCGGCTGGTAAAAAGGAGCGCCTGGTTGATAATGACGACCATAACAATATTCACCCATAGTAAAACAGTTAACATCGTTGTTAACAACTACAGGCAAAGAAAAATGTGCATTTAATTGTGCAGCCAGAGGCACATCCTGCCACGCTGGAATATTAACCGTCTCCAGCACTGTACCATTACTCAGATCAACCATACCGGGCACGCCTATAGCGATACCGCAACAGACATCGCTGAGCTGCTCTGCAATAATGCCTGTAATAAACTCGTTAACCTGTGTTTTAGTCGCTGAAGCAGGCACACTATAACGGCGAGCCTCATAAACACCCTGTTCATCAACCCGGGCAACCTGTGCTTTGGTGCCACCCAGATCAACACATACTATTGTACTCATTGGCCCGTCGCTTCCTGTTTCTCTGTCAGTTGAGTTTGCTTGTGCCAGAACATTCTGACGGTGTGATTACGCACAATTGGTTGTGCCCACCAGGCTATCCAGGCAATGTACCCGAGCGGCAATAACAGCACTAAACACGCAAGCTGCAAAGAACCGCTTAGCTGGGCCAGAATGCCGATTAAAGGAGAAGCCAGTGCTCCCCCGACAATGCCGGTACATAACACCCCCGATACGGCACCATGACCACTCGACACAGAGTTTAGCGCCAGGGAAAATAACACTGACCACATCACAGATAAGAAAAATCCGGATAACGGGAAAGCCAACAGCGCGGTATCTGTACTGCCAATCAATGCAGTAATGAGACTCAAAGCGGCCCCCAGGCAAAACAACATGAGAACAAGTTTGGCATCGAACAGCTTCAGCAACACTAGCCCCAATACACATCCCAGCGTCAGCATCATCCAGAACTGACTGATCACCTGCGCACTGTATTGTGGTTCAATCTGATGATAAGTCTGTAAAAATACCGCTATTGAGTTGGCAATCCCCTGCTCCAGTGCCACATAAGCCACAATGGCAAAAAAGAAGCGGATCACAGTAGGATTACGAAAGTAGCCAACGCACGCTTGCCAGCTTAAAGTCTCTTGTTCGTTGCGTTCAACCGCTTCGAGCCTGCTTAGCCCTATCCAGACCAACATCAAAACACTAAGCAGTGCGAACAGCCAGTACATGCTTAACCAGGGCATCGTAGCGGGGATCCAGGTAAAATCGGCGGGCTGCGCTTGTACCTGACCGGCTAGCGAAACATAAACCCAGGGTGACAAACTGGCAGCCGCACCAAACAATAACTGAGCAAGTACCGAGAACGCGGCAAAATGTGCGCTGCCGCCGCTGCGTCTCAGTAACGGGTTAATGGCAACTTGCAACATCGCCATAGCGGTGCCAATCAAAAACAGCGCCAGCATTGCCACCGCAAACACCGGGGCTACGGCAAACAACAACGCCCCTGCACCGGCAAGCGAAAAGGCTCCAAGCATCACGCGTTTTTCACCAAAACGCTGTACCAATAGACCGGCAGGGATAGACATCACGCCGTATGCAATAAAAAAAGCGAAAGGGAATAAGCCAGCCAGAGTGAGGCCGATGTCAAAGCTTTTTATGAGTTCCGGAAACAATGGACCGAGAATATTGGTGAAAAAGGACACCATAAAAAAGGTTACCAGCACCAGGGCAACCACGGAGTAATTGGGTTTCATGTGTCTTACCTTATTGTGAGCTCAGAAGTAAAAAGGCGGTGGCTTATTTGGAATCAGTTTGTGGGCAGACAAACTCAATGATCCAAGGGGATCCTGCTAGGGATAGCCACCGCCTTAACTCGTTGGTAAGACTAGTTTGCCGTCATTGCCTGCACTGTAGCGGCACATTTCAAACAATTGTTAATACTTTTCTCGTGCTCTGTATAGTCGGCCATAGGCATAAAAACTGGATAACTATCAATAAGCTTAGCCGTCTAATCAGGAGCAAGATGTTTACTCAGCATGTTTAAAGGCAAGACTAAAATATTATTCAACTTACCATATGAATAAGTTAATAAATTCTATTTAATACACTAAACGGAGTGAGAGAAATGCATCATTTATCCGGATTTTTGTGGATAAATTCCACTTCAATCACAGTAGATGTACTGGTGTGCGTAAGCATGCAGAAGATATTCGGTAAAGAAATAAAATAGCATGAGAAAAAATCACGGGAACAAACGGAGTCGCCCACCCTATCCAGCGTTACGCATCATCTCATGCCAGAACAAAAAGAAAAGGCCTGAACCACATACTCAGGCCTGAGGGAGAATTACCAGCGACCGCGAACACCCAATGTCAGACGGCGCTCATAAACGTTTTGTGAAATACGATTATCCTTCCATTGTGCATAGTTAGATTCGTATTCCTCAGTCAGGTTACTGCCCGACATATACACTGTCATATAGTCAGTCACATCATAACTGGCCGAGATATCTATGTAGGTTGTCGGCTCGGTCCAAATAGCCGTATCACCCATACCACCCGTCGTCGTGACCTGTGCCAGGCGCTTAGAACGATGGTTGGCCGCTAAACGGAACTGGAAGCCATCTTTTTCATACCAAAGCACCGCGTTAGACGATTCTTTAGAGTTATCTTCCAGTGGTAAAGCGTCACCATAGAAGTCAACGCGGCCACTTTCGCTGTCTGAATAGGTGTAGTTAAACGCCGCACCAAATCCGCTCCAGAAGCCCGGTAAGAAGTCAAACGCTTGCTGATAGGTGAACTCAGCACCATTCATCGTTCCGCCCTGACCATTGACTTGACCTGTCACACTAACTTCACGACGTACAACCCCATCCGCATCAGCCAATGGCATTGTCCAGGTACTGGTTTCAATGAAAGATTTAAGCTGGATATTGAACACACCCACACTGACTAACGCGCTTGGTGAGAAATACCATTCCAACGCAAGATCTGTGTTTGTGGCGCGCCATGGTTCCAGTTCCGGGTTACCCTGCATGGTTGCATTAGTTGCAATCAACAAGTCAGGGGAAATCCCTTCACGCGCTGCCAGGTCATCACCGGCACGTGAACGACTTACCTGCAAACCACCCGCAATTGCGCCAAGATCCAGACGCGTCATGGTTTTACCCCAGGCAGAACGGAAGATCAGGTCATCGCTCAGGTTAACCGCCAGGTTCAATGAAGGCAGGAAATCACTAAACGACTTGCTGGTATTTATATCACCGGCATCGGCTGCCACTGAGCCAGGACAGTTCACACAAATAGAGTCGCCAATTACGTTTTGCAGGATGTCCAAATCTGTCTTGATGTACTGGAAACCCAGGTTAGCGGTGTAAAGATCGCTTGAGAAATCAGCGCGCCAGTAAAGCGTTTGTGTTTCTTCCTCAACCTCATAGGTGCTGCCTGGTACACCACCTTTTTTGTTGCCTGGATATAGCTGATTCTGGAATGCAAATGGGTCGTCAAGCTGACGCGGATCAATAAAGAAATAGCTGCCGCCATTAACAGGGCCAAAATCAGATACCTGTTGGATCCAAGCCTCTGGTAATTTATCAAAGGTATATGGTGTATCGTAACCCATTGTCAGGTCACCAGCAGATGCACTCGGTACGCCGCCGCTGCCGTCAGTATCAAAGGCCGCCAGACCTTGGTCTTTCCACATCACGTCAACACTGCCTTCGCCAACCGGGTTGCTGAATGGCGCCAACAATACATATTGCTCACGGGATACTTCACGATTACCCAAACGAGCACCGAAGCTCATTTTGGTCAGTGAGCCCATATCTTCGAACAAATATTCACCATCAAGACGTAAAATATCCAGGCTGGCGTCTTCATTAAAGTTATTCTCAGAGTACGTTGACACCACTGAGTAACGGCTCATATTGGAACCAAACACTTCACCTTGCAGCTCACTAGGCGGCAGCAATACCGGGTGATCGCCCTGATAGTTCAATCTGACCGGCACTGTGCCCGGGCCGTAACCGTTCGGATTTACCGCAATCGGGCCATTGCCTTCGTTACGACGCAGGTTGTGTGCCAGACCACTGGTCATGTAACCCTGAGCAACGTTTTCAGTGTGCATACGCTCTGCATCAGCCGTGATAAGGCGCATCTTACCAGAGAAATTACCATCGCCTTTATAGGTTAGCTCAAAGTTATAGTTGGTCGATTCACGCTCATTGGTATGGCTTTCAGAGTGCGCAACAACACGTGGCGCATGCAGCGTAATGTCCTGCGCTGTGTATAGGTTGTATCCACCAGACGTCTTGCCTCGATCCATCGCATCATGCTGCTCCTGCCAATCCCAGTGACCACCCCAGGCATTGTCCGCCATCAGGCCGCGCTGGCGATCTGCATCATCCATTTTGGTATAAAATACATCTGCGCTCAGCTCAAAGTTGTCACTAAGCTGCGCCTGGAAGCTCAGGCTACCACCTGTACGCTCACGCTCAGTAAAACGGTTAACCATACCGTAGCTGACGTAAGTGAATTCAGCATCATCAGTATCACCATCGCCATTGATATCTCCATCCGGACAATACCAACAACCACCGGCTTCTTGTGGTGCATAGCCCCAGCCGTGGTTAGTCGAACCAAAACGGTAGTTCGCCAGATTTACTTCATCTCTGGTCAGTGTCGCTAGTACCGCGAAGCGCTCAGCGTTATAGCCTGCTGCAATCATGGTTTTAGGGTCGGTTTCTTTTGAATAAGAGCCACGAGATGCTTCTATCAATGCTGCACCGCTAAACCCTTCTTCTAAATCAAATGGCTTACGCGTTTTCAGATCAACCGTCCCTGAAATACCACCCGCCAACGTATCGGCAGTTGGTGATTTCATCACATCCATAGCACCAACTAAGCTCGAAGGAATATCGGTAAAATCGGGTTGTACTGTAGTCAGTGAACCGGCACTGAGGAACTGCTCGCCATTTAGTAGCGTGGTAACCTGTGGCATACCCCGTACGTTGATCGTTGAGCCTTCACCGGCACTTCGACGGATCTGGATACCCGGTACACGCTGTAGTGAATCAGCGATTGTCACGTCCGGCAGCTTACCTATATCCTCTGCTGTGATAGAGTCGACAACACCATCCGCAAACCGTTTGGTGTTAAGACTTTTTTCAGTCGAAGCTCGGATCCCTCGAACTTCAATAACTTCCACGGACTCTTCTTGCTCAGCCTGAACCGGAGCAACAAAGGCGGTGCTTGAAATCACTGCGGCAGTGACCGCAAATGAAATGCGAGACAATCTGAATGCTGCATTGCTGTGTTTCATCTTCTTCCTCTTATTCTGTATTATCAAGATGTACGCCTGGTGAAATAATCATCAGGCACTTTCCCTATTTGAACAGGCTTGTAACTTATAAGTTTGCATTTTCAAACTCATATCGGTACAAATCTATCAGATAACAGCGCTGTCATTTTAAAACACACTACTTAATGACCAGCCATGTGTCGGCATTATGCATGCTTTCCCTTAACCAATGTTAATATTTTGTACCTTTTTGTGCATATTGAATAGGATAGTATTGCAAGAGCAGTGAAATGCATCACCTTTCAGAGCGCAGGGCGAGAAGATAGCAGGACAGACAGGCCATTAGCACAAAAAACGTACGCCTAAAGCCCACAGCTAACTAACATGAAGGAGCAATATAATGAAAGCTATGTGTGAAAAAGTCATTCCGTCTCACAATTGTTCATGGCGTTATTGCCTCTATCAACTGGACGAGATCCCTTTTAATTGGCATTACCACCCAGAATATGAAATTTGCCTGACATTGAATAGCCAGGGCATGTGCCACATTGGTGATCATATTGCGCCATACGACGACTACGACCTGGTGCTTATGGGCCCTGAACTGCCACACACCTGGCAATCTCGCGACAATACAGATGGCAGTCAACACGTAGTCCATGTGGCACAGATCCCGGCCCACTGGCTACAGCAACAACTGCAGCAAAACCCAGAGCTGCAAGGGTTACATACCTTATTGGACCATGCAAAATGCGGACTAAGCTTTAACAAAAAAACAGCTAAAAAAAGTGAAAAGCTATTCAGTAAAATGCAAAATGCGTCACCAATAGAGCGCTATATTTTGCTCTTTCAGCTGCTCAACCTGATGGCAAACAGCGCATATCAGACGCTGTCTACCATGGAGTTTAGTTTTGCCAAACAGCTGGATCCCGCCAAAGATAAGTTTGACCATGTGATAAATTATATTTACGACAATTACACTGAGTCGCTAAGTGCAGAGCTGCTGGCGAGACAGGCCCATATGAGTACCAATCATTTTCATCGCTTCTTTAAAAAGCGCACGGAATGCACCGTCACAGAGTTTATCAATCAGCTAAGGATCGCCAAAGCCTGCAAACTGTTACTCAAAACCAAAGCCCCGATCACTGTGATAAGCGACCAGTGCGGCTTTAATAATTTGTCTAACTTTAACCGCCGATTTCTTGCTATCAAGCAATGCACACCCAGCCAGTTTCGTGCTCGAGTACAGCAAAAAGCGCTGATTTAATATACGGTTCAGGCTAAGGTAAGGATTCGCTTATATGATAGGCGCGGTCTAACTATAATAACTAAGGATGAACCCATGCCGCTACTTACTGCACTGACTCTGACACCGCTACTTACAGCCAGTGTGCTTTCAACCCCCGCGACCTTGCCAGGCTGTCAAACGGGACAGGCGTGTACTATGGCTGTCTATAGCGAACGCACGCAACAATGGCAATTTATAAACCAATCGCGCGCACAACAAGCGTACACTCCCTTCTCGACTTATAAAGTACCCAATACATTGATCTTATTAGATACGCAGACCATCAAACCCGGACAGGGTTACCAGATAGATTTAAATACCTATCCGGCTAAAAAATGGTGGTTTGACGCCTGGCGCAAAGAGTCAATTACCCCACAAGACGCATTCAAGTACTCTGCACTGCCGTTATATCAGACCTGGACTAACTTGCTGAGCAAGCCTGTGATGCAACAGTACCTCGATGACTTTAACTATGGCAACCGTGATATCAGCGGACCTCATGATAAATTCTGGCTCAACAGCAGCATAAAAATCAGTGCTGTTGAACAGGTCACATTTCTGCGCCGGTTACAGACCCAAGCTTTTAAACTTAAGCCCGCGACCTATCAGGCATTTGACAAAATTTTCTTACAGGAACAGGCGGCCAACACCAAGCTGTATGCAAAAACGGGAACCGGACCGGTCGCCAAAGGTAAGTACATAGGCTGGTATGTTGGCATTGTTGAAAACAACCAGGGGCGTCACTACTTTGCTTTTAATATGGACGCCAAAAACTTTAAAGAAGTCGTATCCACCCGGGTCGAAATCGCCAAAGCTACGTTAACTAAGATGGGCGTTTTATAATCTCAATCCGAAGAACTAGATCACCAACGCTATGGAAACGCAGATTAATAGACAAATTAACAGGCGAGAGACGCGGCTTGTATCAGAAAAATACAAACCGCAACCGCTCAGAGGGTCACCATCAGGCGACCTTACGCAATAACCCCTGAGTATTCTGACGCATGGTATGTGCCACCATAAAATAGCCGATTAAAGCAACGAACGTAGCGCCTGACACCGGCCCCAGTACCCACACATAAGGGTGAAGCCTGCCATCCACACCAAACAATTGCTGCTGAATAACAAACAGGGTGATATCACTGACCAACGCAGCAACGAAACCTGCCAGCGCGCCCAACAGCAAGAACTCATACAGAGTCGCCAGCTTAATCAACTTACCCCTGGCACCGAGTGTGCGTAAGATCACCACTTCCTGCATACGCTCGGCCAGACTGGCTTGCACCTGAGATATCAAGACCAGGGCACCGCTTATCAACACAATGGACAGCACAAAACCAATCGCCAGAGACACCTGAGCAATCATAGATTGTACCTGGGCGATATTGTTCTTAATGTCTATCATACTGACAGTCGGATACTGCAGTAACAGTCGGCTAATCGGGCGAACATGATTATCCTCTAGCTTAGCCGCAGTAAAATATGTCACAGGCAAACGCTGTGCCATAGCAGAGTTAAAAATCATCACAAAGTTAGGCTTAAGCGTTCCCCAGTCAACACTGCGAATACTGGTGACTTTGGCTTCAAAGGTCTGCGTATTGACCAAGAATGTCAGCGTATCACCAAGTTCAATACCAACCCGCTCCGCGGTGCCTTCAAACACAGAGACCTGTAATTCATCTGTTTGCTCAAACCACTGTCCTTCCAGGATTTCGTTGCCATCCGGTAAAGTATCGCTCCAGGTCAGGTTGAGTTCACGGCCAACACCATTACGGGCGTCTTCTTGTTGCTCCTCACCTTCCTGTTTGGATACCCGACGGGCAAATGCCTCACCGTTTAGAGCATTAACGCGGCCCCGGAAGACCGGATAAAATGCCTCATGATGAATATTTTGCTCATTAAAGAAGGTCTTAAACTGCGCAACGTCACGCTCTCCAATATTGATTAAAAAGGCATTAGGTGCGTCTTCAGGTACCTGCATTTGCCAGTCAGAGATCATGTCATTTTTGAGTACAAACAAGAACAACATCAATTTAATGGCAAGTGCAAAACTGATCAGCTGAATCGCGTTTGCATTGGCCCGTTTTTGCAATGTTGCAATCGCCAGAGACCAACTGTTGCCCGGGCTCAGCCCCAATTTACGACCCGCACTGAAGAACAACCGGGACAAGCCAAACAGCACCCCCATCAGTGTCGCGGTACCAGCAAACAATAACAGCGTGGTTTTAATGTCCCCACTGAACAGCCACATCAACATAAAGATGGTGCCCACCGAAAGCGCCATGTGCACCCGGCTTACCGCCAGCTTATCGCCCAAACTTCTTCTGAGCACCCGCAGAGGGGGAATATCAAACAAGTCCAATAACGGCTTAAGGGAGAACATCAGTGCACACACGACACCAATGGCAATAGATAACAGCCAGGGTCTTGGTCCGGCAAGAGGTAGCTCGTTGGCAACAAAACTGGTTAGATAATCAACCGCCACTTCCTGTAAGCCATAACCAATTGCCAGACCAATCGCTAGAGAGCTAACGGTTACCAGCGACAGATGCATCAGGAAGATACGCTTGATTGTCCCGCGACTACCACCCAAAGTTTTCATCATGGCAACTGGGTCGTACTGACGCTCACAGTAACGTTTTGCAGACACGGCCATTGCCACCGCTGCGAGCATAATGCCAAATAAGCCAGCCAACAGTAAAAACCGCTCGGAACGCTCAAGATTCTCACCCAATGGTGACTGCCGGTCTTTGATCCCCTGCCAACTCTGATTTTCTCTGAGCTGAGGTTTTAACCAAACATAATAATCTTTGAGTGTCTGCTCATCGCCCGCAAACAGTAGTCGATAAAACACATCGCTGCCTGGCTGAACCGCTTGTGTAGTTGGGATATCGGCAATATTCAGTAACACACGTTTGTTACCCGCCAGTGAGAAAAATGCTGCGTCGGGCTCCTGTACCAAAACCTTTGTCACGGTAAACATGCCCGCACCAATTTCTACTTTATCGCCGACTTTAAGTCCGAGCGTGTAAAACAGCCCTTCACTTAGCCAGGCTTCACCCTTGCCAGGTGCCGCAGCAATGTCGTATTTCTCTGCGTCCAGTGCGTCTCTGAGGGTTATTTTACCACGCAGGGGGTGGCTATCGCTCACCGCTTTAATTGACCCCAGCACCAACTCGTCTCCCACGAAGAGCATGGAATCAAAATAGATGTTTTGTGCCGTTTGCAGACCGAAATCCTGCGCGACCTTAAGGTAACTCTCATCCAGCTCATAGTTACTGGACAGGCGGCGGTCGGCCGCAATAAAGTCAGCAGATTTTTGTTCAATGTTAAGTCGGATCCGTTCAGTCACTGAGCTTAGGCTAAAAACTGTCAGCACCGCCAATGCAATGGCAGCGAAAATGATAGTCAGCTCTCCTCGACGCAACTCCCGGAAAAATAATCTTAGCGCCAATCTAGCCCACATGAACAGCCACTCCTTCTCCATCACGGATCTTTGCCAGCTGACCGCCCTCAATATGGATAATGCGATCGCACTGCTTAGCCAAGTCTTCATCATGTGTAACGAGAATCAGGGTTGTACCGTGCTGTTTATTCAAATCAAACAACAGGCTTTCGATTAAGTGGCCGTTTTTAGAGTCCAGATTCGCAGAAGGCTCGTCGGCAAACAGAATTTTTGGCGTACCGATAAATGCACGAGCTATGGCAACACGTTGCTGCTCACCACCAGATAGCTGTGAGGGATAATGACCAACCCGATGCGACAAGCCCACTTTGTCCAATAGGGCTTGTGCCTGCTCACGGGCATTTTTTTCACCAGCGAGCTCTGCTGGTAGCATCACATTTTCCAGTGCAGTCAAGCTCTGAACCAGCATAAATGACTGAAACACAAAACCTACTTTTTCAGCTCTGAGTCTTGCACGCTGCTCTTCGTCGAGACGGTGCAGCGCTTCACCATCGAGATAAACCTCTCCCTTGCTGGCAATATCGAGCCCTGCCAGTAAACTGAGTAACGTTGACTTGCCCGAGCCAGAAGTGCCAACCACTGCCACTGATTCACCTGACTTGACAGAAAAATTGATATCGCTAAGGATAGTGAGGTCACCCTCAAAGGTACTGACGGTTTTACCCAACTCCTTAACCTGAATAATATTTAACTGAGAAAGCACTGACATGATGCGATTTTTCCTACAACTGGTGGTATTGATCTTCGGCACACTTTTCGTCTTAAAAGCGAATGCCAACGATACCAAAATTATGATCATAGGTGATAGCTTAAGCGCCGGTTATGGTCTCAAACAAGCACCGTCCTGGGTTAATTTGTTACAAAATAAATACGAAGCAGAGCAAAAAGCGATCACTCTGGTGAACACCAGCGTCTCGGGACAGACCACGGATAATGCGCTGCTAACGGTCGACAAGCAATTAGAAAGCCACCAACCCAGCCACGTACTTATCGAGCTAGGCGCCAATGACGGTTTGCGAGGATTTCCGCCTAAACTGATCCGCAAACATTTACGTGAACTGGTCGAGAAAAGTCAGGCTAGCGGCGCCAAAGTCGCATTGATGCAAATCCAGATCCCACCAAACTATGGCAAACGCTATAGTACTCTATTCGCTGACAGTTACCCCATGGTGGCCGAGCAAACTGGCGCCTATCTGATGGAGTACTTCATGTTACCCATTGCAGCAGATCGCAGTCTTATGCAAAACGATAACTTGCACCCCAACGCTGAAGCTCAGCCCATTATCCGGGACTTTATGTACGAACGCATTGCACTGTGGTTGCAGTAATAATACATATAGGTTTCGGCTTTTACTTTTGACCAATTCGACATGCTCGCCTGACATACATTGACACTTATCAGGCGAGTACTCTTGCAACATTCAAAAATTCTTTATTGCCAAAGGCAGGCCAACACGCTCGTGTCAGAGCCATTTATCAGCCCCGTACTAAGCCTAATCCGCTTGAGAAAACGATGGCTTCATAAGCCATGAACTAAATAATCCACCTCCTCACAAACCGTACCCTAAAACACAACAAACGAATTATGTCTCCTGCCATTATTTACAAAGAGCAACAAAAACAAAATCATACAAAAGTTCGTACCCAATACATAAAACCCCACCCTTACCAACTAAAAAACCCGCAAAAAGAAACAATAAATAAACATTTGCAACAATTAATTTAATTTGTATACTTGATGAGCAATTGAGAGTTTTAACTCTATTAAACACCAATAATGCAACAAAAAAGGATTATTTATGACACGCCTCAGCGCAGTGCTTGGCGCCGGAGCTGTTACCTTGTTTAGTACACAAGCCGCAGCTTCTATCGAATCTCAAGCGCTATTAAATCAGCAGCACCTGTGGTCACAGTTACCGACAGCGGCTCAATCAGAACACACCTCTCTGAACACTAAGGCTCAGTTTGTAGGTACTGCGCTGACCTATCGGCTAGAAAAAGCCGTAGGTGACCAGCCAAAGTACGAACACTATCAGGCCTACTATCAGGGCAAACCTATTCTTGATAGTCAGCTGGTCATTGCACGAGATATAAATGGCAATATTATCCAGAGCATGGGCAAGTTGCTCAGTGGTCAGGTTGAACTCACGAAGCAGGCCACTGTTCTCAAGCCAGATCTCAGAGCAAGCGTTGCACGCCATTATCAGGACAATCACACGATAATCCGTGGATCAACCGCGGCTTATTTAGTTGTAAATGGTAAGTTACTTGATGTGACAGTGATCGAGGTCAATCGCCAGGGTATTGCGGAGCAGTTGGTTGTCGACAGCGCTCAGGGCACCGTGATCCGCCATCACTCCAGAGCCTCTTTCTTTTCAAAAGAAACCGTTTCAGCAAACACTGTACTGGATAGTAGCTTTGTCCCCGGAGGCGGAATAGGTGGCAACGATAAACTGGGCGCAATCTGTTATTCACCACAGCCTGACAGCATGCAAGCCTGTACAACATATAAATACGATGAATTTACGCCAACTGGGCAACGCCTGTTGTTTACTGACGCCAATCCCAATGCGATTTTCGCCCAATTTGGCGGATACCCCCTGATTGTCAAAAAAGAACTGGATTCATGCACACTTGAGAACCCCTACCTGAGCACCTTTGATGCCAGAAACTCAGATACAAGTCCCGTGTCATACTCCTGTGGCGAAAAAAATGAAAATTTCGATGCGACCAAAGTAACCGGTAACTTCGATACTTGGTTTACCTATAGCCATGCCAGCGAAGCGCACTTTAATGCAGGTGTGGTCATGCAGTATTTTCATAATCAATTTGCACACTTATATCCAAATCAGTCCTCAGATTGTTCAACCAGTGGGTATTGCCTTAAGCCGCTTAAACAAAAAGTACATAGCAATACCATATTTGGTACTAACAAAGCCTTCTGGGACGGCGAATTTGTCAACTATGGTTCAGGTGATGGTTACTATTTCTATTCACAAGCCACACTAAGTATTGCTGCACATGAGATCGGCCACGCCATCACCAACTGGAATTCAGGCATTGGTGCTGAAGGTGTAGATGGTGCCATTAACGAGGGCTTCTCAGACTTGGTGACCATTGCGGTTATGGACTACTTCCAAAATCAGGCCAGCGGCGCGTACAGTCAGTCGGAATACTTTACTAAACAATTTACTGAGCAGGCGGGTCAGTATGGCCAGAATCGCAAATGGTGGTTCGGCTGGGATGCAATCTATGCCGATCAGGGCGTACGTTTCTATGAATTGCCATCCTGGGACGGCACCAGTATCGATCATGTGGCTGACTTTTCGACCGGAAAAACAGAACATGCCAATGGTGGCGTGCTACGCAAAGCCTTTTATGAACTGGTCAAAACCAAGCAATGGTCAATTCAGGATGCCTTTAAAGTATTCTTACGCGCTCAAACAGCCGGATGTATGTTTCCTAACATGAGCATGGATGAGTACGGCTACTGTCTGGCTGAACAAACCGCTTTCATTGAAATCGCCGGTAAGAATACTGATCAGCGTAAAGCTGATGTGAGTGACGTATTGCTGGGCGTCGGCATTGTTGCAGACAGCAATTTGTCTACGCTAGACGCCAATACGCGCTTCAGCTACAACGAAGTAAGCTACGACATCAGCCACCTGGCTACCGACACCATAGCGCAAATCCATGCAGACTGGGGCGATGGCACCAGCAGCACCTGGCGCAAGAGTGATAATCAGCCAATTTATCCTTTTTTACAGCAATCACACGCGTTACCACTCAATGTTTTGGCACGCGCAGCCGTAGAAGTTCAGTTCAGTGACAACAATACCAAAACAGCTTATAGACACTTTTTTAGCCGTCTGGCTGACGTCAACTGTCCGCCGTATCAAAACTCTCCTCAGGTACATACCGGCAGTCTGAGCATTGCTACCCATGAAATCAGTAATATCATTGGAGAATATACGTCAGAGGTCGGCTCTCGAATTCCTTTGGCTCGCAAACGTAACTACACGCTGGGTTTTGATAAAGATCTCAGCGGCAAAAAGCTCACAGTCCTATTTGATTCAGACAAAGATGGAGAATTCGCCTATACCGAAAAGCTCATCGGCAACGAGACTATTTCAGGTAATAGCGCCACTTTTTCACTCAACAGCAGTATACCAGCAGGGATCGGTCTGATGCGAATCGCCATCTCAGATGACAAATACTCCTACATTCATAGTTGTGGTGTGGTGGATGCGGGCCAGGTCATTGATGTGATGATCGATGCTGATTCTCCTAACCTGCCTATCATTGCCGACTTCAGCTATCAAATTTTAGAAGGGAATAAGGTTCAATTCATTAACAACAGTACCGCCAATCAGGCCAAACAGCCTGGTTATAGCTGGCAGTTTGGATTTGATAATCAAACCAGCAGCGACGAAAACCCGGTTATCCAGTTTCCCGAAAATGGTGGGACGTTCAACGTATCCCTGACCACCCGATATCAGGATGGCAGTGACAGTGATAGCAATAGTCAGGTTTTAACTTTGCAACCGGTTTCAAGTTGCAGCGCCAGTATTACCGACCCGAGCAATGCAGGAGTCTTGTACATCGACAAACTGACTTTCAATTACTACTCCACGGTATTGCATGAGGTGACTGGCGTAGCCGGATATAACGCGTCAGGATATAACTTTACAGCTCTGAGCGACTTCTCTCGCAGCGATAATTCATACCTAACGGTTGTTGGCTCGACCAATTTCCTGCCTCGCGCCACCATAGACAATCTATATGGTAACAATCAGATTGGTGCACGCTTTACTGTCTGGCTGGATAAGAATCACGACGACACATTCAGTAAAGACGAAGGTCACAATGGCAGTAATGATTACAACTATGACTACTACACCACTGATTGTCATTCCCGGGCAGATGGGATTGAGTATTGCCGTGTCACCTCAAGCAAAATCATCCGCCTGCCCTGGGTGAGCAGAGATAAACTGTTTACCTTGAGAGCCAAATTTGAGGAAAACCCTCAACACCCACTAAAGCAGGATGCTTGTAAATCCTTCACTTATGGAGAAGTTGAAGACATTCAATTCAAAATTACTAGATGGTAATTAACACCTTGTGCTCGCAGTTATGTAGGTAGGGTTCGCCCTATCTACGAGCCTTTTTAAAATAAACTAAAAGGAAAATTGTATGAAACTGGTTAGCCTAGCAGTTGCCGCTGCATTGGGAGGAGCTTCTTTTGCTTCTATTTCAGCACCCATCACACCAGAAACCGAGCGTTTCCCTGAGCGAATCGTCAAATTTCAGCAACTCGGTGAATTGGAGCAAGCCAAGCAACGCCTTGCGAGACACGGCATTACAGAAAAAAATCGCCCGTTTTTATTTCGATCTTTGGAAGAAACACTAAATCGTAAAGCCAACCAACCAGCAATGGCCGGTATCATGTCAACGTCGCAGTCCACCGACTGTCAGACAGGCAAGCTGTGCTCATTCTTCAAGCATATGGGCCTTCGCTCAATGACCCGCAAAGATGGTCAGGAATACCTGGTGTTAACCGCGGTCAACAGTGAATTCAGCACTACTTACTACACCTATATCGACCTGACCCTGATGAATGAAAAAGGTGAAGAGCTGGTCATGCCAAGCTTCAACGAGTTTTTTGGCCAGGGCACACCCGACGAACCACAAAAACGCGTAAGCGTTGCTTCCGTTGGTCGTATGGAAGATGTACTGCCCAAGTTGATTAACTCAGAGCGTATTTTCGCTGATGCCTATGTAACCGTGTCATACGAAGGAGCAGATGGCCAGACCGTTACTGAAATTCGGACTTCCGTCATTGAATATTCACCGGAAACTTTGCTGGCTGACCTGGGTGTATACAAAACCAATGGCGCCATGGCGCAAATGGCCACTTTGAACAACGCAGAAGCTGGCTTAGCAACCACTCTGCCTGACGGCTATGCCCGTACCACCACCAGCATTCTGGAAAATGAAATCACACACCCGGTTGACGTCAAAGAGCGTAACGAGGCTGATCCAAGCCTGAACCGCATCAAAGTGTGCCTGAATCGTAAATACGACGACTGCGACTACGAGGCAATGTACGCCCATGGCACACCGAATGACCAGTTAAAGCTCCTTATCCCATTCAGTGGTTTCCGTGAAGTGATGGGTGAAGTCACAAAAATCTACACCCCTGAGTGGAATCAGGTGGCTGTCACCTATGATCCAAATACAGGTGCCGGTACCAAGTCATTAATCAAAGACGCACAGGGCCAACCCATCACCGACAAGCCAGATGGACTGCATTATGGTTCTGAGATTTATATTCAAACACGTGAAGGTGGCGGTGCGTCACGCATCGGAGATGACTACAAAGCGTCTGACGCAATCAATCTGTTCTCTGACTACATCACGCTGCAAAAAGGCGTCAAGAATGTAGGTGGTATTGACTATCCTTATACACGCATGTCCTGGAATATTCCAAGAAATATGGGCGTATTCGGTGATGCTATGTTGTACGGCCGCTACAAAGACGCGCACTGGATCATGAACCTGGCTGTTGAAGTAGAGCAACAACGTGGTCCGCGCGTTATGACACGTCACTTCACCTATGTGATCGGCAGCTCAGATATGCCAGAAAGTAACTGGAAAGACATCAAACATCCACCAATGCAAGTAGTCTATAGCTGTCTGGCCAAAGGTTCATTGATCACGCTGGCCAATGGTAAGCATTTACCCATTGAGCAACTCAGTGTGGGTGATACCGTGCTGGGTGCCAGCCAGTTTGCACCAGATCAGCACATTCCACTTGAGATCGAAGACATTTCAGTTGGGGTTGAGCTGATACCAATGGTTAAGCTGACCACCGCGTCTGGTAAAACACTGCTACTGACCGAATCACATCCCGTTGTCACCGTATCAGGTTTGTCAGCCTGGGCTAACAAAGTAAAAGCGGGTGACCAAATCCGCACCCAAAGTGGTATTGAGATGATCACCGCCATTGAGGAAGTGAAATACAACGACAATGTCTACAACCTCAAGCTAAAACGCACCGATTCAGATGGCACACACGTCACTGGCGAAACCTTTACCATGTTTGCAAACGGCCTACAGGTCGGTGACCTGGCAATGCAAGGAGATAATGAGTTCTCTGACAGTGAGATTACCACTCAGGATGTACTTAACAACCTTCCTGAAGCCTGGCACCAGGATTACTTAAATAGCCTTAAAGACTAAGGTTCAAGCGAATAGAGGCCCTGTGGGCCTCTCATGGAGAGATCAAACATGAACTATGCAAAATTCATTCAAGTCACACTGGCCTGTGCGACTTTGCCTGCGTTTGCCACATCACTCCCTCTGCCGACCAAGCTGAGTGAAATACATGGACAGTCAGCCACATCGAATGTCGTTGACCTGGCACCACTAGGTACAGCCTATCAAAGTAAAGGCGACATCTTGCTGGGGTTAAAGTCAGTGGATGGCCAAACCGTTGAGCACCTTGGTAATACCAACATTGATTTTCGTGTGGGTGTGGACCTGGGCTACGAGCAGGCATTAAAACTGATCGACGGAAAAGTTGACGCGGGCTTCAAATTCCCAGCAGTACGTGTTGATGCTGGTGCCAACTATGCTAAAGACATTAGCGCCGACAGATACACTGGTACCTACACCGTGTATTCATCAGTGAAACCAAAATCCCGGATCCTTATGCCGGTAACCGATGCAGGCTACCAGCCTACACAAGCCGCTTTAGACCTGGCCCAAGCCTATCCGGGTAATAAAGCAGCGAACCTCGGTGATGGGTTTATTCAGGGCTTTGCCTATGGCTCTAATGTGGTGATCAATATGAAAATTGATTATCGCAACGAGAGCGATAAGCGCACCATTGGCGGTTATCTGAGCGTAGACTGGATAGGTAAGGTCAAAGTCGACGGTCAACTTCAGAAACTGGACGATGAGAAGCGTCAGTCAGTCAAAATTACCATCAGTGGCTATCAAAGTGGCGGCGATCCAAACCGTCTGCTGCAAATCATCCCAAATGGGATTATGAGCTGTACTTTGCTTAACCCTGAACCTTGCTTCAACCTGTTTGAATCCGCAGTCAATTATCTAAAGACCGATTATATCAATCAGTTCCAGTCACTTGATGACTACAATGTGACAGACACCTATGTTGCAAGGTACCTGGATTCAGGTTCCAACCTGCAACAATTGATCCCGGCGCAGGGATACGAAGCCATAAACTATCTCACTAAATTAGTGGTCAAAGAGCTGACATCACGCTGGATTGAGGAACGTCTCACCTATCGTCGAGCTAAAAACCTGCAACGCTATTATGCATCTCAGTTTAATGCTGAGCAATTGAATCAACTGTCGGAAATTGAAACAGCGAGTCGGGCTAACGCAAACCTGTTTGCTGACCTGGTCGACTATTGTGAGCGCAACCCAGAGGGCAATTATTGCATCGATTACGAAGCCGCCAACCTGGCTTACTATCGCGATTACAGTGCCTACAGTGATGTTTTGAAGTAAGGATACGCAATGATGAATACGTTATTTAGATTATCTCAGGCTGCTGTGCTTTGTGGCCTCACACTCGCCGCGAGCACTGTATCAGCCAATACGATTGAAGAAGCCAATTTTAACGAACTGGGCGATATGCTAACTGTGGCAGAAGCTAAGGGTCGTTATGACTGGCTGAAAAAATGTTACGACGGGCTACTCGTCGAAATGTGGGAGCAAATGTATGACTCCCGCGAAATCATCAGTAAAGAAGAAAAGCTCAATCAGCTCAAACAACTCTGGCTGTCTGATGCTGCGCTAGCAGCTGGTAATGCGCAATACCCAACCTTCGCCAACGAAGACTTTACGAACCCTTACGGCTGGTATGCCGGCACAAGCCAGGAGCAGGCTTGTACCACTATGCCTCCGGAATACAAAGCGGTTGCACTTAAAACGACCGTGTTAGCAAATAAATATTGCGCCAACAATAGTTACGACAACGAATGGGAATGGATAGAGCAGATTAAAATAGATGACTTTGTTCATGCCTCAGGAAGTACTGCGCATACTCTGGTCTCTGGCAAGGTCCTTAATTTGCGAGCAAATCGCGATGCCAGTGTCGAGATCAAACCGGGTCTTTTGGACCCCAACTACCCAACGCTACTGGCAGCTCGCGTTTGGATTGACTGGAACCACAACGGTCAGTTTGATAGCAATGAACTGGTACACAGCAGCACTACTGGCAATACCGTGAAATTCACCCTATCAGTCCCTGATAACACGCCCGATGGTGTCACTCTGATGCGCGTAGCGCTGGATGCGGGAGGCGGCTCAGACAATGCCTGCACCAACATTCAGTATGGTGAAGTTGAAGACTATATGCTCACAGTTCGTTAAGGAAAGATGATATGAAATCACTCTATTTATCTGTACTTGCAATAGCATTTGCAGGACACAGCATGGCTGATGAGCAAGCTCGTGCTGAAATCTCTAGCTCATCAGTGTCAGGCTCTGTGATCTCAGGCCTGATCAATGATCACGTGGCAATAGGCACTGCCTATGATAGCCAGAAAAAACGCTTTTTAAATGTCCAACCCGTTGCAGGCGTTATTGACGAAAGCTATGGCAATACCGAGCTTAAATTTAAAACCGGCATTGATATGAGCTATGACGATGTGCTCAATACACTCAATGGTAGTGTCGATGTAGATGTAAACTTCCCGGTAGTAAGGGTCTCGGCAGGTGCTTCTTTGGCAAAAGAAATGGCTTCCAGCTCTTACTCAAGCTCGTATACTTTCAGTGCCTCCAGCACGCCGAAAAAGCGCTTGTTTCTGCCTAAAGATCAAAACACGGGTTACGCGTTAAGTGCAGCCGGTCAGGATATCGCGAACAATCATCAAACCAAGCTGCAAACACTGATCGGAGATGAATTTGTCACAGGTATTGAATACGGTGCCAACGTGCTCGTTAACCTGAAGATAGATTACGGTAGTAACCAGGATAAGTCGGACATTGGCGGTTATCTGGATGTTGACTTGTATGGCGGAGTGTTCAACGTCGGTGGTCAGCTCAGATACCTTAAGGATGAAGTCAAATCATCGGTTAAGATCACTGTACGTGCTATCCAGCATGGCGGGGACCCTAAACAGCTCTTGACGATTATCCCCAACAACATTATTACTTGTTCACTTGATAATCCAACGCCTTGTTTTGACATGTTCTATGAGGCTGTGAAGTACGCTAAAAGTGGATTTAATCAGCAGCTTAATTCATTGAGTGATTACAATGTGGTGCGCTACTACACTACTCGCTATGAAAACTCATCGTTGCCTTTACGCGCACTGGTACCTGAGTATCAGATTGTACGCAATGCCACGAAATGGCTGATCAGTGAGCTGGAAGATGACTTCAAACAGGCCATTTTGGATGAGCAACGCGCCCAGAACCTGCTTAACAGCTACTACGCGTATTTACCTGAAGCACAGCGCACAGCCGTCGAGCGGATCAAAGATCTGGCCTACAACAATGCCTGGTTCTTCTTTAACGCCGCTCAATTCTGCCGTGATAACCCTTTTGGTTATGCCTGTGAGAACAAGGTACAGGAAATGAAAACTGCCTGCGAACAACGCGGTAATGCCTGCCCTGCGGCTTACGATGTCACTCAGCTTCAACTACCCAGTAGTGATGAGTTCGACTGGAAGCAATGTGAGCTTGCACGCCAGGAAGCGGTTAGAGCCGGAATGGTCAGTGAAGAAGACAGTGCACGCTTCAGAAACTTACGTTGGGCACCCACTTTCATCGACGTCACAGCGCCCGCCCGTGGGATCCTGAACTGGCGTTTATGTGAGGGCGCATTGACCACTTACGGTACGGCATTTGCGCAATAACCTGCCATACTTAATCGCAATGTGCTTATGCACATTGCGATTTCTATTCAGGGAGCGGATATGAAGAGCTTTTTTACCATACTGGCGCTGAGCTGTACTTTCGCAGCGCATGGCCAGATTTATTACAGTGAGCAAGTCGGGGCAAATGATCTTGGCAGAGCATTTGATCCCGTCATGCACAAAGTTAGCGATGCCTGTCTACAAGGTACACAAGTACAACACTCAGAGCAAAGTGGCAGCCTCGATTACTTCCAACGCGTAGATGAAACCTTTATCAAACGTCGCACGTTTGGGGAGGTACATGGTGGTGTCAATTTATTTATTATCGCGGGCAGTGTATCTACCTCAATGACACACCGAAACGCGACGGATCAACGCACATTGACGTCGCAATTACATCTTAAATTTGAAGAGGGATACAGTACGTTAGAAAACCGCCAAGTAATGCAGGGCGCAGACCTTAAAAACTGTGGCAGCCACTTTGTTTATCAGGTCAACTATGGACGCGATCTGTTCGTCAACACCCGATTACACTTTAGAACAGAGGAAGACTACAAGCGATTTGTCATCAAAATAAAGATCCGTTTGTTGTTCTTTAAAAAAACCATTACCAAGGTCAAAGAAATCGAAAAATATGCCGAAAATGCGGTATTCAGTGTCGATGTCAATTCCAACGGCCCGCTACCCGCTAAACTGCAGCAGCAACTTAATGAGCAACCTACCTACTGCCGGGGCGGCAACATCACTCCTTGTCTGCAAACCCTGGAAAGTCTGGTGGCTTATAGTTTCGACCCGAATGGCCTGATGGTTGATTTAGCTGATTTGGATAAAGTTCCGCGTAGTTTCGTGGTGAAGAGCTATCAGGACTCCGGCCATTACGGCGCAGCTGACTGGCAATCAGTGATGAGCAATACCCTATATGAAGCGAACTGGCGATGGGCTGAACATCAGTATGGTGAAGCAGTCAGGCATCTAGAGCGTACCAAGGCCTTTTTAAGCGTCGCGACTGATGCCGAAAAGCCGGAACTGGAAGCGCAATTTGAGGCCGCTCAATTAGCCCTCAACGATGCCGAAATACTTCGTCAAACCTGTCTGACTTCACCCTGGTTAAGCCAGTGTGGTCAGTAAATCAGACTCCTTTCACTCTGCTTAAGTGGCTAACTCGTTTGGCCACTTTGTCAAAAGTTCCCCTCATACTGAAAAAATCCTATTCGACTTTAGTCCAATCCGATTGCACTCAAAATTGATTTATGTCAACGTCGTGCTCAATAAACAAAAAATAAATAAACAACATCAACAGAGTAGTAAGTGATGACAACAACCATAAAACTTTCGCCAGTTGCACTGGCACTTTTTGCGTGCTCCGCCGCAATGGCAGAACAATCAAACGAACAAAACATCGAGACCATTTCTGTACTGGGCTCTAAAGTTTCAAACCGGACGGCAACCGAGTCCACTTCACCCATTGATATTCTGGATACTGACCAACTCAATAAAGGGGGCTTTACTGAGCTCGGGCAAAGCCTGCAAGCCATCGCACCGTCGTTTAATTTCAGCAGAACTCAGGTTTCTGATGGCTCAGACCTGTTCCGTCCAGCAACATTGAGAGGACTGCAGCCAGACCAAACCCTGGTACTGATCAATGGTAAACGTCGTCATACCCAGGCGATATTTGGCCTATCGGGCACAGTCGGTGCTGGCGCTGCGGGTACAGATATGAACTCTATCCCGATGATGGCATTAAAAAATGTCGAGATCCTAAGAGACGGTGCCGCGGCACGTTATGGTTCTGATGCCATTGCCGGCGTGATCAACTTGTCGCTCAACGACAGTACAGGCGTGACCACGGGATTTGTTCAGGCAGGCTCTACTGGCGAAGGCGATGGTGATACCTATTCACTGGGTCTGAACCGAGGCTTTGAGCTGGGCAGCCAGGGAGGTTTTATCAATGTATCGCTGGAATATCGTGATGCGGATGGAACCAACCGGGCCGAACGCGATACCGGGGGATCCTCTACCATTGCACCGGGCACTTTATCCGATGATGTGCGCTGGAAGCAGGGTAATTCTGATAGTGAGTTTATCTCTGTGTTCTATAACGCTGCGTTGCCTGTAGGCGATAAAGAGCTGTATTCATTTGCCGGCTTCTCAAATCGGACCGCTTTAGGAAACGGCTTTTATCGTGATTTTAACCGTGCAGAGCGCAACGTACCGCAAGTGTATCCGGACGGTTTCCTGCCGAGGATAGACAATGAAGCACAAGACCTGTCGTTTGCAGTCGGCTTAAAAGGCGATATCAATCCAGACTGGGCATTCGATGTATCCAGTGTATACGGCGAAAACCAGTACGACTATTCGTCATCCAACACCATCAATTCATCTTATGCGGCTGAGTACCTGGCGAATAACCCAACAGCTTCAGCGCAAGACATCGCTGATAACGCTGGACCCAGAGGCGGCTACTCTGGTGGCTTCAGGTTCGATCAATGGACCACTAACCTGGATATTAGCGGCATTATTGATATCGAAGGCGGTGAGCCGGTTTACCTGTCTGTAGGTGCAGAGTACCGCAAAGAAAATTATGAAATAGTACCTGGTGAGGTGGCGTCTTATGCGTGCGGCTCATCTAACGCTGACCGCTCGTTTCCTTCAGTGATTGATACAGAAGTGTTTGCCGATTGTGGCTTTCAGGCCTACCAGGGACTCAGACCGGATGCAGCCAACAAAGCAGAGCGTTCAAGTCATGCCCTGTATATTGAAGCTGAAACACTGCTTAATGAAGACTGGCTGATCAGTGCAGCACTGCGCTATGAAGATGTATCAGATTCCAACGATGATACCATCTGGAAACTGGCAACCCGCTATGAACTCACTGAAGACCTGGCAGTGCGCGCTGCAGCATCGACCGGTTTCAGAGCCCCTTCATTACAACAGTCCGGTTATACAGCGTTTACAACAACCTTAGGTGGAGACGGCACGCTGGCAACCTCTTATACAGCAACCGCAGGCTCACCTTTCCCCGCCGCACTGGGCGTAGATGGCCTGAACCTGGAATCTTCAGACAACTATAACCTGGGCCTGGCCTGGGACGTCAGCAGTGATCTCTCCGTTACTTTAGATTTTTATCAGATCAAGATTTACGATCGGATTAACCTGGGTAGCTTCATTGGCGTCGACAGTGATGAACTGGACGCTTTCCCGGCAGCCAACACGGCATTAACCGCGACAGGTGCAGTTCAAGGCAACTTTTTCTCTAACTCATTGGATTCAACCACCCAAGGTGTTGACTTCATCGCTTCTTATTCGACGGCAATCGCCAGTGGAGAGCTGGATATCACCTTTGCTGCTAACAAGAATAAAACAGAAATCGATAAAGTGAACGCTCCACAGGGGATCCCTGAAGGCATCGTCCTTGATCAACAAAGACGCTCATTCCTGACCCATGGTCAGCCAAGAGAACGCGCAACGCTAACCTTTGATTATCAACAGGACGACTGGAATGCTCTGTTGCGCTTTAACTACTTTGGCAAAACCGAGGTCACTTACTTTGCAGGCGGACACATCGAACTGCCTGATTTTCTGTCTCCAACCAACAGCTGGCAGGAAACCAGCGTGGTTGAATCGGCTGTTCTGGTTGACGTTAACATGGGCTATCAGCTAACCGAGCAGATCAATCTGTCTGCCGGTATTGATAACCTGTTCGATGAAACACCAGATGAGCTGGGCGAAGACGAAGTACTGAACTTCATCACCAATGGTGCGATGCGCTACCCACTGCGTGCCTTGCCCTATGGCTTCGATGGCATGACGTATTACGCCAAAGTGAGCTTTAGCTTTTAAACATGAAAAGGGGTGGTCATCACCACCCCTTAGTCTTTTAGCACTGATATGCAGGGGCGCGCTTTGCAGACATCGCTTATGCAGGCTAAAGAATTCTGCATTTACCCATGCTTACCATCACTGAGATGGGCTTATCATCCACCAATATTGGATGAGACCCTCTGGCTCATTTGCATATCTTCCGCAAATTCACTCATACCCGGGCGCTTGTAAAACACTGTGCGGGTGTAATTTGAAATAGCCCAAATCACCCCTTCTCTGTCTACATCAATATTATAAAAGGCACCAAACTTAACTAGTTCACCCTCTTTCAATGTATACACACTCTGCGGGCCGTCATTGCTGCCATACACACTGGCAACGAGATAAACCTGACCGCTTCCTACCGCAATGTCTTTAAGTGTACACAGATTTCCGCACGCAACTGACTGCTGCTCCCAACTTACCCCGTTAAACTTATACAGCCTGTCACTTTCAGTAATCGCCCAAATTACCCCACCCAAAGCAACATCAATTTTAGTAATGACTTCGTTATTGATTCGGTAATGGCCTTCGAAATTTTCCGTTGCATCATTAAATTTCTTTAAAGTACCATCCCCGTTGACACAGTAAACATGATCCACTGTGAATGAGCTCACATCTGTTGCGCCCCAGCAACCCGTCACAGGCTGCCAGTTGTTATCTTGATATCTGAATGCATTACCACTTTCTGAAATACTGAATGTCGCTCCTTCATAGTATGCATAGCCAGGATCTTCTGGCGACGTACCAAAGTGATAATGGAAGTACCCACCAGAAGCCGCCAGCGCTTTTTGTCCATAAGGCAGCGCTTGTTGCTGCCAGGCACCAAATGAGTCGTCTTTTTGCACATAAGGTATGCCCTGATGGTCAATGGCAACACGCACGGGTGAATTGGTATGTCCTTCTGCCAACACCCCTGTCGACGACAAAGTAGTGGTCGCAATGATTAAAGCCTGTGCTATGTGTTTTCTTTTCATTTCCTTACTCCTATAGGTTCAAGCAGACTCAGGTACAAATGAAACCAAAAAGTAGCAATATATTTGCACCCACCATCTAGCCAGTATTATTTTCACAACATTTTTAACAAGTTGAGACTTTTACAACCTTGATTTCAATCAAGAGTAAGAAGCAGTTCCCAAAATTAATACTTACATCAAGATAAGAGGCCATACTGAGAATAAAATATCTCTTGCCGCTACTATTTCAGGGGTTATGATCAGTGGTAATCAGTCAGTGATTGAGACAAATTGCATTAATCACAGATATAATAAAAATGAATAACATATTCCACCAAGCTAGTTTTTAAGCCCATTAATATCTCACATGAGAGTAAATTCCTTGACCCGGGTAAATACTGCTTAACTTCAGCTCGTTAAAAACAGCCACAACAATCGGTACAGATAAATAGGCCGAGCTTCATGGGCATCTTTATAAAAAATAAAAAAGCAATAAATACATGGCATTAGTCAATTCAGCTTGACGCAATAAAGTACTTTCATTGCTTGTTTTTCACGCTGATTTTTGACTAATACTTATTCATTATCGGCAATTATAATTCGTTATATCATAACAAAAAAATCACAAAAAAAGATTTTTGCAACCTAATTGACACATTTGTTAACTTTAATTATATTCACTTTCCTTCCAGCCAACCGAAGAATAAAAAATGAATAAACTGACAATTTCACTTATTTTAATAGGGATATTTATATCATATTGGCTTTTTTCTGGATCTAACCCGGAAATTGCACAAGCCCCCACTGTGCAAAAAGATGCGTTAATAGTGAATAAAAACGTAGTTAAGGCAGATCCTCTAGTTGTTTCAAGTTCACCCAAACCCCAAATAGAAATTGCTTCAAGCACAACAAAAGAAATCACCCAGGACGTGGAGCGAACACCGCTGGATATTGGAGAAATCGCATCAATCTCTGATGACGCCAAAGCAGTATTAATAGAAGCGGGCGTGCTGGTAAAAGATATTAGTGAAGAAGCCTATGTCGAATTCAACCTGGCAGCCATGCAGCAATTGGAAGTTGGAGATACCTTTGATTTAACCATTCCACAGACCACCGAAATGCATCGCGCAGAAGTCACTCAAGTTGATGTATTTCCAAACGGTGACAAAAGTGTTTTTGCAAAAGTAACTGGCTCAGGTAATCGCTTCCATAACTCAGTGATGACAGTGGGCAATGATGCCATTTACGGACAATTCACAGTCCCTTCTGGCAATTATGTATTTGAATCACATGGCAAACATGGCTGGATAGCCGCAAAACGCGATCTATATAAGAATCATGTGGAGCACACGCCTCAAGAGCGTGCGCCTGCAGAAGGGGCTAAAGATCTCTTTTCCCCGCCTATCAACACTCAAACAACAAGTAAGAAGTAAGGAAAATCAATATGAAAAAAGCAATCTTAGCGACGGCGCTCACCTTGGCCTCAGGTTTAACTCAGGCCAACACAATCGATATTGCTATCCTGTATAGTGATGAAGCAGCTGCCAATACATCGAACATCCAAACGAAAATTAACCAGCTGATCTCATTTTCAAATCAGGTTTATAGCCAAAACGAAATTGACTTAAGACTTAACCTGGTTGCTTCAGCTTCTATCGGCAGTGCGCAGGTAACCGCTGACGAAAACTGGTTAAATGCACTGACGGACAGCGCATCCATTGCACAATATCGTGATGCAAATAATGCTGACATGGTTGCATTACTGGGTGTTGGTTCATCTGCAGGCAGCAACCTAATTAGCTGTGGTATCGCCTGGGTTGGTCAGGGCAGCAATGGTAATTTGTACTCGTCTCAGGTCAATAAGATGTACTCCATTACTGCTGTAGACTGCGGTGCAACTACCTTTGTGCATGAGTTAGGACACAATCAGGGTTTAACGCATGCTCGCAGGCAGGGTGACACATCTGGTGGTGTATACAACGATGGCATGGGACATGGTGTATATAATGTATTTACCAGCATCATGGCGTATCCACATGTCTTTGGTAGCGCAACTCAGTATGACTACTTCTCAAACCCTAACTGGACAGCGAACGGCTATCCTTTCGGTGTTGTAGGCGAGTCGTACGCCTGGAAAACAGTGAATGCAACAAAAGACGACATTGCTAACATGAAATAGCAAACAGCCTGCACTATTATCAGGCAAATGAAACGAGAGCGCTCGGCGAGCGCTCTTTTTGTTTTTTGGTTGAAATGCGGTTACAGGCTAACAAGCTATTGCCAGAGATCAACAGGGCTCGTATCTATACGTGATGAAACCGTTTAATATGGCAGAGCAAATGTGTGAAAGACCGTCGAGCATCAACAGGTTCATTTAGATATTCAACGAAGACATCGACCTCTTTGCGAATAAAGCAGGTGGGGCAGTAAAGGCCGACTCTGAGAAGGCTAGTTTAAGTCCACATATTACCAAATAAAGCCACGCTGGCGGACTGCATGGCTTACGTTGGCCGCAACTCCATCTGGGCCAGAATGAACACTCCGAACTCACTCGTATCAAACCACGCATTGAGCATGCCCCACTCCTTTTACTTTCTTCACATCGTCGGATCTTACAAAGCCGCACTTTCTTACTTGTGCCTGATGTCACAGTAGCCTTTGAACAGGATATGCATATAACAAAATAGAATAAGCTTATTCAGTTGTTCACTATTTGCGTACAAGCTATCAAGTTATTAATCAAGATAGCAAAATAAACTGCCTCTCATCGGCACTTATTTGCTTATAAAACAGTCGTCACAAAAATATAAAACCAACTATCCTCAACAAAAAACAATTCCACTTTGCAAAATAAAAACAACCATTGAAATAAAACAGAAATTCAACGTTAATAAAAATAAAATTGACAATTTACCAGCCTAAATATCAAATATATCTCGATTCTAATGAATCACCTTAAATTAAACCTTGAAAGGATTATAAAGATGAAAGTTAGTTCTATTGGAAAAATTGCAACCCTGTTTTTATCTTTCACGACTTTAAGCGCGTTTGCTGCACAAGACGCTGCAAATTATATGGAATATAACCTGGGAGACAGCATCTACAGAATTCCTGCGTCACAGGCTAAAAATGTAGATGAGATTATCGAGTTAATCGATAGCCAAAACGACGTATCTGAATATGGCGTTGTTTCATTAAAAGCTGATGTTCCCAATGCTGCGCTGTCAACATCTGACTTCACAATGCAAGCTGGCGGTACGTTACGCCTGTACAGCACGTTCAACGCTGGTTACCTGAACGATTTCGACGCTGTACTTTCTTATACTTGCCCAAACAATATGTTCATCAAGTCAGTTTCAAGCTACCACGATAACCGCCGCGAAGACCGTCGCTTCAACATTGAATGTGGTAAGTACACGACTTCTGCCGGTGCTCGCCTGTATCGCAAATCTCTAAGCTGGACTGGCTATGTAAATTCATATGACCAGGCTTTCAACTACACCTGCCCTGCTGGTAAGTTCCTGGTAGGTATGTACAGCGTGCACAGCAACAGACACGAAGACCGTGTATTCAAATTTGCCTGTGCTGCTATGGCTGAATCTTCAGCAAGCGGTTTCGCTCTGAGTGCAGAGACTTGCTCAACAGTTGGTCCAACTAACTTCGACCAACCATGGCACCTTGGTTCAAACGGCGCGTTAGTTGGTATGTCAAGCCGCCACAGTAACTCTCACGAAGATCGTGAAACATCAGTGTCTTTCTGTACTTCAGTATCTGACTGGTAATATCCGTCACTTTCGCAGGCATTAAGTAGTAGCCTGCTTTTTATTATAACTTTAAAAATTAATATACATTAAATAGAAAACCTAAAATAAAAAACACAAAAAACCAAACCCATTAAAACATAAAAACCAAAATCATTAAAATACAACAACACCAAAAATCACAGTTCAACAAAATCGACATTTAATGGATATATTATCCTTATTATTCTCAGACATAGGGCCAATAAGGGTAAACAAAACATGATGCCGCTACCAGCGCCCAAATCAACATAGTTAACCAGTACATATAAGGTTGCTCTTCTCGTGCATAGGGATGCCAGAGATAAGCCACCCCCCTTATCAGGTCATAAAGCAGCCACAACAATAATCCAAAACCGAGCCAATAGCTCCAGGGCAAACTCATCAACATCAGATGTTTCCTAAACAGTTAATTTTCAATATGACAATTTACAACATAACTTACCCCGCTGTTAATTGTCAACATGACAATTAACAGCGGGGTTGGTATAGTGGCCGAAATAACGAATGAGGAGAAAGCATGGCCAGACCAAGCATGGCTGCGCAGCGTAAAGAAGAAATACTGGATGCGCTCGAAACCTGTATTTTACAATATGGGATCCAGGCAACATCACTCGAAAGTATCGCCGAGGCGGCAGGAGTGAAACGCACCATTTTACGCCACTACATTGGCAACCGTGATGATATTATATGCGCACTGAGTACCCGATTACGCTCCCGTTACTCGCAGCAATGGCAGCAACTGTTATGCTGGCTACCTTCAAAAAACAAAACAGAATCCATTATAGACGCTCTGTTTACTGTAGGTTCTAGCGAGCGGGTCAATGCAACAATTATAGGAGAGGCGATATTCTCAGAAGCAAAACGCCTGCCGCCCGTTAAGCGAGACCAGGAAGCCATCATGGATGAATTCATCACAATTATCTGCCAGGTTTTGCGCGATGAATACGAACACGCGAGTGACGATAAAATTGAGTTGGTTGCGCATGGAATCTATGCCAACTATCTGCTATCCGAGTCTTTTTTACCTCTTACTCTGGTCGATCAGGTCTACAAACTGAAAGCGACTTCTAAACTACTTTGCACAACACTCACATAACTGTGCCAAATTGTAGTGACACACAATCCATTTCAAGGGTTATACCTGCAACAAACTTGTCTCTGAAACAAATCAAACCGAACTAATTTACCGGGCAGTGATTTGCATACTCTTATCAGGTGATCATTGAAATTTCCAGGGTGCAGCATTGAAGGTTAATATGTTTCGGCCGGCATATCACAAACAAGAGTAAATTTTCACATTGACAATTTAAAGTTCAAAACTTAGGCTATGCTTCATTCATCACCGAGTATTTGGATTTAGATATGAAGCTAGCAAGCTCACTTCTCGTCACTGGTATCATCGCCTGTTCACTCTGGGGCGTTGCCTTATTGCAACCTATGCCCGCCCGGGCCATTTCTTCCGCGCAACATACGCCCACAGATAAAACGCCTTCGGAAACAAGTGCTGTACCAGGGGCCATAACAGAATCAACACAACGCGAGAAGCCACTGGTTGCCCTGAATACACTGGTAATTTCCGGTACTACAGCCGTTATGCCAACCAGTCAGGTACAGCAACTTTGGCAGGACTTTAAGGCAGATACGTCATTGAATCGAAAACTGACAAAGCAGCCCAAAGCTGTTTACGTGTTTTATCGTGACTTTTCGGCAAACTTTGAGCAGTCCACCATAACCATAGGTTACTCTGTAGATACGCTGTCCTCCGTAAACCAGTCAGTAACATTGAGCGCGGCAAGATATGAACGCCTGTTACCCAGAAAAAAATATAGCAATCAGGATATTGCACGTGCCTGGCAAAATATAGATTACCGCCGACCAATCAACAGAGTAATTGAGATCCATCACCTGTCTGAACACAGTGCGATAGTAAGTTCAGAGCTGCTGATAGAATATGGAGATTAGCCATGGAGTATTTAACCTTGCCCCTGTCGGCTGACGACGTCTGGTGGCTGGAAGTCTTTATAGATGAGTGGTTTTTAGTGATTGCACTGAGCTTATTTGTCGTCGAAATGTTTCGCTATGCTTTTAAAAAGCAATTCACTAAAAACTTGCTTGGTGACAGTGTTGCTAACTTTGTGATTTTGGGGCTATTCATGTTACTGGTCGCCCTTGTGGCCCTGACTTATGTTGGTGTGTTTTTCTACGTGTACGATAATTTTAGAATTACAGACTTACCCCTTACTCCCTGGACCATATTGTGCTGTATTGTACTGGCCGATCTGGCTTACTACTGGGAACACCGCTTTTTACATAAAAATGGTTTTGCCTGGGCAACACATACCGTCCATCACAGCTCACCACATTTCAATATTTCGGTTGCCTATCGGCATGGCCCTATGGACTGGTTTTTTCCTTTGTTTTTCTACCTGCCACTTGCACTCATGGGCTTTCATCCGTTTATCATCTTTCTGGCCGAAGTGATCGTGCAGGTTTTTCAGACTTTGTTACACACAGAAACCGTTAAGAAGCTACCAAGGCCACTAGAAGCCATTTTCAATACGCCTTCTCATCACAGAGTACATCATGCTACAAACAAACAGTATCTGGACAAAAACTATGCAGGCATTTTCATAATCTGGGACAGGCTCTTTAGCACCTTTGCCAGAGAAGAGGCAGAAGTAAAATATGGCGTTTTTCCACGAATTAACAGCGTAAACCCGCTTACCGTCTTTTTCAGCGGATATACAAAGTTACTCAGGCAACTCATCCACGCACCAAGCTGGTCATACAGGTTTAAATTACTGATAAAGCCGCCTATCTGGGCATGGCAACAAGAGCAGAAAAGCAAAGAATAATCAAAGACCTGTTAGTGAATCTGTTCAGAGTAATGCCGAAACACAGACTCGCTACCCATACCCCCTTCCTCAGGGCTATGGTCCCCTGAGGAAGCCTTATATTTACTTCATTCGTCAGAGCACCTTACTGTTCGCCTTTATATTTCATAGTCTCATGTAAATAACAGGCAACCCCTACATAAAATTAAAACATACTCCTCTGGCGCTGCTCGTTAATTATCCCAATAAACAATATAAAATATTTATTCTCTACTGTTACTCAGGTATAAAATACACGGCCCAATTGCCAGCTCAGGGCTGATTTTTCAGGGACTGATGAAAACTTTCTTAATTAAAGCTTTTGATTATAGAGGCTTTTCCAGTTCTTGCGGACACATCAAACTTGAATTGAAGGACCTAAAACCATGATACAAAAAATAGTAAAGCTCCTGTTTTTCTCTTCTTGTTTAGTGTTTTTATCAAGCATTAAACAAGCTCAAGCGAGTAATCATTGCGAGTCGCCACAGCCTAGCAGCATTGATAGCAATAATACACTGATCTTACACAGTAATTCTTTTTGGGAAACGCAAAACCTGGGAGACTATGGTGATAATGTTGATGCCATTATTACTGATATGCCAGAAGCACTAAAAAACAACGTAAATATGAGTGACTATAATCGAGCCGAGCAACTGCGCTGGGCCATAAGAGTCGCCAATAACATAACGCCAAGGCCTGCACATACTAAGGTTATGGTTGCCTCCTGTGATTATAATTTCAGTGAACAACACAATGCGCATCCTGACACACCGGTTGATGGTATCCACAACGCATTTCTACCTAAATTGTTTATTAAAGCGGACAATATCACCATTGAAGGGGTGTCAGACCAGCCGACTCCAAGACTCTACTATTCAGGTAAAGGCTTTGATGGTCAACATCACGGAAGAGTTGTGTTGATGGTGCCAAGTAAAACGCAAGGAATTACAATCAAAAATTTGTCATTTGAAGGGGATCACCACTGGAACCATATTCAAAATCCCGCTTATACATTGCATGAAAATAATGACAATCTTTACTTTAATGGCAGAGATCGCCGCCTGTGGTCAGGTATGATCATGATTGGCCTGGCTGGCGGAAGTAATGATGTCACAGTCGATAATGTGTCAATTCAGGATCCAGCACGCTCTGGTATTGCTATTGTGGGTAATGCCACAATCCAAAATTCAGTCATCAAAGGCAGTATTCCACTAGCCCATACAGAGAATATGCTGTCTGAACTGCTCAACGCTTCCGGCGCGCTGTCCGCACATCTCAATATTAACTCAGCAGGTATGGGTTTTCATTCAGGCATTGCTCAACAGTTTAGTTATGGACCAATACATGTCAAAAACAACACCATACAAAACTTTGTAGAAGGGGTTAACGGCAATGGACAAGAATGGGTGATCACCGGTAACACCATAAAAGAAATTGCAGATCATGCAATCTATATTCTAAGCAACATGAAACCTTCGATCATTGAGCACAATAAAATTGAAATGATTTTAAGTGCAGCCATTAAGCTTGGTGGAAGAACATGTCTCGATTCCGCTACTCAGTGTATGCTTGCAACCGATCCACTCGCAGAACAAACCCGGGCCGGAGCATACAAAACACGAGTCCAATTTAATACCTTTAAATTGATACCCAGAACATCAGTATTGTTATCAGGTACTTTTAATACAATAGCGAACAATACGATTGTTCCATACAACCCAGCAGATGACACCAGTACCGGTAGTTTTTACAACCCAGCTAAAGACCCAACGAATGTCTATCCAGATTTTTTCTTTTCGACCTCAGGGGGCCAAACTCAAAAAGACAGTCAGGGGCACAATTACTGGACCAATCACTTTGCGTACAACACTGTTGCTTACAATACCAAAGGCAGCGAAGAGCTCTCTGTCTTTATAAGTCAGCGTATGGGACACCGAGATCGCAGTATAGGTATGAATGTCATCAAAGGTCCTGGTCAAAAAGTGTATTTTCACGCACGCAAGGATTCACGTTATGCACCTTTGATTTCGGTCTCTGCAGGTACAACCCTGTATACAGGTGGAAAACCTGATTGCATAGACTGTATTGGCAACCCCGTTGCACAAGGATATCGCAGCAATTTGGAGCCGTTATGGGCTAAAGCAATGACCATGGAAGATTCAAATGGTAGTGGTATCCCTCACCTGCTAGTTAAACTAGATAACACAGAAGAGGATGTATTTCTGATTGGCGAGTCAGGGATCCACGAAAGGATCAACGCAGAAAATCAAGCGTTGGATATCAAAGCAATCGCTGATTTGGATGGCGACGGAATAGATGAAATTTACTTTCAAGACAACAGCACGGGTTTATCTGGTGCAAGGCTGTTTCTCACTGGTTCTGAAGTAGAAAACAGAAAACTGAACGACATAGCAAGCACACGCTGGACCTTTCATAATGCGAATCAGGACGACTTAGTTGCCAGTCAAATCGCATCACTGAAAGGTGCAGAGCCAGATCAACTCATTACAAATTGGGCGGGAAGTAGCGAACTACTTGGCTCCGCTTTTGATGGTCTCGGCAACCCAGTTTCCGGTAACGCAATCTATCATGGCGCACACAATACCTCCGTAAATAAACTACAGGCAGCTGACCTGTCTGGTGTTGGAGAAATATATAGTGCCAATCAGGAACTGTATGTGGCGCTTGATGATAAGAAGGTTATTGGTGTTTACTGGGATGCACACACGTCCAGCTGGAAAAATCAAACGGTCTATTCAGGTACGCAAACACTATCACTCATGGAGCCTGGGCGCCTCAGAAGCACAGAGCCTAAGCAGCGCATGTATCAGCGTTATTCCAGCAATACCATTTATGAAAGCAGGCCAGCCAGTTCAGGATCACTCCCGGCATTTGGATCAGGTAGTTATTTTTATAATGGTTCCGCAACAAGTGACATGTTAGTTGCAGCGGATTTAAACGATGACGGCAAACAAGAAATGATCAGTCACTTTAGTCAAGTCACAAACAAGATCTATTATGGTCAAGAGATGAATGGTGTCCTAAACAGCACACAAGGAACCATCTATGATGGCTTCACCTCCCCTAAACTCATTACACCATATAACAGTGCTGATAAAGTGGAGCGTGTCATTAGCTTATTTAACCAATCCTGGGCTATCTACCTTTCTGAAGGGCTGCGCAGCAATGGCCATAACTATGTAAACTATATTTACAGCAAAGCACTGGCAAACACCCATTAGCATTGCTTAAAAAAAGGCTGGCAATCAAAAAGGCCTACACACTTTGTAGGCCTTTAATCTACAGCAGTACGCCACACCGCCAAACACATGGCTCTGCCGCGGATACTGGCATTTGGGCTATAGTCACTTCCACGCTTTTGCTCGGTTAGAGTGTAAAGAAAACATTCTGCCCAGTTAGAACAACTTGCTCAGGCAATGTGCACCTCAGTTCGGCTCTATTTCATCTTTAGAAAAGGCCAATACGAGAAACAGACGGCTTATTTCTCACATGGTCTAGTGAGGAGGTACCACAACGACTACCCGCAATGGCAATTTTAACATCTTGATTAGACACTTTAGCGGCCAATAAAGCAGAGTATATTGATTTAACATCAGCATTTGCAGCTTCTACCGAGTACAAGCCCGTATCACCGCAGTTTGCCGGGTTAATATGCGTACCCGAAGTTTTAAATAAAAAGTGGCCACCTTTGTAGCCGGTATAAATCTCAACAACTTTAACCTTAGCTGTCCACTGATCTGCTGCCGCATTTGCCAAAGTTGATGTCAGAATCAACGCCGAGCCAAGTAAGTATTTCATTGTAACTCCTTTAATCATTCGTTTTATTTATCATTCACTACGAAAAATAGCGCTCTACAGCGATATAGATTCCGCAGTGTTCCATTTAAAAGCGAATAATAACATAAACTTACTATTTGACGCCAACTTGGGTACATGGCATATAAATAACAATAAATTATTTTCCCAGTTAGCAATTTTCAGAAAGTGGCACCTCATTCTTCTGCAGCCGCTGCACGCCAGCGCCTGTCTGTCTTATAACCAAATTGTACAACTTTAAAACAATTTGGTATTTACATAAATTTGACAATCAATCTTACAAGATCAATATTTAGACCGTTCCAATTAATTTCAAAACCAATAAAGCTAGCTATTAATTTAGGGAGTTAGCTTATAAAAGCCAAACAAATTGGAACGATACAAAATAAAACACAACTAAGATACAACATGTAAAAGAGAGCAACAGGATGAAAAAACACCAAAACCACAGTAAAAGTACGCTTGCATTGTGTCTGAGCGGAGCCCTGCTCGCACCGACCAGCTTTGCCAACACGGATCTGACTCAGCCTGATAGAGGTGTCATTACTGCAAGTGGAGAAAACGGCACAGCCGAAGGACGGACTAAAGCGTTTGACGATTCTCAGTACAGTAAATGGCTGACCTTCTCGCCTACAGGCTGGATAGCCTACCAATTCAACACCCCTCAGGTGGTGTCGGGTTACACATTGACGTCGGCCAACGACGCGGCCAGCCGCGATCCACAAGACTGGCAATTACTGGGCTCAAACGATGGCAATACCTGGTACGAACTTGATACACAAACCAATCAGACCTTTTCTGCACGCTATCAAACTCACCAGTATAATGTCACTAACAGTCAGGCTTATCGCCATTACAAGCTAAATGTCACAGCCAACCAGGGAGCCGGGATTTTACAGCTGGCAGAAATTGAGTTGCTGGGTGGCGTGACGCCGCCACCGGGTGATACTTTACCGCTGACAGACAGCAAGTCACTCAGTAGAGGGAGCTGGCAGCATTATGGGCCGTTCAATGTGGCGGGAAAAGTATCGGCAACCACCACAGGTAGCGGCGATGCCGACCTGTATATCGGCCTGGGCAGTCAGCCAACTACCAGCAATTATCAGTGTGCCAGCACCTCACCCACTGCAACGGAATCATGCCAGGCACAAGGCAATAATCTATATGTCTCTGTATATGGCTGGTCTGCCACCAGTTACACTATTAACATCAAAGAAGAAAGTGACAATGGCGGCGGTAACTGGGACAAGCCGGTCGTTGATTTTGTAGATATGAATCCGGAAACGGCGGGTTCGCAGTTAGTTAAACGCATCATAAGCGACCCGGCTGCCCATATGGCAAACCGCTGTGTGGACGTGGCTCAGGTGCTCTATACAGATCCAAAAGAATCGCAACGCTTCAGACACCTGCGCTTTGAACTCAGAGAAAAAGATGCCTGGGGCAACGACTTTGTAGCCTATAAACTTGGCCAGGATGGGTCCGGCGAAATGACCATTGCCGTCAGCACCAAGCATCTGGAAAAAGTCTACCGGGAAGGAAATAACGACGATAACGCTATCCGCGATGAAATCGACGGCATTTTATTCCATGAGGTGACGCATGGTTACAACAACTCTCCAATCACACAAGATGGCTACGGTGACGGCGGTCCATACTGGGCCTATACCGAAGGCCTGGCAGATGCCGTGCGGATTGGCGCGGGTTTTCATAAAACCAGACAGCCGGATATCAGCAACCCCAAAAAGTGGCTGGGCGGATACACCACCACCGGCTTCTTCCTGCATTACATTAAACAGGAAAAAGACCCGCTGTTTATCCGCAAGTTTAACCAGTCAGCAGTGGATTACACCAACTACACCTGGTCATTCGACCGTGTCTTCACCGATATACTGGGCATAGGCGTAGAGCAAGCCTGGCAGGATTACGTGCAGTTTATTCAAAACGGTGGGCAGCTTCAGTACTAGCAGATAGTAAAAAGCCCGAAGCCGGGATAGGCTTCGGGCTTAGGTTATTTTTCAGCATTGTTACTGTTGAACTGTAACACTGCGTGTCCTAGCGTTTAATTATTGCACCGACCTGTAAGTGCACCATCCAAGACGTATATCAAATGGGTGTCTTTCTAAATTTCGTACTTCGTTTCACTGGCGTAGTGCACCGAGCCAAGATTAGCGACGAATGAGCGCAAGCCTGTTGTTTTGTGCCCTTGGTTTAACGACCTTGTTATATATACTTTGCACCACGCTATCAATGTACTTTCCTAGGCTCTGGTGGTGGAGGTATTACCTCAGGAGGACTTTTGACCTCCAACAACTTAGATATATTGAGTTTAATAATTTGGCCTCCACACATAACAAGATCACCATCTTCAGTTGTGGAATAATTTAAGTAAATATCGTAACTTTTTACTAAATCAGGATGTATAGCTATATCAGCAGCTTTATAACCAGGATACACAAAAGCATCGGTGAACTTTACGCTAATATGCTGCTCATTTTTTTTGTACATATAGATAGACGTTAAAAAGTATTCACCATTTTTTTCAGGTACAAAAATTTGATACAGCCTAAGTTCTTCTAGTTTATACTTTTCATCAAGTTTGGCAAAAGGTACATTTTCGCTTTCCTTGCCATCGCCACACGCATAAGATGGTAATGAGAGAAGTATAAAAAGAAACAAAGATAGTAGTTTTTGCACGGACTTCCTTACACGCATAACGTTTTAATATTTATGCGTACACAGTACGCATAATCGCTTGTTGAACCGGGCTGCTACCTACACGCTGTATCTGGCAGGTGTGGTTTGTGCTATGGGATTCGTATTTGACGAGTAACTTTTGTTTTGAACCGTCTGTGACTTAAACCGTTACAACGTGACTCATTCCCTGCCTGAACAACATTATTTATGCATGTCATTAGACCCACTTTTTTACTATTTGGCAAGGTGTGGTGATTTCGACGCAGCCTGACTTACTTCCGCGCATATTGCATTGGCGGAGTGGCCTCACCACTTTATTCATTTGTCAGGAATCTATAGTGACCTATTCTCATAAACCCTATTGGCAGTACATGTGACACATAACGCTGGGTAAACTCCTCATTACTACACTTAACAGATGACAGAGTGGTTTGTAGGGATCTTCTGCAATACGGCACTGCAGCATAGTGTTTAGGTAGATCCCAGCTCGCACGTGTCCGGGATGACGATTGAGACTATCAGCCTTACATTTCGAACCACTCCAATCTTGCGGGTAAATAAAGACTCAGCTATTGGTTAATCTGGTTGTCTCCATCAGGAAACTTCAGACAAAACACACTACCCGCTTCTGAGCTGGAAACACTCAGCTCAATGTTCAGCTTTTCACACAAGCGCTTGACCATAGACAGGCCCATGCCCATGCCATTGCTATCCGGGCCTTTCACGCCCGGTTCAAACAGTGTCTCTAACTGCTCTGGGGCTATTCCGCCGCCGGTATCTGCAACAGTAATGGAATGCGTGCTGGCACTGATCGAGACTACACCACTGTGAATATGGGTAAACGCATTGCCGACCAGATTATTCAGCAACAGTTGTAACGCACTTGGGGCAATAGGTAACGCAAGTTTTGCTGGAACTTCTACCTCAACTTCAATCTCTTTACCCGCTATTTTCTCAGCCTGAGTTAAGATAACCTGCTCTACCACAGGTAAAACACGTACACTGTCATGCGCCAGAGTTTCTTCACGGGCCAGTGCCAGTAATACCTCAAGACTTTGCGTGATTTGATGCTGTGCATCTGCAATTCGGCCAACCAGCTCAGCCTGTTTATCGCTCAGAGGCGTCTGTTTGAGCAAGGTCAGAGAGCTTTGCGTAATGGCCACTGGCGTTCTTAGTTCATGGGAAACATCTCTAGTGAACGCCTGCTCACGGTGGATAAAGCGCCGTATTCTTGCCAAAGCCTGTTCCAGTGTCCTGGCAAATGCGCCAATTTCATCATTCACAAACTGTCCTGAGAAGTTCTGTGGTAAACGCTCAACAGGTGCATCTTCGACTATTTTAACTAAGGTATCCAAGGGTTTAACCAGGCGCTTAGCCATAATCAATGAAACAAAGGCCAGCACCAAAGCAAGCACCAATACGCCCCCTGACAACACCAGAATAAATTTCAGCATCCCGCCTTTGATTTTACGCACCACCAGCTGCTCACTAACCTCCGCCAGTAAGTACCCGGTAGGCAATTTTTTGAGGTGGTAATGAGCAACACCCTCACCGCTAAATTCGATACGGTGCGGCTCTGCTTTAAGCGCTTCGCGCACAACTCCGGGTAAATCCGCGTGTGCCGGGTAATAGCGAATAAAATCCAATCGTGGCCTTGGCTGCTGACCCGTTTCAAGTTGAATAGCGATGGTCTGAGCTTCATCATCGAGCAAAGAGACAAAGAACCGGTCTTCAATGTTGTAAGCGAACAAGAAGCTCGCAGCACCAAACAGTGCACTGATAAACAGGGCAATGCCAACAAAAAAAACGACAATACGATTGCGTAGCTGAGTCGCTCTCACAGGCAATTTATCCTTCTATATCAAGTGCAAAGCCAATACCATGAATGGTTTTGATGATCGGGCTGGAAAATGGCTTATCGATAGCCTTGCGTAACTGGTAGATATGAGAGCGCAGTGCATCTGAATCCGTCGGCTCATCACCCCAAATTCTGTCGCACAACTCGCTGCGGCTCAGTGCCCTGGGATGGTGCTCCATGAGCAAACGCAGAATTTTAAACGGGATTGGTTGTAGCGTTAATGGTGACCCGGCACGCTCAATGTGCTGGGTTTGATTGTTCAGCGACAACGCCTTATCACCTTCCCCCAGGCGCAGTGTGTGCTCACTATTAAGTAAATGCCTTCTTGCCAGCGCATTACAGCGGACCCACAACTCTTCAAGCGCAAACGGTTTAGTCAGATAGTCATCTACCCCAAGAGAAAAGCCGCTGAGCTTGTCATCCAGCGTATCTCGGGCAGTCAGCATAATGATGGGAATATGGCGATTGGCCTCTGTGCGCAGTTGCTGACAGACAGCCAATCCATCCATTTTGGGTAGCATCACATCTAAGACCACACAATCATAAAATTGTTCCAGTGCGAGTTGCACACCCAGCTCTCCGGTGTGTGCAAAATCCACCACAGCACCATGTGATTCGATATACTCGCCGATATTGCGGCTCAGATCCTGATTATCTTCAATTAAAAGTACTTTTACTTGCGCCATCCTGGTCACCAAACTAACAATCATGTAATCACACTAGCGCGACATTCGTGAAAGCAGTGTGAAATTTAACTCAGCTGGCCTGCAACCAGCGGCGTAAATATTCTAACGATAGGTAAGCTCGCTTCAACTCTAGCCAGGATTCACGTGATTGCTGCCAGTGCCACTGTTCGTCTGCAATTTTCCTGAGCGAGTCACCATCCTGTGCACGGCTATAAAAAAGCAGATCGCCGGCGTTGGCCAGCCTTGGCAGTGCATCGGTCTGTAACGCCATCGTATGCTCAACCTGTGTGCGTAGATTGAGCACTAAGGTAATCAGACTGACTTTAGTAGCCTGGCTGGCAAGCAGCCTCAGCAAGGTTTGCTCTTTGCTGGCAGTCGGCACCTCATTGAGTTCAACAAAAACGGGGCTGAGAGATTCAGTCAGCACCTGTTTTTGGCTTTGAGGCAAAGTACAAAACCAGCGAGTGAATTGTTGGAGTGGCGGTGCCATAATAATACCCGGTTAGTCCTTTGATTTGGGGAAAGTTTATCACACCACGCATTTATCGTAAAAACGCGCTCTTACTTTTAACTGTTCTGAGAAGGCTTAGCAAACACGGAACAAACCCGTTCTCACCTGTTAGAAAGCGAAAGCAACGCACACAGGCACACAGGCACACAGGCACAGCCTAGATTATACCAATTTGCTTAACTTAAGTGTTCTATTTAGGGACGAGAAAACAAAGGCAAAAACACGGGCGATTTTTCTATTCATTTGTTTTAATTGAAAAGTTTTTAATATCATTAGCGTCATATATGCTTCTTAAAATTGAGCTGGTATTGAGTGAAATTGATATTATTTTGGCAAAAAGATCAGCGGTGTTCTGGTGCAGGCAGGCAAATCATAGAAATTAGCCCGCCACGAGCACGGAGGTTAGATTAGATACAGGTTTAGTACACTTTCTTCACTAAACCAATACAAAGAGATTAAGCACGATCGGCCGAGCGACGCCTGCCCAGCGGGCTTTAACAGAAAAGCCAGATGTTTTACTGATCACTGTTCTTTGCATGGTACAGCCTGATGAAACCACTTAGCTATCCAACGAAACGGGTTTGGTCTGGGGTCCAGTTCAACCATCAGATTGAAACTGTAGCCCTTGCGGTAATGCGTTCTGATCACGTCAACCCCAAGTTTATGTTTGGAAACACAGCGCCGTAATTCGGAAACAGCCCGATTTATAGCATTGTTGTCGACATACTCCTGTTGCCAGATCTCCCGGCACAATTCATCCCGGCCAATCACTCTATCTCTATGGCAGATAAAATATTCTAATAAGTCATAGATAAGAGGTTCAAGGCGCACGCTTTCACCACAATATGTTAACAACCTTTTCCTTTTGTGTAGCTCATAGGGCCCAAATACTGCACGGCTAAAGTCAGCATCATATTTATCATTTAACTTCATGATGATAGATACACTTCCTTTGACGTTTTGAGTTATCAAGCAAGCTTAGTGTAGCGTCTGACAGGACTTTTTAAAATCCGAATTGCGATGAAAGTACATGACTTTTGTTAATAGAAAAAATAATAAGTTGACCCAGCCCGGGTGCAAGGATTTATTCACATTGTACAAGTAGAAAACAAATATAAAACAAAAATGATACATATGGTGGTTTCAGATTGCTCTGGGCAAATTTTTCCCCACCCTTTATACCGTTATTAGTTACAATGGACATAAAACAACCAGCCATTCAGCTATTAGTAAATTTCATAGTTAATGCGACAAGGGCTCAGATCACGCCGCTGCCGCACTTTTTTCGTCCGAAAGCGCATTACAGCCTGGCCAGCATAGCCTTAATTTTTGCATCATCAGGGTACGTTTTTTGCGCTCGTAGCAGGCTGGATTTTGCCCCTGCCTGGTTATTTTGTCTGATGTATGCCTTAGCAATGGTCAGCTCAATCATAGGGTGGTTAAACTTAGATTGCGCAAAGGTCATCAACTCAATTGCATTGTGTAGTTGTAATTGAGTTTTGGCAAACCGGGCCTGATAGACACCTATCATAGCTAACATCTGCACATCATATTGCTCTGGCGATTGCTGAAATTTTGCCATAGCAGCAGCTTTGTCTCTGAACAGCAGTTCAGCCAGCTTAACACTCCGATCGTCCTTATATACAGGCTCATTGACCTCTTCAATCCCCATGGCTCGTACCATGGCCACCGCCGTATCTGCGGTAGAAAAAGGGTTCTGACCTGTGATCAAACGACCGTCTATCGTAACCTGATTCAACATCAGTCCGTCTTGTTCAAACAAACCACCGCGCTCTTTAAGCTTGTCTTCCAGTAAAAACTCAAACTGGGGGCGCCACTTTTTACCAAAAGCCGTCTCTTCCAGGTTGGTAAAGCCATTTACTCTTTTACCATCAACCAGATATGCACCACTGCTCAGCTTCACATCAACCAGGGCTGCCGGACCGTGACACACAGCCCCCACTATGCCCTGCTGCTCGTAAACTTCCCGGATCAGGCGTTGTAACTCACTATCCTGGTGCAAATCAAACATGGGTCCTTTGCCACCAACGATAAACACGCCGTCAAACGATTGCCCATCGAGACTGGCAAGCTTAACGGTATCAGACAAGGCACTCATCGCCTGTGGATCACTCAAAAACGCCTTGTTGTAGGATTTATCCTGGTTATATTCATCTGCCAGTGGCTGCCCACCCTTCGGTGAGGCCAGCGTGATCTGAATGCCATTGTCGCTGAATACCTGGTAGGCCTTGCTGAGTTCGTCAAATTCGAAACCCGGTTGGGTTGTTTCTCCGTCAACCTGTTTACCATAACTACTTAACACCATCAGCACATGCGGCTCGTCCGCGGCATTGGCTGTGTTGATCGCATTAATGCTCACCAACGACCATAAAGATGCAACCATCAATTGTCTTTTCATTATCGAGTCTCCTTTGTTTGGACAGACTCACCGTAACGCTGATACTGTGAAGCCACTGTGAAGTGGCTCAGGAAAAACATGCACCGTCAAATTGAAAATGAATTGTGGCAGCTCTACCAGAATGTTTGGTTTAGACCTTGTGCCGCGCTCCCGGCAGCTCCGAATGGCGCAATCGTCAGTTTGTGGAATCCATGGGGCATAAAACGAACACTTGCTGAAAACCGCCGGTTTCAACGCCTGCTCTATCCGGCATTAAAGCGCAAGGGCTACAAAATGCACCCGCTTTGGGGAACCAGTGCCAGTCTTGACTATCGGGAATTCAGTTTATTGATTGTATGCTCAGAGCAAGCAGCCACCCGGCTGGCGGCATTGTGTTATCAAAAAGCGTATTATTTCGTCCAACAAGACCAGGTTTGGTTGCACAACACCCATCACTCTCAGCAACGAGTGCAGCTTAACGCGTCATTTCAGGCACGCATAACTTATCGTGCACTCCCCGCACATAATGCTGCCATTCAGGGCCTGAACCATTTACCTTTGCACGTCTAGGCCAGATCCTGAAGGTGATTTTGAGAAAAGGTCTTACACCAGATCTCAAGTTCACTGAGTGACATAGGTTTAGCATACACATAGCCCTGCACCAGATCACAATCCATTTCCTTGAGGCCTTCGAGCTGTGCGACATGCTCCACGCCTTCAGCAATGACAGACAAGCCAAGGCTGGCTGCCATTGATAGTATGGCACGCACCAGATTTTGTGAGTCCGGAGCATGTGCGAACTCATGAATGAAGCTCTTATCAATCTTAATGGTGTTAATGGGAAAACGACGCAAATAACTCAACGAAGAGTAACCAGTACCAAAATCATCTATCGATAAATGTGCCCCCGTCGCTCTGAGCCCTTCAAGCCAGGCGAGGATGGCCTCATCATCATCCAGCAAAATACTCTCCGTGATCTCAAGCGCCAGATTGGCTGGCTTGAATCCGGTCTGAACCAGAATATGCCGTAAGGTTGTGGCATTGAAGCCCAGCCGGTATTGCTGACTGGAAATATTCGCCGATAAACAGCAATCCAGATCGAGCGTACGATTTAAAGCCGCAATGTCTGATGTGGCGCGCATCAGCATCCACTCCCCCAGCTCAGAGATCAGGCCACTTTCTTCTGCAACCGGAATAAACTCGTCCGGTGCAATGTATTGCCCCTGATGTGACCAGCGAGTCAGGGCTTCAAAGCCATGTAACTGACCCGTTTTAAGCTCAATGATGGGTTGATAAAATACCTCCAGTTCGTTGCTTGTTATGGCTCTGCGCAGCAATTGTTCCAGCTCTACGCGCCGGTTAACCTGTTGCTGCATTGAAGGGGCAAAATAATGATACTGATTACGACCGCTTTCTTTTGCTTTATACATAGCCAGGTCAGCCCGGCGTAGGATCTCCTGTTGCTCACGGGCATCATCAGGCATGATGGCAATGCCAATACTGGCGCCACTGATCACTTCAAACCCGTTGATAGTGAAGGGCTGAGCCAAAGAAGTGAGGATCTTTTCCGCGACTTTTGCAGCATCCTCAACCTCGCTGATCTGACTAAGTAACAACACAAACTCATCGCCACCAAAACGGGCCAGAGTGTCAGTACGTCGCACCAGGTGATTCAGCCGGTTGGCCACTTCTAGCAGCAAGTTATCACCCGCGTCATGCCCCATTGCATCGTTAATGCGCTTAAAGCGATCCAGGTCGATAAATAATAAAGCACTCAGATGAGGTTGACGCTCAATTTGTTTCAGGTCCTGACAGATCCTGTCCAGCAACAAACGTCGGTTTGGCAATCCGGTAAGCGCATCATACATCGCCTGATAGGCAATTTTGGCTTCCTGTTCCTTGCGCTCTGTCATATCGGATAGCACCGCAATGTATTGCTGGACCTGACCCTGCTCATCCTGAACGGCACTGATGGCGAGCCATTCAGGGTAAACCGTGCCATCTTTACGGCGATTCCAGATCTCAGCCGCCCACTCACCTTTGGTTTGCAGGGTTTGCCACATATGCTCATAAAAACGCTTATCGTGACGGCCTGAGCTGAGCAAGTTAGGTTTTTTGCCCAAAACTTCCTGCTCCTGATATCCGGTAATGCGTGTGAAAGCCGGATTCACCGCCATGATCTCCAGCTCAGCATTGGTGGTCATGATCCCTTCCTGAGTCGCCTGGTAAACCGCCGCCGCGGTCTTAAGCTCCGCTTCAACTTCTTTAAACTCAGTTACATCCACACTGATGTAGACATATCCCCCTTCAGCCGTACGCGCATGGCGAATTTGCAACCAGCGTCCGTGTGTTGTCCTTTGCAGTCGTTGCGGTGTGTCACTTTGTTCATGAACAAACTCCGACTGGCGTTGTTGCCACTCACTCAGCGTTTGCGGAAACTCTGACCTGGATGTCACCCCGTAGTGTCGCAACCAGCACTGATTTGTCAGCATCAGTGTTCCCTCGCTGTCATAGAGTGCAAACCCCTCTTGCAGACGTTCAATGGCATCATGCAATAACTGGCTGGCTTGCAAGGCATGGTTTTTGGCTTTGTTTAACCGCTGTAAGATAAATAACAAAGTCAGTAACAGCACCACCGCCAGCCCAAACAACTGTTCGCTCAAAGTCCGGGTTTGCCTCAACTGCGAACCATGCAAGTCCATTTGTGCACCATAGAGACGAGCAAAGGCCTGTTTGCTGTTGATGGCCAGGTAGTCCTGGCGTGTCGCATGGACCTGACGATAGTATTCAACGGCAACCTGGATATGATTGACAAATCGACGACTGAGTAAAGCATGGCTTTGCGATACGACAGTCGCCTCAGCTAAAGTCCGAATGCGGGTATCCAGCAACAGTTCATCCAGTGGCTGGCCAGAAGTTACCAGACTGGCGAGTATGGTACTGCCAAGTAATGCCTGAGGATGCTGCGTGACAATCATTTCATCCAATACCACAGGCAAATAAGTCAGGCCATTGCGCATCCCCACGGCCTGGGTTTTCAATTGCTCCATCAGTGCCATCTTGTGTCTGAGCAGCCTTAGATAGGCGAGAAACTCCATACTAATGTGACGATTTTGCTGCTTATTTGTCAGCTGCTGCAATGCCCTGTCCAGTTGCTGTAACTCATCAAAATGGCGCAAACTACCCACGCTGAGTTCAAGTGCAAATTTATCCAGTTTGGCATCGATGGATTTGGCATCAAACAAATGAGATACCTGCTCATGTTGGCGCTCTCCGGTCGCAATATGAGCGCGAAAGAAGTACACCATCAAAGCCGTCAGCAGCATTACCAACAGGCACTGACCAATAACAGGGAAGTTAAGTTTCATTGAAGGCTTCATTGTGTCATTTCCTGATGCTGACCAACCAGACTTTCCAGAAAAGCTTCAATTGCCTCTAACTCTGACTGGCTGAGTGAGCGGCCAAGCTGGTAACGGGCCATGGTATTGATAGCGCCGGTCAGGCTTTGCTCACTACCATCATGAAAAAAGTAAGTTTGTCTCGCGGCCAAACGCAGACCCGGTACTTTAAAAGTAAACTTATCGGCCTCACGACCCGTCACGTTATATCGACCGTAATCGGCAGGTTCTATGGGCGTACCACGATCGCCAAAGTAGTCTCCAAAAGTGCCCATTTTGGCGAACATATTGCCACCCACATTTTTACCCTGATGACAATTAATACAGCCATAGTATTTAAATAAGCGATATCCCTCCTGCGCTTGCTCAGACAAACTCCCCTTGCCTTGTAGCCACAGATCAAAAGGCGCATTAAGGGTAATTAAACTGCGCTCATAGTGAGCAATAGCATCACTAATGGCATCACTCGACAGCCCATCTTTATAAACCTGTGTAAAGGCGCTCACAAAGGCTTTATCCTCATTGAGGGTTGCGATCAACACAGGCCAGGTGGTGTCAAATTCTTTGGGGTTTTCTACTGGAAGCGTGACCTGAGCTTTTAAATCAATGGCTTTGCCATCCCAGGCCTGACGAATATTGAATACTGAGTTATAGACGGTAGGTGCTCTCACGTCACCAAGCCGCCCCGCAACTCCTTTAGAGCGGGCAGTGTTGTCAGCGCCATGCGTTGTCAATTGATGGCAAGAAGCACAGCTTACTTCGTTACTGCGAGACAGCCGGGTATCAAAAAATAACTGCCGACCTAATGCAACCTTGCGAGCATCCGTTGCGACACTGTGCAGTGGTAAAATGGGCTCAGCTGCGACCCATACCGAGCCAAACAACAACGCCCAAATCAGAAATTTCAGTATCACGCTTTAGTACCACTCATAGGGGCTAAACACCTTACTAATGTAGCAGTCCTTAATCCTGGCTGACTTGATATGGAATAAAGAATGGACGATCTCAGCAAAGCACTAATCGGCTGAGGTCAACCTCCCGGTGACCCGCCACTTTATATCTTTAGGCTGAGGAGAAAAATTTCAATAACGAGAGGTGTAAGCCAAAATATTGTCTAAACTTGTGAGATAAGAAGCTTTTTAATCTGATATATGCAATTAAAAACGCGCCTGACGGTGATCCTGGGATTAACAGCACTGGCTCCAATGCTGGTGATATTCTTACTGGCCATGTTGCACAGTACCGAGCAGGCAAAACGTCTGAGCATCTCAGCTGCTCAGGCCAAAGTTTATAATGCAGCCGCCATTTTCGACCGCTATTTCGCTAAACGCAAAAGCGAAGTGGCGACTCTGGCGCGCCAACCAACCTTAAAAGCCATGGACTTTGCGCACATCTCCCCCATTTTGCAAACAGAAAAAGCCGCCCATGACCAGACTTACGAAAAGTTCATTATCGGTCGGCCCGACGGCAGCTTTCACAATACCGAAGGCGGAAACCCCTTTCAAAATATGCTGCGCACCTTCGATGATAAGTCTCCAGAAGCACGTAAAAGAACCATTTCGCGTCGCGATTATTGGCAACAAACCATAGGCCGAAATGTTGAACAAAACGCTGAAGTTTACGTGTCCGAGCCGATGATCTCCTACACAACAGGCGTTAAACAAATCGTAGTCGCAGCGACCATACTGGCCAACGATGGTAAAGTAGCTGGTCTACTGGGTGGCAGCATTCCCTGGCGCGAGATAGATAGACTGGTACAGGCTGTTTCCAAACAAGTTGTCCATCAGTTTTACGATAACGCCCGGTTTATGCTGGTATCTCAGGAAGGCATTTACATGTATCACTGGCAGCCAGACAAAATCATTCAACTCAAACGCGAACAGGGGAAATTTGTTGTTAATGACATTGGCGAAAAAATCGCAGTACGCTTAAAGGTCACTGAAGAAGCAGACCCACAACTTAAAGAAATTGGCCTGAAGATGATTGCAGGCTTTAATGGCTATGCGCAGCTGGCTCAAACTCCCACCCGGCCTAAATCTTATATTTTCTATGCGCCTGTCAAGTCCTCAGGGTACAGCATCGCGTTAACTTTACCCGAACATGTGGTGTTCGCCCCGGTGTATGAACTGCGTCAACAGTTGTTGATTATTCTGGCATTTGCCATTGCCATTTCTTTGCTGGTTGCCTGGCGCTTCTCGAACAGCATATATCAGCCCATTGCCAAACTCACTAAAGCCGCACAGGCGCTGACTCAAGGCAACTTTAATGTGTCTTTGTCTACCCGGGGCAAAGATGAACTGGCCAAGCTCAGCCGGGCGTTTGCGCAGATGCGCGACAAGGTATTCCAGCGCGAATCTGAGCTGGAACACAGAGTGGAAGAGCGGACTCAGGCACTCGAACTGGCGAAACTCGCCGCAGAAGAAGCGGCTAATGCCAAAAGCCGCTTTCTGGCTAACATGAGCCATGAGATCCGCACACCCATGAATGGTATTCTGGGTACCCTCCAGTTACTCAATCAACAAAATAGCTTTAATGCAGAGCAAACTACCCTGATCCGGGTTGCCAATGAGTCAGGACAGAGCCTGCTAACCCTGATCAATGACATTCTGGATATTTCTAAGTTAGATCAGGGCGAAGTATCTCTGTATTTTGAGCCCTTTGACTTATATGCGGTATTGCACCACCTGGAGCAGATATTCAGTGAAAAAGTCATTGAAAAACGGCTGAGATTTCAGCTGGTAATTGGCGATACGGTGCCCAAAGAGGTGGTCAGTGATAAACATCGTTTACAACAGGTTTTACTCAACCTGCTCAATAATGCCATCAAGTTTACCCACGAAGGGTTTATCCGTCTGGAAGTAGAAAACATTGGCAACATGGAGCAGGTAATGCTCAGGTTTACCGTATCTGACAGCGGCATAGGTATCGCAGAAGACAAGCTCCCGCAAATTTTTAATCCGTTTTATCAGGAAGATGAAAGTACTACCCGGCGCTATGGGGGATCCGGGCTGGGCCTGTGTATCTGTCAGCATATTATTGACTTGTGCGGTGGCCATCTCAATTGTCAATCGGTGCAAGAGGAAGGCTCTCAGTTTGACTTTAACTGGCCAGTAACCACGTGCTGCCTGATTTATTCAGAAGACAGCGATCAAGTGACGCTGGGAGAGTTACATGGCCATATTTTGTTAGCGGAAGATAATGCGGTCAATCAGATTGTCACTAAGGCCATTTTAGAAAAGCTGGGCCTCAGCGTCACCATTGTCACCGATGGCCAGCAAGCCTTGCAGCAGCTGGAAAAAGAACATTATGATCTGGTGCTGATGGATATGCACATGCCCAATATGGACGGCATTGAAGCGACAAAAGCAATCCGTAGCATGCCTCAGCACATGCAGCTCACTATCATCGCGTTGACTGCCAATGTATTGATCAAAGATATAGAGGCCTGTTTTGCCGCAGGTATGGATGATTACATCAGCAAACCCATTGCTCTGGACAAGCTCCAGACCGTGCTGGATAAATGGTTATCGATAAAAAATGGCTAACCAGACTGTCTCCTGCTCAGGGTCGGTCCAGCTGACTTTATGCTTACAATGGGCCGGGATATTGATGTAATCGCCCGCAGCCAGGCGCTCAACCCGACCGTCTTCAAATGTCAGCTCACCTTCGCCCTGCAGCACCAACACCCACTCATGTTCATTTTGGTCGTACCACCCCTGAGACGGAGAAGTGTGCCCTTTAGAAACGATGCGCTCGACTTTTAGCTGCTCATGAGACAAGAGTGTTTGAAAGACTTCATCGCTGAGATCAGCTGGCAAGTTAGCAAATAAATTGTTCATTCATGACCCGAAAAATTAACATTGATTACGAAAACTGTATCGTAACTAAGGCGGAATAAAAACAACAACATGGGAAGGATAAGAGATTTGGTGGAGCTAGGCGGGATCGAACCGCCGACCTCTTGCATGCCATGCAAGCGCTCTCCCAGCTGAGCTATAGCCCCAAATCGACGACAAAGATACTAGAAGATTTTTTTGTCTTTGAAAACCCCCAAAGGTAACTTTTTTAAAGTAATTAGGCTGTTAGAATAAAAATCAAACAGGCCGGACAATATTTTGTATCATCCGACCTGAATTAATAAGGTGCTCAAGCGCTCAAATTAGCTTAGTGCAACAACTTTAGGGCAGCTTCAAGCTCCTGTTTAATCTCAGTATTTTTAAGTTCACCTGCTTCTAAATCAAAATTATCAAAGAAGCTAGGTACAGACAGACTGGCTTTAACATCAGCAGCAAAATAAGGGGCAGAACCCACAGCCGATGCCAATACACTTTTTGCTCCACCTGGACCCGGAGACGTGGCCATCATCAGCATAGGTGTATTCTGGTATACCTTCATATCGATGCGTGATGTCCAGTCAAACAAGTTTTTGTAGGCCGCTGTATAACTGCCATTGTGCTCAGCAAAAGAAACAATAATTGCATCCGCAGCACCAATTTTAGCGAAGAAGCGCTGTGCCTCGTCTGGTATGCCACCGTCTGTTTCACGTTCAATGCTGTAAATTGGCATTTCATAATCATTCAGGTCTAACACTTCGACCTCTGCATTGGGGATCAACGAGGCAGCATAGCTTGCAAGTTGCTGGTTAATAGATTGACGGCTGTTGCTGGCTGCAAATACTAATACTTTCATGGGATTACCCTCTCAAAATAAGACTAACTTAGGTTTGTATAGGTGCTCACTTCAATAAGCGTTCACCTCAAGCTGATGACAACCAGTGTATATTAGGTTTTAATAATGATTAATAGGGTAAAAGTAAAGTTACTATTTCCATATGAATAACAATCTTTTTGAAGGCATAGAAATCTTCACCGAAGTCGTCGCGAGTAAGAGTTTTATTGCCGCAGCACAAAAGCTGGGTCATTCTCCCTCGCATGTCAGCAAAATGGTTGCAAGGCTTGAAGAAAGGCTGGGTGTGAGACTGCTGAACCGCACCACCCGCACATTGGCATTAACCCCGGAGGGCGAGTCTTACTACCAAAATTGCACCCAACTGATCCAGGATGCTCAGGCCGCAGCACAACAGCTAAATGTGACTGATGACATCCCCAGAGGCACGCTTAAAATTACCTGCCCGGTGGCGTTCAGTGCCGACTACCTGCAACCAGTGTTAGCTGAATACCTAAACCGCTATCCGAATGTTTCGCTAGAATGGGACCTTGAAGACAAAGCGGTTGATGTGATTAGTGATGGCTATGATCTGGCTGTGCGAGCGACACCACAACTGGAAGAATCCAGCCTAATCTGCAAACGTGTTTATCAATGCAAAACCTACGTTGTTGCCAGTCCGGGTTATCTCAGTCGGTTTGGGCAACCACATCACCCAAAAGAGTTAGAAAAGCATCACAGCATTTGTTACAGCAATCATAAAACTCCGGATCGCTGGGAGTTCAAAGACAAACAAGGCAACCCCTTTCATGTAGATGTGCGACAGCGGATCTTGTGCAACAACGGTCATATGCAAACTGCCATGGCTCGTGACGGGATAGGGATCGCGCGCCTGCCTGCATTTTATGTCGACACTTCCATTGCGCAACAGCAACTTGTTACCCTGTTTCCTGAGTACCCACAACCAGATGTAAACGTCTATGTGGTTTATCCAAGCCGCCGTCACCTTTCACCCAAAGTGCGGCATTTTATCGACCTGTTATCGGAGCATTTTGAGCACATTGTACAATCGCAACCGGTATTTTGAATCATACATACTTTGTAACCAGGATTATTTTTATCCTGGTAAACAAACCACACAGTTTCCACACATTTACGCACTAAGCATGTTGCTATGAACGTAACCAATTAATTTATAAACACTAAAAAAATTCTAATTACACTATTTTATCCCCACATTTGCCATCTAGACTAAGTAATAGAACAACAGCCACTTTGAGGTTTGCATGAAACAACTATTCTTAATCATATTATGTAGCCTGCTGGCAGCCTGTGGTTCAGGTTCATCGGACTCAGCTGAAACAACGCAAACCGATACATCATCGGATACCACTAATAATGCGCAAAACGACACAAATGACAGCCAAGGCGACACAAGTGACAACCAAGGCGACACAAGTGGCGACTCAGCTGATGACACAACACAGCCCTCCACATTCAGTCTGACCAGCCCGGCGTTCAACAACCAAGAGGCCTTGCCGACCAGCTACACCTGTGATGGTGATAACCTGTCACCACCACTGAACTGGACAGGCGCACCAGCCAATACGCAAGAGTACGCTATCAGCATGGCCACTGCAGCAAACGAGCAACATTGGTTGGTTTACAATATCAATGGCGATATACAAACGATGGCAGCCGGTGCCTCAATCGGTACCCTTGGCAATAACAGTGTGAATAACGAGCAAGCTTACGCTCCGCCCTGTCCGCAAGCTCCGGGCCAGCACTTCTTCACTTTTACTCTGTACGCACTGTCTGACAGCCCATCTCTGGCTCAGAATATAACGGTAGACAGGGACACTTTTCTAAACGCCATCGATTCTCTGACTCTGGATACGGCTACTTTAACGGTAAGCGTAAACCGCTTTCCTGATGTCGCACTCAGCGCCTGTGAGCAGGTACAACAGTCTGTCAGCAACGCAGGATTCAACGATGTTGCTGTCACCTGTGACAATGAGTATGCCTATATCACATCCGATACTTACCCGGATCATGATCTTATGAATGGCATCACTGGCAGCAATGAACAGATCCCTGTGCCAGCGCCCGGGTATGCAGCACCCATTCCGCTTGACCGGCAATTAAGTGGCACTCCCACCACTATCGATGCGGCACTCGGAGTCGCGGTAAACGGAGTGCCTATTTATGATTATTCAGCTCAAGGCGAGCTAGACCTGTATCAGTACGACCCTAAAGTAGATACCAAGGCACTTGGGCAGCTCGACAACTGTGGTGGCCACGCCGGGCGTGGGGATGACTACCACTACCATGCGGCGCCGACCTGTATGATTGCCGCTATGCAAAACCAGGGCGATGATGCCATTCTGGGCTGGGGCTATGATGGCTACCCTTTGTTTGGGCATAACAATCCGGACGGCAGTGAAATTGCCGAAGGTACGCTGGATTTATGTCATGGCCAGACAGATAGTGAATATGGTTACCGATATCATACGTCAGATCAGGCTCCCTATGTATTTCAATGTTTAATGGGTGAAGTGAATACCCAGATCCTTCCGCGTGTTGCTCCTTTAAGTAGCGATAACCCCCAGATGCGCGCAAATCTGACGCCACCACAAGGCGGTGTCAGTAACCTGCAACATACCATTCTGGCGGATGGTACTCGAAGCATGACCTATACGCATCAAGGCACACAGTACTATGTCAACTACACCCCAATCAGTGGACAGGAAAACTGTTATCTGTTTGAACAAAAAACGGTCAGCAATGGCGGGATCGTTGAAACTGGCACCTTGTGCCGATAAAAAGAGGTAACCCCATATGAAATACCTATTCTGCCTGCTATTAATGGGTGTGCTGAGTCAGATCGACGCTGCTATTGCACACAATATAGACAGCAATAAAGCCAGGCTCACCCTGAGAGATGGTCAGGCAGAGCTGCGTTTACACATTGATATGCAGCACTGGTTTCAGGCCCTTCAGGACCCGGCAGCCTGGATGCTGGGTGACACCAATGCGGTGATGGCAACCAACCTGACCCCTCCACAGCAACAGGCCTTTATTAAAAGCCTGATTGAAAACAACACAGTGTTGCACCTCAACAACACCATAGTTGCCTTGCAGCTGAAAAGCCTGCACACTCTGGCTCACCATACAGGGCAGACAGAGTTGGTTCTGGAAGGTCTGCACCGCAGCAAAGGTCTGGAAATTGAACAGGTAAGCCTGACACTCCCCCCCTCACTGGGTACGGTTCATCTCAACGTAACAAGACCACAATATCGCATGCTGGCAGCCGGAAAAACGGCACTCATTACCTTTAATTGACGACGCACATAGGATTACAGGAGCCACATTTGAACCTTTTTGCCAAACTGTTTCTGGCCATCGTGCTCACCAACCTGGCAATCATTGCAATCCAGCTGGGATTAACGGCAGGCAGCCTGACCAGCGACTTTGCGACCCTGGTTGAGCGCAGTGAACAAAGTCATGTTGAGCAAACCCGTACCCGCTTGCTGGCTTTTTATCAGCGTGAAGGCAGCTGGCAAAATTTACGCCACAATCGTCGTTTGTGGCAGCAGCTGATGAAACCGGAACAGGTACGACAAAACCGTGATGGTCGCCGTGATAAGATATTTAATCCAGCCCAACATAGTGACCGCCGCTACTTCGACACGGGCCGACGGATCAGCCTGTATGACCACAACAAACAACGCATTGAAGGTAAGCCCACATTACAAAGCAATCGCTACCAGCAAGCTCTGAAGCTCGATGGCCAGCTCATTGGCTGGCTTGGCTGGGACCCTGCCCACGTCAGTGAGACAACGGCCAGTAAACAGATAAGCAACGACGAGTTTATTTTCCAGCAACTCAACAATTATCTGTGGATTGCCTTATCGGCACTGCTACTGGCACTCCTGATGGCGTGGTTTGTCTCAAAACAACTCAGCAAACCCATTCAACGACTGATGAAGTGCACAGATAAACTGATGCAGGGAGACTTCAGCAGCAGGGCGAATCAAATGGGTAGTGATGAACTGGCGATACTGGCAAGGCGCATTGATAAGCTGGCACAGATCCTCGAAGATAATGAGAAAAGTCGACGTCAATGGATGTCCGATACTTCCCATGAGTTACGCACACCACTAACCGTACTGAAAACTCAACTGACAGCTATCGAAGATGGCGTCTTTACCATGGATGCCGATAAAACAGCACTGTTACTAAGCGAGGTCGATAACCTCAGTCGGCTGGTTGACGATCTCTATCAGCTGACCAGTGCAGATGTTGGCGGTTATCGCTACACCATGGCCGCGATTGATCCTCTGCCGCTTCTTATGCAAACTATTCAGGGGCTTGAGAGTAAAATTGCAGAACGCGCTATCACTTTGGATACGACCGCACTGACACACGCCATGACGCTCTCACCTCGAGAAGTCATTGCAGATAAAGAGCGCCTGTGCCAGCTATTCTCTAACCTGATAGAAAATGCCCGCCGCTACACGGATAGCGGTGGGCAGATAAGGATAGTCATAGCCCATGAGGCCAGCCGGGTGATCATCCGTATCGAAGATTCGGCTCCGGGTGTTTCTGACGAGCAAAAAGTCAGGTTATTTGAGCGCTTCTATCGGGTCGAACCATCACGAAGCCGCCTGTATGGTGGTAGCGGACTCGGACTAGCTTTATGCAAAACCATAATAGAAGCGCACCAGGGTAACATTGCACTGAGTGATTCATCGCTGGGCGGGCTCTGTGTCACCCTCAGCTTGCCCTGTCAACCACAAGAGAACCCATAATGAACAAGTTGCATTTGCTGATTGTAGAAGACGAAGCCAATATTGCCGAGGTACTTATCGCCTATGCCAGAGCCGCAGGATATAACGTCACGCACCTGGAACGTGGTGATGGTGTGGTCGCATTCCTGCAACACAATCAGGTCGATCTTGTGCTGCTGGATCTGATGTTACCAGGTGAAGACGGGCTGAGTATTTGTCGTCAGGTCCGTCAATTCAGCGACATACCTATGATCATGATCACCGCCAAAAAAGATGAAATTGATCGATTGCTCGGCCTGGAGTTGGGGGCAGATGACTATATCTGCAAACCTTTCAGCCCCCGGGAGGTTATGGCAAGAGTTAAGGCGGTACTGCGTCGCTTTTCACCTAAACAACAAGACGAGCTCAAAGTGGGAGACTTCATTATCAGCCCAGCTCAGTTCACTGCCAGTTATCGGGCTCAGCCGCTGGAGTTGACTCCCAGCGAGTTTAAGTTATTGACTTTGCTGCTTAGTCATCCACAACAGGTCTTTTCTCGTGCCCAGCTTATTGAACAGCTTTACCCCAATAGTGACGATATTGTCGACCGCAACATAGATACCCATGTCAAAAATATTCGAAAAAAACTCAGCACCATTGCACCCGACCAGACCCCCATCACATCTGTCTATGGTGTAGGGTATAAATTTGCGGGGTAATGCCAGTGGCATGCTTACCAGTCACAAGCTTTAACCACGTCATACCAGCTACGCTCGAACTGTCTGACGACCACCGGCTTGGGCAGATTAACATCAACACCCAGTGGCTTTGCCAGGTGCTGGAATACCAGACGGCGTATATTATCATCCTGAAGCTGGGTATATGCCAATTTAAGACTGTTTTTACTCTGCTGACTAACCGGGTGACCTTCTAGTTGCATAAACCGGGCATTAACCCACAGTAACATGGCCTGCTTAGTTTCGTTGGGGAAGGATGCGGTCAGCCTGGAGGTAGGTCCGTATAAACGCTGATAATTCAACAATTGCTCCTGGATAATAAAAGCAAATAACAAATTTACACCCGCGGAGATCTGCCCGGATCGTTTATCTATTTCCTGATAACTGGCAAGCGCTTTTCGAAACTGCACCTCTGCTTCAGTAACCTCACCCAGCTCTAACGCTATGATCCCTAGGTTATTATTGATAATGCCATTTTTTGATGTAATGCCGGCCTTATCTGCAATATTCATGGCTCTGCCATACAACCGTCTTGCTTTGGCATAATCGCCAAGCTGACGAGAAACCAATGCCAAACTATTAGTAAGTACCAGCTTCTGCTGTTCTGACTGGGCATATTTATAGGCGCATTCCAGGCTTTGTCTCGCATCATTAAGGTAATTATGGCGACGCAACCAAATCCCCAATGCACTCAATGCGGTGGGTAGTTTTTCGATAAAATAGGGGTGACTATGGTGGGAAAAAACAGCCTCCAGGGAATATTCCATCTGTGCCAATTGATGGGTCGGCACGGCGGCACGCATGCGAATAAAGTGCCAACGTAAAAACAAAGAGGTAGGAAGTTGCTGAGCATTATCAACCTGCTCCAGTAGCACTAAGGTAGTTGCCGGGTCTACCGTCAAGTAGTCTTCGGCTTCTTGAAGTTTATCAATCACCTCACTGGGTGTAGCAGCCCATAATGCCACCGGGAACAGCATCATCCACAGGCCAATCATCGCTCGTAACATCACCCGTTCCGCTTTTGCCTATCTCCTGAAACTATAGAATGCACCCAGCAATTGTTCAAAGTCACTCACTGATGTTCGAAGTAAATACGATAAGTGCTGGACCAGATTGGATAATCCACTTCCATCAGATAACATCGGTAGTTGCTAGGATCCAAGCTGGCGTAGCGAAATAGATAGTCGAGCTTTTGCTGTTGTACAGTATCCCAGTGTAATGCCTGCGCACCGGCATTTAAGTCAATCAAGCGTAGTTCTGGAAATTCTGGCAGACGTTCGGTCCACATGTCTTCCACACTGAGCTTCCCTTCTTCCACTTTTTGGTTGCCATGATAACAACCGACATTCACGCAACTGTGGCGATCCAGCTGCTTTTCTATCAACACAAGTAAGCGCAACTTTTTGGCCGGATTTTTAATCGAAATACTGGTGGAGCTACATTGACTGTCATGACTTAACGGGTCAACCAGCTCATCAGGGTTATTAAAAATAAAGGTTGCATCAAAGCGGTCATGGCCCGCAACAGGGTCAAATACCAACCCGCTGTTACCGGGTGAATAGCTGGCAAATGCCTGGTGTAACCCAGGTGTTGATAGCTCTTGCGCAATGCCGATACTAAAGCGCTTTGATTCAACACGACAATTGGCGTCTATGTTCAAAGGGGCGATGAAATCATCATTGTGAGGATGCGTGTAAAACTGAACGAAAGGTGCGGCACCGGTCTCACGCTTGATCTGCGATTTGCTGATCATAGCTACTTCCTGCAAAAAACCCTCGCGGCCCTTGCCTCGGGTTAGTACATAGGCACAGAAAATCTCCTCCATACTCATACCAAGCAGCGACTTGGCCGCATAATACAGCTGAGCCCGCTTGTCCTGACCAGAGAGATTGACATCCCGTGCTTTCACTTTGTCCTCTTGCCGGTTATCCAGTAGTCGTTTTAGTTCTGCATGACTTCTTGCATACTGAGGAATGGTTGCAGAAAAGCGCTCACTCACCTGACGCCACTGCACTATCAAATCACAGGGAATGTGCCCTGATAGCTGCTCACCCAGCAGGCTCAGCGCCTGTTGCCCGGGTAAATGGTAGAGCACCTGTTCGCCAGACTTGGCCTTGTATGCATTAAATAAACGCTGGCTGGTTGAGCGATGACACCCAATATGACGAGCAAATCCGCCGATGGTTTGTGCTTGTGCGGGCATCGCCCGCATTATCGCCGTGAGCACTTTTTTTACACGCTCGCCCAGCCTGCGTAGTTCGCTATGCGCCTGATGACTCAGTCCCATGATCTTCTGTTTACCGTTTAATTTCTGATAGATTACCCGGGACTGAGCAAAAAAGCGACTAGTTACAGGTGCCTACAGATTTCCATGGACCCCAGGGACCTGACTGGGCTGGATCTTCACCCTGCACCCACCACTGGGCTTCATATACCTGACCACCTTTAGCAACCAGATCACCTGTGTTGTACACTGTGCTAGGACTCCAGCTAGGAATACCCTGACAGTTGCTGTCACCGCCAACCGTCACCTCTTTTGAAAGGGTGCTGCTTTGACCCTGATCATCTGTCACAGTCAGGCGGATTGTGTAGGTGCCCGCTGCCGCATAGGTGTGCGTTACCGAAGGTTGTGATGCGCTCTGACCATCGCCAAACTGCCACTGATTTGACACGATTTGTCCGTTATCTGTACTGGTATTAGTCAAAGTAACACTCAGGCCTGACTTAGCCACAGTAAAGCCTGCAACCGGTGCCGGATCGCCATTACCACCGCAACTATCCAATTTCTTCCAGACATTCGGGTATAGGTCTGGTTGGGCACCAGAAGACCACCAGATAGCCTCATAGATATTGCCCTGATAAGACACTTTCTCACCTAAAGCATAAGAAGTAGCGCGATCCCAGGGAGATACGTCACAAACAGGCGGCTCGCCAACAGACACGACCTGAGACACAGTAGCTGTTTGCTGCGCAGTATCTGTCACGGTAAGCGTCACATTGTAACTACCATCAGCGGCATAGGTATGACGTGGGTTTGCTGCGCTTGAGCGATTGCCATCACCAAAGTTCCAGTCATAAGCTGTGATGCTATTGTCATCCGTCGCGCGATTCGCAAAGCTCACTGTCATGCCAGAAACCGACGCACTGAAATCAGCAACTGGTTTTTCATCCGTCGGATTATCCGGGCTCAAACCCGTTTTACGCTCAATCCAGTCCAGGTAGCTGGTTGTACGAGTAAATGCCGTCGCACCAGAGCAGGCAATACCCCAGCTCACAGTACCTATGCTGTAGAAATCGTTGCCAACACGGACCGCATAAGGGCCACCACTGTCACCATTACAGGCTGAACGACCGCCTTCGCCGCCACCACAAATGACGGAGCCAGGGATGTTAAAGTTCAGCTGGCTGCTACAACTTGCGTTAGAAATCACAGGTAGCTGAGCTTCGCGCAGCACATCGCTCGGACGACCACGATTAGAGGTTAATCCCCAACCTGATACCGTCGGGTAAGCGCCAACGCCGGCATACTGATCCGCAATGGACTGTGTTGGTAACTTAGCCGGGGTGTATTTGCTTGCGGCTGGCGTTGCCAGGCGCAGTACCGCAATATCATAACCGGAGCGAATGCCGTTCGCACCACGCCAGTTCTCATGCATGATAATCTGAGATACACGCAAAGTATCGCCATCGCCGCGACTGATTGAATGCGCACCAACACGGACAGTCAGGCTAGCTGTTGAAGCATTGTCCAGACAGTGTGCCGCGGTCAGTACCCAATTTTCACTCAACAGTGTACCACCACAGCCCTGACGGCCATTCATCAATAATGCAACTTGATATGGCCTTGAATAAGCTGGAGTTTCAATGCCACCCACGACACTAGGAGTGATATCAGGCAGGCCCGATTGTTGTGTATTCGCAGAGACGGCGGTTGCTGAAAGTGACAATACAGCAGCAGCCAAAAGTGTAATTTTCATGTTGTATCCTTGTATGGTTATTGCTCAAAAAGCAATCTAGAAATAATCTGAGATACACACAAAGATCAATGCCCATGATGAAAAAAACAACTGGATGGACCAGTTAAAAATTTAGTCACTTCCTCATCATTAGTTTGTATTTTAAACACTTAAATGTAACAGATGTTTTACAGTTAAACGCGAAATTTATTTCATAATTATTTAGGAAAAAGCACTTCAGTAAGTTTGGAACGTTTTAAATAACAAAGACTTAAACTAGAAAAACACGGACTGATTGACTTAATTTTGACATAAATTCACCATGAGCAAGACGAAACAGTCCCAGGAGTGTCATTTACATATGTACCCAAAGATAGAGGCCGATAAATATGAGTCAGAAAGGCAGCATGTTGATGCCGTATTTACGGTAAATTTGGCTGATTTCGCCTTGCTCCATCATGAACTTCAGTGCCTGATCAAGTTCTTGCTTTAGCTCAGCATGTTTTGGCTGAATGCGCATAGCAACCGGCAACTTGCTTATCTCGTAGACTTCCTTAAAGCCTCGGTAAGCCGGGATTGATGCAATATAGTAGGCCGCTGTTACATCGCCAATCATGATATAATCCAGCCGGGTATGAGCCAGCTGCACCAATAGCTCTCGCTCAGAAATATTGTCATATACCGCGATTTTCCCAGCCCCAAAATGACGCTCAAACGGCCCATACCGATAACCGCGTACGCGTCCCATCACTTTGCCGTAAAAAGACTCGGGTTGCTTATAAGCGCGTGCTTCTGAACGACCCAGCACCACCTCTCGAGAAAACGCATAGTCAATACTATAAATACCCGGTACTCGGGAGCTTTTTCGCCAACTGGGGTTTACCCCCGGCTCAATATCAATTTCACCCGACTCAAACGATTTATGCCCGCGCGCAACAGACAGTGGCACAAACTCAAACTCGTGCCCAGTCAGTTCACCAAGGCGGGTAAACATGTCCTTAAATATACCGGCCTGCTCTCTGCCATCCAGATAGTTATAAGGAGGATTCGCGCCGTGGTACACCAGAACAGAATACCGCGCAGCCTGTGCGCCTGCGCTCAGTACAATACATAAAATCAGCACAACACAGTGGTTGACTCTAGGCATCACAACCAGCCGGATTCAGTACCTGATTATTTTGATTGACATCTTTATTCATCATTTACGCTTTCGCTCAAAACAGATCTTAAGCTTAGTTAAGCAACACGCTTAGGCAAAGGAATATAAACAAATTGTTATCCAAACATCGGATATTTAAGTTATCTGAATAAGAAAAAAGAACTAGCAATATGAAAATATTCATACATATAAAACAAAACAATAGTGAGTACACGCTTACTTTCAGAAAAAATCAATAATCGAGGTTAATTTGAATGGAATTTGCACAAAAATAAAAATATATAAATAAAACTTTCTTTATTTCGTCTATTTATCGAAACATAAGTTTCATGATAATGTACCACCATGAGTTCAAAGGCGCGGTGATAAGCACCGCGTCATTGTCATCTGCTGTGATCTAAGGCAAAAGGTTACCCTAAATTTATTACGTCTGATCTCAGCGCTTTATAGCAAAAAGGAAGTTTATTTATGAAAAATGCGTTACTTGTTTCTTTACTCTCTCTGGCCAGCACAACTGCACTTGCAAATGCCACCTCCTCTGTTGTCCAAACAGAACATGCACCGACCCGGGCTGGATACAGCAGCGTTGATGAAGTTATTGAATATGGCCGTCAGTATCAGGAGATCAAAGGTCAGCTTCTGGATGCAGGATACGAACTTCAGTCATGCAACCAGCATGTACTGAACTACTTTGTACAGCCTGCGTCCTCTGTGTATCTGTACGCACAAGCTGAATGCACCTTCTCACGTTCAGTAGGCGGTGATTACTCACTGGAAACCGACTATGCCATGGTTAAAATCGACGTAGAATATCATCAGTTCAACCAGCTCTTTCACGAAGGAACAGTCAACGTCAATTATGTCACTGTGTACTAAGGCATAAAGGCCAAACAGCGTTACGCTTTCACTCAGTAATCCAGCAAGGAAAGCGGGATTCTGATTCAGACTTCAGGCCGCAGACGTGCGGCCTTGTTCGTTTACGTACCAAGCACTATGTATCAGCCCGGATACAAAAGGCAGACAATCAGATACCCAGCCACCAGCAACAAAACGCTACAGTCCTATTGGAATTCATCAATGGGATACGATTATGAAAAAACACCTAATTGCACTGGCCCTGTCACACGTCGCCTGTACGTATGCAATCGCGGATTCTCCGATTTGGCAAAGCGTTGACCAACACCATGCCAAACCACACAATCATCAAAGCCAATACCAGTTGGATCAAAGTGCGCTGCACGCGCAGCTCAGTTCATTGAGTGGCACACAAACAACCTCTCTGATGCTCCCTCTGCCAGATGGCAAGCTGGTTGAGTTTGTGCTCAAGCCAAACCAAGTCATGGCGCCAGAACTGGCAAGCAGGTTCCCACAGATCAAAACATTCAGCGGTCATCAAAAGGACAACCCGATGCACTACGGACGATTTGATCTGGGGCCAAACGGCTTCTTTGGTGTCTTCAACTATCAGGGGCAACGTGTCTACCTGGACCCTCAACCACGCGCAGGACAACACCACTACCGCAGCTACACTGGCAGCAGTCAGCCCACAGGCAAAAAGACACTGAAACAACACGCTCCACGTAAACAACATCGACATACTCAGATGCATGACCGCCTGGCACAGCTCGCACAGAACAATGATGCCGACACGCTGCCAAACTCTCAGATAACCTATCGCATTGCTATCGCTACCACAGGTGAATACGCCCGTTTTCATGGCGGTAGCAAAGAAACAACATTGGCGGCCATCGTCACTATGGTCAATCGGATTAACGACGTTTACGAGCGCGATCTGGCGATTAAATTTGAACTGGTTGGCGACAATGACAAATTGCTTTTTATCGACCCGAATACAGATCCTTTCAACAATACAGACGAAGACATAGATAAAATAAGTGAGCAAATCAATACCCTGATTGGTGCCGATAGCTATGACATTGGTCACCTGGTTGGTACAGGGGGTGGCGGTCTTGCCGGATTCGAAGTTGTTTGCACCGAACTCAAAGCGGAAGGGATCACCGGCAGCGAGGAGCCCACCAATGACGCCTTTCATATCGACTATGTTGCGCACGAAATAGGCCACCAACTGGGCGCCGATCACACCTTTAATGGCGAGGCGGGTGCTTGTGGTGGCAACCGCGCTCCAGGCAGTGCCTATGAACCGGCCAGTGGATCAACCATCATGGGTTACACTGGCATTTGCGATGAGCAGGATCTGCAAGCCAATTCCGATCCTTATTTCCATATCCATTCTCTGGACCAAATGAATCGCTATGCCCGGCTATCATCGGGTAAAAGCTGTGGGGTTCATAGTGAGCGCGACAATGCCAAACCACAAGTGAACGCCGGCGCAGATCGCACTATTCCGGCACGTACTCCCTTTACTTTAAGCGGCACAGCAACAGACAAAGAGCAGGACACTCTCAGCTACAGTTGGCAACAATTTGACCTAGGTGAAGCTTCTGCTGACAAAGCTCAGGACAGCATTGATGATGGTAATAGGCCGCTGTTCAGGACCTTTAACCCAAACAGCACGCCACAACGCACATTGCCAAAAATGGCAGATATATTGTCAGGTCACCCAAGTTTTGGCGAAGCCTATGCCACCACGACCAGAGCGCTTAACTTTCGTCTGGTTGTCAGAGATGGCCATGGCGGCGTAAGTGATGATGCCGTCAAAATCGCCGTAATTGGCAATGAAAAAGGCTTTGCCGTGACCTTACCAGACGGGTCAAGCCAATGGCGAGGCAACACACAGTTGGTGAAATGGCACACTGCCGACACAGAAAATGCCCCGGTTGCCTGCAAAAACGTGGATATTTTACTTTCCGCAGATGGCGGCCAGACATTTGCCACCGAGCTGGCTAAGCAAGTACCTAACTCTGGTCAGTATGAAGTAAAGCTCGGCAATATTCGCACCGAGCAAGCCCGCATTCAGGTCAAATGTCATGACAACATCTTCTTCGCAATCAACCAGGGTGACTTCAGTATCAATACTGAGTCCGCCGGTGACACAACGCCTGAGATCACAGGGCAAAAGTCGCTCAGCCTTGACGAAGATGGCAGCTTGCAGATAAAACCGGATGATCTGATCCTGGCGCAAACAATGACCATAGACGCAATCACTCTGGCTGATGGTGAAAACTATCAGGTCACCGGTACCACACTCGCCCCCACAGCCCACTTCCATGGCGAACTCAGTGTGCCGGTAACGGTAACCAGCGGCACACTCACCAGTGCGCCTTACACACTCACAGTCACAGTAATGCCTGTCAATGATGCACCTGAGGCTAATAGCGATACATACAGCGTTGACTTTGCATCGAAAAATAATGCGTTCACTGTACTCGACAACGACCGGGATGTGGATGGTGATGCGCTGAAGATAAGCAGCGTGGATTATCGTGGTGCAGGCCAGGTGACCATAAGCAATAATCAGTTAGTGTATACACCACAAGATGATTTTTCCGGCACTGAAGTCTTTCGCTATGATATCGCAGATGGACAAGGGGGCAGCGACTATGCAAGCGTAACAGTGACCGTTAAAGCGGATCCCAATCCGGATAATGGAGACGATGATAAAGACGATGGCAGCTCAGGCTCATTCAGCCCTTGGGCACTACTGAGTGGATTGTTGCTGCTGCGCAGACGACGCCGCTAAGCATTCAGGCCAGGGGCTGGCACAGTAAGCCTGCCACCTGGCCATGGTTATGAGCCGGAACGTCCGTTAAACCAGCCTGTCCAAAGCACGAGTCAGATACTGACCCGACTGCACATCCGCTTTAACTCTTTGAACATTCTCCTTCATCTGATCGATTTGCTCTGGTGTCAGCTCCGCAAGGCGGGTTTTAATGTCACGCAACGAACTGACTTTAAAACCTATCCCCTGCTCCTCAACAAAATCAGCCATTGCTGCTTTGTCCCAGATGATGATCGGCATATCACACAACAAATACAGAGACAATTTATGCGGATTGTTGTACTTAAGGTACTGACCCGTCACACCATCACAGGTATCCAGTGTATTGCCATACCACACCAGGCCAAAGTCCCCATCAATATGATCAATCACTTTGTCTGATGGAAAACAGCCTTTGTAGTCCAGTATCGTATTGTTGATGTTTTTGACTTTCTTCTCATCATAACCAACACCATATAGATCAAACTTGAAGTTGCCGCGCTCCAGCGCATCCAGCTCATACACAAATGGACCCATGTTACCAGCAAACACGACCCGAATTTGCTCATAGTCCGTTGGCGTACGGTGAGCATTCGGGTTATCGGTATGCAGATAGTCAAACGCTTCGATGTTGGCAATATCAGCCTGTATGTTCTGCTCTTCAAACCAGGCCCGCATTTTGTCGTTATGCACGATCAGCTGGTCTGATTTATTCAGCATGTTAATTTCTTTTTCTGAGTGGCCGTACTTACCTTTGAGGCTACGCACGTCGTGCACCAGGGTCAGCACTTTACTGTTTTTCAGTTTTGCGCCCCACAAGCAGTAACCATAAAATTTGTTAAACGGATACTGCAGGCACACCGTGCTACCGGACTTCAGTCTCAACAGCGCCCAACTCACGCCCAGTGCACTGATCAGCGTACCCAGTATTGAATTTGCAATCCAGGTCTGTTTAAAGCCGATATTTTGCCAACCGTTGTTCTGTAGAATGGTCTCACAGTCCATCTTTGCCTTACCGGCCGCATCGAACTTAGAACGGTAGTTTCTTGCGATATAAACTTTACGACTCATGATGTTATGCCAATTCCTTGCTGGTTAATGCCAGTGCTGCTTCTATGGTGTCGTCCATATCATAGTATTTGTAGTCGGCAAGACGACCACCAAAAATAAACTTATCAGCGTAAGGGGCTGTTTTTGCCAACTCCTGATAGCGTGCTAACAGCGCATTATTGGTTTCGTCGTTAATGGGGTAATAAGGTTCGTTGTCTTTACTGAACTCATGCGGATATTCTTTGGTAACAACGGTTTTTTCCTGTGTACCAAATTCAAAATGCTTATGCTCCAGAATACGCGTATAAGGCACATCGCGCTCTGTGTAGTTCACCACAGCATTGCCCTGATAGTTTTCCTCATCCAGCACCTCTGTTTCAAAATGCAGGCTGCGATATTCTAGCTTGCCAAACTGACAGCCAAAGAACTCATCAATTTTACCTGTATACAGCACTTTATCTGCCAGCTTGTTGAGGTTTTCAGCATCTTCAAAGTAGTTCACGCCAGTTCTGACTTCCACACCTTCAAACAAAGCATCAGTCAGGGCATTGTAACCGCCGATGGGGATCCCCTGATAACGGTCATTAAAGTAGTTGTTGTCGAAAGTGAACCTGAACGGCAGACGTTTGATGATAAATGCCGGGATCTCAGTGGCCGGTCGACCCCATTGCTTTTCGGTATACCCTTTAATGAGCTTTTCGTACAGATCGCGTCCACCCAGATATAATGCCTGCTCTTCCAGATTTTGTGGAGTCAGATCAGCATAAGGCGCACGCGCTTCAGCAATTTTCTCTTTTGCCTGTTGTGGTGTAGTAACGCCCCACAACTGATAAAAAGTATTCATATTAAAAGGCAGGTTATAAAGCTTGTCTTCGTGTCTAGCAACGGGCGAGTTGACATAATGATTGAATGTCACATAACGATTTACGTAATCCCACACCTGCTGATTGCTGGTATGAAAAATATGCGCACCGTACTTGTGCACGTTAATCCCTTCAACCTGTTCACAGTAGATATTACCACCGGTATGGTCGCGCTTATCTATCACCAGGACTTTTTTGCCCTGATCAGTTGCTTCTCTAGCGAATACAGCACCAAACAGGCCTGCACCGACAATCAAGTAATCGTATTGAGCTTCATTCATTAAAATTTGCCTTTGTGAATCGTTCATGGCTCTATCGTAAGCGCAAAACTATATCAGAAAAAGTGAAGAAATGATTATTCATCATGGTGTAAAGTAACAAATTAGTGCCCAATACATATGCAACTTAACCTTTTTGACACATCCCGGATGCAAGCGAAAAAGACAAGTAATTTTTTGTTATCCAGTAGCAGAGTAGATAAACAGTATTTCCCCATAAATCGGCTTGTTAAACAAACGTTCCACACGTTCATTTTGATAAGGAAAAAATAGACCTGCTTAACGCATACTTTGTATGCCTGACTTTTGACGATCAAGGATGCATTTATCCATACCGGCTGCCATCAGGATCCCCAGCGCATAACACGCCAGATCACTGACTTTAAAGCCAAAGCCCAGCACCAGTGCGCCGACGCGTGTATGACGGATATCGTTAAGCCACTGCGCCTGATATAGCTGAGAAAATTCAATCGAAAAGGCAAACCCAACAGCCAGCAAAGCAACCACAGTGGTGCGTACAGCTGGCATCACGCAGCAACATAGCCAGAAAACCATCATTGCCCACAAGGTATCACCGGCATACAGAGAGAGCAGCCTGGGCAACTCAATGAGCGAGGACCTGCTGAGCAGGCCGAGCAATATCGTGACTAAGGCTAAGCCTGGATACAAAATAAGACTACGTCTGATAACAACCATAGATGCCATACCTCTTCCAACAATATACGCTAGTGCGCTTCATGCGCTGTTAACTCGCTCATAGCCCAAAACGACCACCGAGTTCAATATGGGTATAACTTATCGCTAGTTCTTCGAGTAACCCGAGCAGTTTCTGGACGTTAAATGACGTCATTCGGCCATCCAGTGCCATGGCAATTCCCTGTTTTTATTATTAAGAATGATGGATAAGAAACGCATTAGTTCCCACCATAGAACCATGTAGTAATATCAGAAAACGATTGAACTGACAAAGCCCCAAAATTACCACCCGTACATGCCTGCGAAATAGCTGATGACACAATTCCATCCAATTACAATACTTAACGATCAAAACTAGACTAAAGTCTAAGCTGCTCCTCCCTTTTTTCCATTATGTTGGATAGGGTCTGTTGGCAATTTTACTGGTTATTTCTCAAAAAGAACGTCAACAGAGCCAACACATGTAAAGGAGCAATATTATGAATCTTAAGCACTTAGTCGCCATTTCACTCACAACCGGACTGGCAGTCAGTCAGGCTCATGCAGCAAGCTGTCAGGGGGTCAATACTTACCCCGACTGGACACAAACAGACTGGCAGGGCAATCCCAGCCACGCCAACACCAATGACAAAATGCAGCATCAGGGCAAACTTTATCGCGCAAACTGGTGGACCCGCTCAGAGCCGGGTAGCAGCTCAGCCTGGCAATATCTTGGTCGCTGCGATACCGGCAATCAAATCACACCGGTTGAACGTTATGGCAAACTCAGCGTATGTGGCACCGGGCTGTGCAGTGAGCAACAACAACAAATCCAGCTGCGTGGCATGAGCAGTCATGGCCTGCAATGGTATGGACTGAACAAATGTTTAACTGGCGCATCCCTGGATGTACTGGCACAAGACTGGCAAGCCGATATTGTCCGCCTTAGCCTGTACGTGCAGGAAGGCGGTTATGAAACTGATCCAGCCGGATTTACCCAACAGATGAACACCCTGATCGACATGGCCAGTCAGCGTGGATTATATGTTCTGGTGGACTGGCATCAGCTAAATCCGGGCGACCCAAACTATAACCTGGACCTGGCTAAGCAGTTCTTTACCGACATAGTCACTGCCAACAAAAACCGCAACAACGTGATTTACGACATCGCCAATGAGCCCAACAATGTCAGCTGGCCTGAAGTGCGCCACTACAGCGAGCAAATCATTCCGGTTATCCGGGCTATCCAGCCCGATGCATTGATCCTGATCGGCACCCATGGCTGGTCTACGTTTGGCGCATCTACTGGTGGCAGTGTGCAGGAGGTACTGAACGATCCGGTACCGTTCGACAACATCATGTACACCTTCCACTTCTACGCGGCATCACACAAAGACTATCACCGCTCTGTACTCGATCAGGCCTCTGATGTACTGCCCGTTTTTGTCAGTGAATGGGGCACTCAAAACTATGATGGCGATGGCCCGAATGATCCAATCAGCTCACAGAAATATATCGACCTGATGAAACGCAAAAAGATCAGCTGGACCAACTGGAACTATTCCGACGATTTCCGCAGCGGAGCAGTCTGGCAACGCGGTACCTGTAACACTCAGAACTTTGTCGACAGCCAGCTCAAAGAGGCCGGCACCTGGGTCAAAGGCTGGATCAGCGAAGGCAGATAATCATTAGACCAACGCAAAGGGCGCGCAGGCCGTGCCCTGATGATATTTAAGCTGCCAGCGCCCCTGCGCCAATACCCAAATGGAGCACCGTTGTGCAAATTCACTGGCTTCTCCATATTGACCAACCAATGCGGATTGATAGCGCAACAGGTATACACCCGGTGCCAGCTTGTCACAGCAGTAATTCTGCGCATGCACACGCAGCTGGGTAGGCGATTCCTCGTCCATCATGGCAACAATGGAATCAAAGGTGTAGCTGGTGCCCGACATGCCGACTTCCGAAAAATCGGCATGTAACAGACGCTCAACAGCCTTTCGGTTTTGCCGAACCTCATACTGATGTAGCTCAGTTTCTTGTGCTATCAAAATATCCATTTTTGCGCTCTTGAGTAATGTGCTGACCATACAGCAACCCGGTCCCACTAAAGTAACGCTGTAAGTGTTATTAAGTCAAAACCCAAGTTGTACAGCGCTCAGGCTCTCATCGGTGTTTGATAGGCTCGCCCCCTTTGAGATGGCGTAAGAAATAATCCCAACGCAGACGCACAAAATGCGGATGCTCATCAAGTACATGACCCATATTGGGGTAAATCATCAGGTCAAACTGCTTATCCGCTTTGATCAGTGCAGAGACCAGCTGCATGGTCGCAGCAGGATGTACATTGGTGTCCAACTCGCCGTGAGCCAATAACAGCTTCCCTTGCAGGTGCTTTGCCCAGGTCAGGTTAGACTGCTCATCCCACTCCGGTGTCACTGGATAACCCATCCAGATTTCGTTCCAGCCCGCTTTATCAACCCGGAAATCATGATTCCCCGACGCCGCGACACCGACCTTGAAGAAATCCGGATATTTAAACAAGGCATGCGCAGTATCATAACCACCTGCACTGAAACCAAAAATCCCAACCCGGTCACTGTCTATAAAAGCATGCCGTTGTGCCAACTGACGAATGGCCGCCACATGATCGTCCGCGCCCCCTCCGAGGTTCTTAAACGAATATTCATGAAATGCCCGACCGCGTTTATTAGTGCCCCGTCCATCCATTTTGATCACCACAAACCCCAGCTCAGCCAGTGCATTAGCCTGGCGTGAATAGGTATTAAAAGATTTAGGCGTAAAGAAGTTGTGCGGTCCGGTATAAATGTCGTCAATAACTGGATAACGCTTGTTAGGGTCAAAGTTAGATGGTAAGTACATCAGGCCATAAAGCGACGTTTTACCGTCCGCAGCCAACACCTCAAATGATTGTGGCGGACGCCAGCCTGTCGCCTGCAAAGCACTGATATCCGCCCGTTGAATTTCTCTTACTACTTTTCCCGTGCGGCTATCTCGCAGCACGGTCACAGGTGCTTGTGACGCCGTTGAATAGGTGTCAATCACATAGTTAAAATCGGGAGATAATCGCGTATCATGTTCAGCAGGCTCAGGCGTGAGCAGAGTCAGGTCGCTGCCATCCAGGTTAACCCGATACAAATGCCGAAAATACGGATCTCTGCCAGACTCTCGTCCGGATGCTTCAAAGTACAGCTGCTTACGCTCAGTATCCACGCCTCGGATCACCCGTATTGTCATCTCACCTTGCGTGATCGGATTCAATAATTCGCCGCTGCTGGCCTGGTACAAATACAGATGCTGATAACCACTGCGTTGCGAGCTCCAGATAAAAGCATCCAGCTCCGGCAATGCCCAATACGTTTGTACCCAGGGATCAATATATTTGTCATCACGCTCTTCAACCAAAGCCCGCACCTGAGCCGTGTGCGGATCCACTTCACGCATAAAGTACTGCTGATTACCCCGTCGACGATCATGGTAGACATAACGACCATTGTCCTGCCACCAGCCCCACAATGCGCTGCCATAGTAAGTCTGCATCACAGGCGGAGCATCCAGCTTGATGGCCTTTTTCTTATCGGTGTCCACCAGCACCAGACTGGCTTGTGGTAAAGTCTCCTGCCCAGCTGAAGGATAGTAATAACGTACCGTTTTCGGTCTCAGGCTCGCTTCATGATCAGACTGAACCAGGGTGTATAAGTCAGTGCCACTGCGATCCAGCTGATAGGTGATTAGATAGCGGCTATCTTTGGACCACGTCAGTGAGGCGCCTTCACGCTGATAGTCTGTGCCCGTCTTAAAGCTGCGCGCCGGATTCGGGTGCGTTGCAGCATAAGGGCGCTTCTCAGTGCCATCCTGAGTGAGTACAGTGCGTTCCCCCGAATGCTTATTGGCCAAAATCAGATTGTGATTTTCAACCACCACTTGCCACCGCCCATCAGGTGAGGCACCTTGTTCTGATTCTTCGGTCTGTACGCGCGTTCGATGATCACAGGTATATGCAGGCATAGTGCAGGACCATTGAGTCTGTTCAATATTGAACCCTAACCGGGACCCGCTCAGTGTAATTTGCTCAAATGGCAATCGCGCTGCTGACACCTCTGTCAGACCCTCTGCGCGCAACACATCCGCAATTTTCTGATGATCAAACGCCGCAGACTGTGTGTTCTTGTTCGGGTCAACCAGCACAAAGCGGTGACCATGGCCATGCTGCTGAACAAACCAAAACCGACTCCCCCCATCCAGCCAGTTTGCGGTCAATTTATCGTTTTTGACTAAAGGGGCGAGATTTTGCGGCAAGAATTGTTCAGCCCGAAGATAGAGCTTCTGACTATCGCTTTGTTGCTCTGCCTGCGATTCCCTGACGGGAAGGCTCTGACAGGCTGTCAGTATCAGGCTAGAGCTGAAGAATAGTGCCAGTGTGCGCTGCAACATAAAACGGTCTCCTAAACTAAAAAAGCCCACTGCGCGCAATGCGCAAGTGGGCTGGGGGAAATAAGCGCTCAGAAACGAACTTTGGCCTGTAAGAAATACTCCATACCGACCGGGTTGTACTTATTGATATCGGCGAATGGCCACCACTTTTCAGATTCATGCTGATGCGGCTTTTTGTCGAACAAATTGACCACACTCAGAGACAAACTAATGTCTTCAGTGACATCGTAGCCCGCTTTCAGGTTCACTGTAGTCCAGGCAGGATAGCGCTCTGGCTGCTCTGCGTCCTCAACAGGCGACGTACCCAAACGATTAATGAACAAAGAGGCTGAGACCGCTTCTTTATGCCAGCCCAGTGTCAGATTGGTTTTGGTCCGGAAGGTGTTATTCCATGGCAAATCTCGGATGTCCTCCACCTCATCTTCAGGCAGGAATCGGAACGGTGATTCAAAGATATGGCTGTAGTCGAGCTTAGCTTTGAAAGTACCAAATTCATGAGTGTCGATTTTATAGCTGGTGCTGAAATCAACACCGGTTTGCTGCCGGAAACCTATGTTATAAGGTATGGTCGATACGCTGATGACCCCATTCTTTGGACCGCCTCGCTGAACGCGCGACAGGGCATCCTGGCACTTCGGGGAGTTTTTATCTATGTTGCTATCAAACTGGCCAAAGCCCAGCAAACATTCCGCCTCATAACGGAACAAACCATCCATAGTCATCACGCCAATCTGGTTTTCCAGGTGAAGCTTGTAAAAATCCAGGGTCATTGACCAGTTATCGGTGATATCTGCCACCATGCCAATGCTGGCACTGTAACCCGTTTCTTCTTTAAGCGATAAGTCACCTTCTGTGTATCTGCGAACGCTACCTGAACCGTAATCTTCAGAGCAGAACTTCCACCCCTGTCCAGCCGTCAGCCCTTCTTTGGTTGCACACTCATAAAAATCAGTGCCCGATGCGAAGGACGAACTACGCTCAGCATTCATCACGTGCATATCCGGCGCACGGAAGCTTGTTGCATAGTTTGTGCGTAACATCAACTCTTCCATAGGCCGCCAGGTCAGTCCAAACTGATAAGTGGCAGCACCATTTACATCGGATTTATCGTCATAATGGTCATAACGTGCAGCCAGTGTTGCATCCAGTTTGCCAGCACCGCTGCTTTCATCCAGCAACGGGATAGCCAGCTCAAACCCAATTGCGTAATGGTCACGCTCCCCTTTACCCCGGATCCCACTCCAACCGTAAATATCCCCATCTACTGTTGGCTGATCGGTGATAAATTCATAGCTTTCCTGAATAATTTCAGCCACAGTTGCGAACTGCAAAGGCCCGCTATCCAGCTCCATCAGGGTACCCGACAACTCGAATGCCAGGTTATACATGGAAGAATCCCCCTTACCAACTGAGGTATGCGTAACATCATTGAACATGTCTGGCGTCAGCTCACCGAGAATATCGAAATTTTTCGGGGTGTAGTCGCTGTTAAGCTGGCTTGCGTTAACCGTTACCCAGCGGCTTCCTTCCCAGGGTTGATCCCAGTCTTTGTCTTTTTCGCCGAAAATTTTCGCCAGCATCTTTTGATCATCAAAACGTACGACACTGTCTTCATAGTCATACTGACCGCCAGAAAAGCTCACGCTGTAATCATATTCACCCGCAATCACACCGCGGATCCCGGTGATGAAAGTCAGTGATGTTTCATCAAAGACCTGATTAGATGTGGGTACTTCATGACTTCTGAAAGTGCGATAAAAATGACGGCTGCCCAGCCAGGAATCCCCATCGGCTAACTCACCTCGCACGTCATAGTCAGCTTTGAAGCTATATCGATAGATCCCTGCCTCCCCCTCGGATTTCATGGCAATGATATCCGCAAACAAGGATGTGTCGGCATTCAAGTCATGGTCCAGGTGCAAAAACATAGAGCTGCGGTCCCTGTCATTCCTGACGGTGTAAGTGTTATAGGTATTATCACCACAATAATGGGGTGTATCCGTGTCGGAGTCATTTTGTTTGAACGGCGTGCGATTGGCGTTGTACACTGCTTCATATCCGACTGCAGCACACTTATCTTCAATGTCGATTAGCATGTAAGGATCCGGCTGATATCGCGCCCAGTAAGACATAACCTGAGTTAGGCCATGGCGAGTTTCATCCGGGCCATCAGTCGGCTCATCAAACCAGTCTCGGTCATCACCATGAATGGGTTTGCGTTGGTCAAGTTCCAGTCCCAGGGTAAAGTTGGTATCACCAAAAGACCCGCCAGTCGTAAAGCTCAACTTATTTGAAGCACCGCCTCCATCTTTGGTATCACCTCGACGATACGTTAAGGTGGATTCATCAACATCATCTTTTAAAATCACATTGACCACCCCGGTCACCGCATCCGAACCATAAATAGCAGAGGCGCCACCGCTGAGAATTTCAATCCGCTTGACCGCATCGCTGGGGATCGTAGCCAAATTTGTGACGTTGCCACTCACGGTGCCTGAGGGTTTAGGTAATACCGGAATACGGCGACCATTGATTAACACCAGGGAATATGAGGAGCCAAATCCCCGTAAATTGAGCGCCTGGGCATTGGCATTGAAGTTATTAGAGTTTGCTTCACCTATAAAAATACCACTGTTTGACGAAATTGCGCTCAGCGCATCAAAGACATTGGCATGACCCTGCATCTGAATGTCTTCGGCCGTAATGGTCACCAAAGGAGAGGCCCCTTCGAGATCTGCACGCTTTATCCGTGAGCCTGTTACTTCAACCACATCCATGTCCTGATTTTCAGATGCTTGCTGCTCGGCATAAACCGGAACAGCACAACTCATAGAAACGCACAGCGCCACCGCTGACTTACGAAAATTTAACATACCGAATTTCCTGTTGTTATTTATTGCTTTTTATTGAAGATCGGTACGACTATAGCTCAACGATAAATTGTATACAATATTTAATATCCCATTATGAAAAATGTCATTTTTATCCATTTCAGTGACCGAAGTGTCACCAAACCTCTTCGGCCAGGACAAATGGTCTGCATTCTTCCAGCCAGATAAAGGGGAAAATCAAGTTTGTTACACGAGGCAATGGCTTATCAAGCCTGCCATACACAAACGTCTGACTGGCATAAAATTGAGCAGGCAAGGAAACCGGACAATGTGTTAACCCGATGCCTGGCGCATCGGAATGGTGATCAAAAAAGCCGTGCCCATGTTGTCTTCTGATTCCACCGTAAGCTCCCCCCCTAATGCGGATTTAGTCAGATTGTATACAACATTGAGTCCCAGGCCGGTGTTGCCGCTGCCACGTTTAGTGGTGTAAAAGGGTATGAAAATCTGTTTCTGTATGTTTTCGTCTATGCCCACGCCATTATCTTTAAACATAATGGTTGCCTGGTTTTTTTGTGCACTTACCTGGATATCAACACGCTTGTCTTGTGCTGCGGGCATGTCCGGCTGATACTCAAAGGCATGGGCAACCACATTGTTAATCAAACAACCGATTATCTGACTGATAACCCCAGGATCGGTCATCAGTTTTGGGTCATCTCCAAAGACCTCGATCGCAATGCTGTTTTGCGCCAGAGTAAACTCAAATGCCTGCATCAACTCTTGCAGGTAGGTTTTAAGCTGGATCTCTCTGGGTTCCGATACGCTTTGCTCCGCTGACAGCTTTTTGAAGTCCTGGACCAGCCGCGAGCAGCGCTCCAGTGAGCTTTGTGTCAGAGATTCCGTCTCAAGACTTAACTGGGCAAAGTCGCTGATATCACACTTTCTAATCTTATTTTCTGCCAGTTTCTGCAAAATACTATTAGCGCCTGCGCCCAACCCGGTTATCGCAGTTAATGCAATCCCCAGTGGCGTGTTAATCTCGTGCGCCACACCAGTAACCACATGGGTTAATGAAGCGAGCTTTTCAGACTCTATCAAGCGTTCCTGCGCATTAATCAAATCGGCATGTGCCTGCGCATTTTCGATTGCCACAGCAGCATAGCTCGCAATGGTCGCAAGCGTTTGCAGATCAACACTACGAAACGCTTTTTTACGATGGCTTTGCACGCTGATACAGCCAATCACGTCATCTTGCAGCCAAAGTGGAATATAGATAATGGATTCGGTCGGGCTGCCAAACACCGGGGGCTTGAGAGACTGACCCAGCAACGCTTGCAGCGCGTCCTGACTGGACACACATATCTCTTTTTTGTGTGTCACACACCAACAGGCCGGCCGCGACAAGTCGTCTAAAGGATAGGAAAAGCTTGCCTGACGCACACCATCTTCAAAACAACCTGCAACATGCAGTTCATCCTGCTCATGATCAACCACGGCAATTAAAAAGACATCACAATGCAGTAAACTGGTCACTTTTTCATGCATCATGTCCATCACTTCATCTAAGTCCAGCGATGTGGTGAGCTCTTTACCTATCTCCGCCAATTGCTCTAATCGCCGGGTTTTGTCTTTCACCAATCTGTTCAGCAGGTGTGTCTGCTGTTGCAAACGACGCACTCTGAATCTGACGATACCCCAGATACCTAACAGCAACAGTGAAACGCCTCCTAAGTAGAATGCGTGAGTCTGATACCATGCAGGCAACTGCCTGACTTGAAGAAGTGTTTTTTCCTCACCCCAATTTCCAACCGCATTGGTACTCTTAACCAATAACTGATACTCCCCCGGTGGTAAATTGGTATAGGTAACGCGGCGCTCTTTGGTATCCTGCCACTGCTCATCAAAACCACGGAGTTGATGCATATACTTCAACTCCTCGGTATTTTTATAATCTAATGCACTGAACTGAATCGTAAAATTTTTAGAGGCGGGTGGCAGATCCAACTGTGTGTCACTGATAATGCGTGCCTCACCATTCACCTCTGCACTCGTAATCGCAATGTTGGGGCGAAACATCCAGGGTTGCCATTGCTGTGTATCAAACATGATCACCCCGTCCGGGCAGCCTATCAGCAGCAGAGTTTGGTCGACCAGATGCCCGCCTTCGCCATAGCACAGCGCATAAATGCCCAAAGCAGAATTGATATTGTCCCAGCGCGATAACTCAGGGTAATAAATACTGCTGTCGTTCCAGATGCGCTGACGCTGATCAACCCAAATATTGGCACCCGCTCGCACATCAGCACGTTCAGAAGGCAGCTGCTCGGCCTGAACAGGCCAGGTTTGAGTATCCAAATAGTAAAACCCCTGTAGTAGCTCATTGGTCACGATTAACTGGCCATTTGGATGAAATGCCACCCCGAAAGTCGCGGCTTTACTAATACCGCTGGCCGTCTGTGCTTCCTCATTAACCGCCAGCAAGGCCTGCGCTCCTTTACGCAGCACATACAAACCCGCTCGCGACGCAATCCACAAATTACCCTCGGAGTCTGTAAGTAACACATTTGAAAATGTTTTGTATGAGGTGGCCTCATTGCCAATTGTCTCAATTTTTTCTATTGAAAAATCGTCCAGGCTGACGCGAAACAGATGGTCTGAGGTACTCAAAAATGCCTCATCTGTCGAAAACGCCATGCGTCTGACGGCGCTGCCAGCAAACTGCCACGGCATTTTAGTTGCTTTTTGTGTGGCCGGTTCAATTACAAACACCCCGACATTTGTGGCAGCCCACAACTGCCCGTCAGGCCCTGTGCGAATTGTAAATACAGTGGCCGCATCCAGCTCAGTGCCAGTTTTTAGCGGAGCAAAGTCTTTATCCAGCCAGGAATACAAGGTGATACCCGCGCCCACGGTCCCAAACGCCAGATAGGCCTTATTGAGTGCGGCAATGGCACGGATGTTGTTGGTATTAAACGTTTTACTGAGAGAGGACCCCGCAACCAACCGCCTAATCGCAGTATGTACAGGGTCAAGCGTAAACACACCATCTCCCCATGTCGAAATCCAGATCACACCAGCGGCATCACGAAACAACGACTTTGGGTTAGTAGAAGCCAGAGCATGCGTAAACCCAGCTTCTGTATGAATAATGCTTTTGACCTGCAATGATTGTGCGTCTATCACCAAAATACCCACACGCAGTGCAACAGCCCATATTTCCTGATCAGACACCTGCAACCAATCTTCAACATCCACAGGAGTTTCAGACACACTGTCTGAAATTTGAGTTAGTGTATCCTCCGCTGTATTGAGGCGGTACATCCCCGCTGATGCCGTGCCAACCCAGACCATCCCGTTACCTGAAGTGAGTGATCTGACGGGCAGATCAGCCAGGGCTGCAATTTGCCGTGCCTGATATACCTTTGCTCTGCCTGGGATGGCAAGTTCACACAAACCAAAATCGCCCCCAACCCAGAGCGTTTGTGCATTTTGCCAGTGCAACGTATGTATGTATTGAGTACTAAACTCAGCACCGCACTCACCTTGCAGGGTGACGGCTTGCACATTAAACCCTTGACTGTCTTCGAAGATCAGGTCCAGCCCGGATGTGCTGGACACCGCAACGGTGCCCTGATTATTTCCCTCAATAGCAACCACACCATTGCCAGTAAGGCCGTTTGGCGGCGCACTCGCTGCATTAATGCGAACAGCAGACTCGGTTAACGTATTGAAGATGCTGATCCCTTCTGAGGTGTGTGATAACCACAATCGGGACTGGCTGTCCATCCAGAAACCGTTAACCAGATTGCTGGCAATGCTGGTCTGATCATCAACATCCAGATTGAAAGGTTTAAAGGTGTGTCCGTCGTACCGGTATATGCCCATATCTGTGGCGAACCAGATCAGGCCGCGTTCATCCTGCGCTATCTGGTAGACCCCCCACAGGGGCCACTTTTTGGTGTCTAACTTTTTAAAGTGACGTAGGCCTTTTTCAAATAAAGCGGTGTATTCATGTTCTGGCGAGGCACCTGCAAACCCGACGCCCCCTGTCAGAAATAACACCACCACACCAATGAAAAAAAGCCTTTTCATTAGCAGAACTCTTCAGTCGATAACCCACAAAGCGTAGTCTGCTATGGACCTCAGTGCAAAGTAACGCCCAACATGACTAAACCCGTCCCTTATATTGTGTGGATTAAAATCGGCCCTGAGATATATGCTCAGGGCTCTAAGTTGATTGCAGTTATGTTTAGTTACTCTTCAAAAACATGAATATAGCCATCCAAATCCGGCACGATCACTTTGCCATATCCGACCGCTGGCGCACCGTAAACACCACCATGAACAAAACCATTAATCTTCTCAGGCTGGTACTGCCATTGCTGCTCACCTGTGTGGCCATCGACCGCAAAAAAGCCTCTTTGGGTTGCAAACCAGCCTGGTTCATCATGACCTGTTGCGCCGATGTACACAGTGCCATTTTGGGCAACTGGTTGGCCCCAGCTCCATCCTCCAGTTTCGAATTGCCAGATCAGGTCACCGCTCTGGGCGTGATATTTATTGAGTAAATTGGAATCTGAACTGCCGATGTAAAAATGTTCACCATCCGCAGCCGCTGTTGCCGACGACTCCACCCAGGAGCCACCCGGATAAGCCTGCTTCCACAGTAATTCACCATTGAGTGGGTCAAGCCCATATAAATGGGTGTCACGGGAGCCAATCACCAGTACGTCATCGACAATGGCCGGGCTGGACGTCAACGCCCCCTGCGTATCATATTGCCAAACCCGTTCACCTGTATTCGCATCCAGCGCATAGACAGATCCATCCCAGCTGCTGATAAATACAAGCCCCTGATGATGCACAGGTGTAGCGCGAATTTTACCTTCCGTTTTAAAGCGCCACAGCACCTTACCGGACGATCTGGCGATGGCATAAAGGTGACCATCACCACTGCCAATAAAGACTTTGTTACCCTGAACCAAAGCACTGGATTTACTGTAGTCAAATTCCCACGGTGCATGGTTAGCAGGCAAAATGCGCTGTACGTCCGCATCATTCAGACTGGTGCGCCATAACAACTTACCCTGCCAACGATTGAGTGCATATAAATAGCCATCATCGCTACTAAAGAAGATCTGATGATGTTTTATCGTGGGCTTAGATCTCACCAAACCGTCGGTTTTATACGACCAGGCCAGCTTAGGCTGATTCACATTCAACGCATAAAGGTGGCCATCATCACTGCCAAAGTAAGCCGTATGATCGCGCAGTGTTATGCCTCCCCAGTTCTCTCCTTTAACCTGATAACTAAACAGATAATCGCCGCTAGCGGCAAAGGCTGTCTGCGCAACATCATGGCTGAGTCCGGTCGCCAACAAACTGACCAATCCAAGCTGTTTTAGTGTTTTAATTGAGTTCATGGTGTTCTCCTTGTGTGATTTGTCATCACAGTGGCGCAACCCGCGCTCAAAGATCCTGAAAACGCTCTGAAACCTTCTTAAAGATCCTTAACGCCTCGTCTCATGCCTTCACATCACTCCACGCAAAAGCCAATAAGCAACTGATTTTAATGCTTTTAATTATTATTTAGGTATTAAACCCACACTTTTAGTGACAAAAATATGAAATAATTTATTCAGCTCCACATTCTTTGCGCATTTCCTTTCTAGCTTTAAAAGAGGCAAAGCGAACGAGCGCTTTGGCAACATTTTGGCACCGTTTCACGACACATTAGACCAGATAAGGCAGTTCTGGAGGCAGTTACTAAACGGGCAAGGCCACAGAAGGAATATTGAAATGAATGAGTTAACAACCAAACAACAGTCACTGAACGCCTTTAAATCTCGCGTTATATCACAGTTGGGCTGCCATAAACTGGTGCATGAGCAATTACAAATCGCCACCGACAGCGTACTGAATCCCGACACGCTGAAGTATCACATCGGAGGCTTGTTTCATCTGCAAGGTGATATCTGTGCCCGGGACATGATCAGGCAAGTGACCTTAGTATTTAACCATCTGTGCGGTGAAAGCGAGCTGGACATAGATATGACACCGGAACTTGCAGATCAGGCACAGGCCAGAGCGTTCGCCGAGCAGTGCAAGCAGCAACCGTTTGATTTAAAGCACGGTGCCCTGATCCGCATTGCCATGAGGCGTGCTGCACAGGGCGGATACTATCTGGTGCTGATTGCACACCATATCCTGCTCGATGGACTGAGCCTGTACCGACTCTTTTGTAAGGCGCTGACCATGTTATCCATGTCAGTCGAGGAAATCACCAAAGAGCTGGCGCAAATGCGCTACGACAATGCCCACAAACACAATAATCGCCACCTGGCACACTGGCAGGCATATCTACAAAATTTACCTGACTTTATGTTTGACTATATCCCACCAGCACAGGCGGGCCAGCATACCCTGAGTACACACTTTTCGGTACCCAACACACAGATAGATGCCCTGATAGATCTCTGCCAGCAGCACAAAGTGGGCTTCCATGTTTACATTGCTCATCTGCTGGGGGAGTTTTATCAGCATCACTTTAAACAATCCGTGGTCGTTGGGTACGCTCTGAATCATCAGCGCCGAGACCAATACAGTTATGGCATGTCATCTAAAGTGTTGCCACAAATCGTGCCGCCAGCCGCAGACACTTTTGTTGAGTCTGTTCAAACGCTGCAAGCCGACTTCAACCAGTTATTCAGAAAAAGTCAGGTGCCCATTGGCGAAATTAATCAATGCGCAGCGGTGTCAGCCAGTGCCCGCACTTTGGTATATGACGTGATGATCAATTACCTCAACCCCGGTGCATTACTCAATATAGAAGACGTGCACCTGGCCAGTGAAATGTTGGTGCAATCCGACCATGCTCACCCCATATCAGTCAATCTGGTGTACAACGAGCACAGCACCATGGAAGTCATGCTGAGTGCCAACCCGGCGTACATTACGTCCGCACATTTACAACAGCTTAGCGAACTACTGGCGCATGCGCTGCATCAGGGGGCACAACAAACCTTGCAATTTAACAGAGCTACAAAGACCCCCTCTCAGCCGGAATGGCACATCATGCGGGGTAAAGCACAGCCATTGACCCCCTCAGAACTGCCCGCCCAGATGATTGATGCGGTGATCAGGAAAACACCTGAAACCATCGCCGTCCGTGATCACCAAGGTCGGGCGTTCAGTTATCAGTGGTTGCAGGAACGCCAGCAAAGTATTGCTCGCTGGCTGCGCGCAAACACCTTACCACAGCACAATGTGGCGGTCCTGATGAAGCACACCGCTGAAATGGTCGCAACCATGCTGGCGTGCTTACACACAGGCCGGGTGATAGTCCCCTTGAATGCCGACGCCGAAGTCAGCTATGCCCAGGACATACTCACCCGAGCCGAAGCGGACTGTGTCATTGTCGACGACCCTCTCTGGGCCAGTGCACTCAGCCAGTTTGAGGTTGTCACCATGGAGTCTTTTGCTGATGTGTCACATCGCTCGTCTGACGACGCACATGGCCATACTGTGTGCCTGGATTCACTGGCTTATCTGGTGTTTAGCTCAGGGACTACGGGTGTCCCCAAAGGCATTATGCTGGCACAACGCACCCTGGCAAACTTGTGTTTGCACCACCGTCTGGACCCCTGTTTATCAGCCCCGGCACAGGTGCTGAATACCACAGCACTCGGATTTGATGTGGCTATCCAGACCATACTCACCACCTTGTGTTGTGGCGGCACCTTGCATCTCACCACATCCAACGTGCGAAAAGAAGCTGCCAATATTCTCGATAATATCGTCACCAACCGGATTTCAAGACTGATAGTGACACCCAGCCTGCTACACATTCTGGCAGCACAAGCCAGCTTCAGCGAGCACGCTTTTAGCACTTTGCAACAAGTGATTGTTTCCGGAGAACAAATGGTGATGAGCGAGCAGGTGCGTACTTTTTTAAACCGCTCAGGCGCTACTTTGATCAACCAATACGGTCCTGCCGAAACACATGTGGTTACGCAACACAGCGTCTATGATTTGGCCTCACTGGCCAATGGCGATGCAGTGCCCATCGGTCGGCCCATATGCAATGTCAAACTGGCAATACGTCAAAATAATGCGCTGAGCGGTGATAATCAGGGAACCCTTTATATTGGCGGACCCAGCGTGGCACTCGAATATATTCAGGCACCACAACTCAGTGCTGAGCGTTTTGTACACTTACCAGCGCCCGCCGATCCAGGCCTGTTTTTCAACAGCCGGGACCGTATCGCCACGTTAGCCGATGGCCGGCTGCTGTTCAGCGGTCGGGAAGATGACTCGGTCAAAGTTCGCGGCCGCTTTGTTAACCTTAAAACAGTAGAAAAACGGCTCATGAGCATTGATGGTGTGGCAGATGCCTGTGCAACTACGTACCGCAGCCATGGTGTTATGCGCTTGCTGGCTTTTGTCACCTTATCTGGCCACCGTGCCGACCTGAGTGCATTAAATGTCAGGCAAACATTACTCGATGACGCCCCCAACTGGCTGGTCCCGGACACCCTGGTGCCACTCGACAGCTTTCCAAGAACCGCCAATGGTAAGGTCGATACCAGAGCGCTGCTGGCCGAATTTGAGCAAATGCAGCAGACCAGTCCCCCTGTTCAGGCTCAGCATTCCCATCAGAGGGATCAGGTTGAGCAACAGGTTTTAGAGGTGCTGGCGCAAAAATGCGGTGTTCACCCCCGCACTCTGGACGAGGATCTGCGTACTTGTGGCATGGATTCGCTGAGTATCATTATTTATCTGACCCATCTGTCTGAAACCTTTGGTCTGCAGCTGAATACCGATGATTTTATTGCAAACCCCAGCGTAACGACTATCGCTGCCTTTATTCAGGCCGGACAGGCATCGTCTTCAATGTCTGCCACCACGGGTCAGAAAGTCAGAAAACTGGGCAAAACCAGTGCACCAGCAACCTTCACACAAAGTAATATTTTTCGACAGTGGCAACAGGGCAATCTGTACAATATGTTTCAGTGCTTTGCAGTAAAGGGCGCCGTTTGCCCGAACCGTATGCGTCAGGCCTTTGCGCAACTGGTGTCAGGCACTGGGCTATTTAACAGCCGCTTTGAGATGCGCGGTGATACGCTATGGTGTTGCAGTAATGACGCCGACGTGAGCAATCCATTTGAGCACATCGACCTGAGCCACCTGGACCAACAAGCAGCATTTGATGAACTTGAATTACGCTGTAGTACACAAAAAAGCCATCGTTTTGCGCTCGAACAAGGTGAGCTTATCTATGTACAACTTCTCACCTTAGGACACCAGCAGCAGTATCTGCTGTTAAACATTCATCACATCATCACCGATGCTGTCTCCAACATTAATATCATAAGTGAGTTAAAGCGGTATTATGATCAGCACGCAGACAACACGCACGATGCACAATCGGTGGACTTTTTTGACTACGCCTGGGAAGAACAACGTTTCTTCGCATCAACTGAGGGTCAGCAAATTGTCAGTGACTATCAGGCCGAGTTCAAACGCCATTCACCTTATCCCAGATTCAAGCACCTGAACGGTGCCCTGTGGACCCCCTCGCTTTACCATACCCAGTCTTGCACGCTGGCGGGATTCTTCGCACAATCCGCTGCACAAACCGGGGTCAGCCAGATCCAGTCACTGATCGGCGCCTTATGTCAGGTATTTTCAGCACACCTGATAACACCCGAGATCCTGATGGCGGTGACCTTCACCGGTCGTACTTCCCGGGAAACCCGTGACATGATAGGGCCGTTATATAAAGTTGCCCCTTTGCTGGTTAGGCCCGATGAAACGCTTGATTTCAGTGCCTCAGTCGCCTCAGGCGTAGCCAAAATCTACAATGAATGTGTGCCCGAGTTCACCCAGGTTATTGCCCAGCCCGCGCTGAACGAGTATCTCCCCTACTTCAAGCTCAATTACATTACCAACAGCAATCAACTGCTGGCGCTCGATTTTGATGGCTTTACGCTGCAACCCGAAGATCATGGCGATCAGGAAGATGTGATCAAAAATATGGGAGTCTCACGCCGGGTGCCGCTCAACATCGTGGCGGTGCAATCCGGTGAGAACCTGGTGATGAACTGGCATTATGTCGAAGGCGCTTTGTCGGACAGTATGATAACCAATATGCTCGACGGGTTTTCAAGGATATTACGTGAATCTGAGGAGTGTCCCCCACTACAACGCTGCGCAGAGTAATCACAAGGAACATTAACTCATTTCCTCAATCCCATTAGATTAAACAGAGCGACTGCACGTTGCAGCCGCTCTGGCTATTTACACTTCAGACACTGTGCGAGGAGTGGCTTTTAGCTTAAGCTCGGCCACTTTGTAAAACGCCAGGGCCGCGAAGGAGGTAATCGTTGTCAGCACAAATAACATTACCCCATTCGATAAATCCAGCACCAGGCCTCCTAAAATGGGCGCAAACGCATATCCTAATGAGCACAAACCTGCCGCACCAAAATAGCTGGCCTTAAGGTTATCCGGCGCCAACCTGTCTACATACACATTGATATTGCTGAACATAATTGCTTCGCTCAGGCTCAGCACAATCATCGCCGTTATCCAGCCCCAGGTATTGTGCACATCATTCAGGGCCATCATCACTTGCGAGACCACCAGGATAGCGCCGCCCAGATACAGCCTGTGCTCTATGCGCCAATTTCGCATTAGGTGCAATAACGGAAACTGGCAGACAATGATCACGGTGGAGTTGGTAATGATCACCGCCGAGATCAACCAGGCAAGCTCAGGGACTTCAGCGCGGGTAAGATATTGCACCAGGCTGGTATCACACTGCGCATAAACGAAATACACCAGCGTCGTTGCCACTAATACCACCAAAAAGGTGCTGTCTTTATTGAGTATTTTCAGCCACTGGGAGAACTTAGGCGCAGACTGAGTAATTTGCGCAGTGCTCTCCCCTGCTGGCCGGAAATACACCAAAGCCACCAGCAGGCCCAGATAAGACACCGCAGTATATATAAAACTGAATTGCTCACCATTGAGGCCCGCCCACAGACCATAAAGCGGACCCAGCGCTGCACCCACATTGACCAAGAAGTACAGTAAGTGAAGCGCCAGCTCCCGGTCTTTGGGGTTAGCCAGCTCTTCAGTCAGCAAGGCTTTGCTTGGTGCTTCCCATAGTGTACGTGGCATACAAGCCAGAAACACTGCGACGGCAAACAGCCACAACGCATTGGCCAGAGCCAGCAGAGTAAATGACACGACCCCGACCAACACCGCCACATAGAGCATTTTGGTACGGCCGAACCGGTCTGCCAGATTGCCGGTGTAAAATCCTAAAAACACGGCCAATGTGGCTGAACCCGTCAATAACAGCCCGACCTCAGTGGCACTCAGACCATAACTTTCATACAGCATTACTGCGAGAAACGGCCACACCATATAGTAACTTGCGCGAACAAAGAAATTGCCAATCAACATCACCCAGACCAAAGGCGTAAATCGCGACAACTGCATTGGTAAACTACTTATATCCATATTTTTCCCTAGTATCGTTATTTTTATTGCGGTCAGACTAATTCCTCAAGTTAAGTTTAGGTCAAACTCAATTTGGTCTTTTTTACTATTTTCATCATATCATCACGCAAGATTGTGCAAACAATAATAACAACACGCGTCATCAGACTCTGAGATCAAAAATGCGGCCATTTTGGCCGCTTAAACAGGACACCTCAATGACGGAATAACCGCTCTTAAAGAGAGCGGGATGCACTCAGCGCTCTGGCCAACCACTGGGCTTTACTCAGGCCCTGCTGAGCGATCTCAGTATCCGGCTGTACTGGCGTCATTTGTTGTTTGCCTGACGGACGGTCCAGGATAAAGCGCGGTGCAACGGCACGTATCCCGGTATACTTAAGCGTCAGAAACTGGATCCCACCACTTTGCGAGCTGCGTCCACCGGTTGGCGTGCCAACCAAAGTCGCCAGGCCGTAGTCCTGAATGGTATTTGCAAACAGTACGGATGATGAGTAGGTCAGCGGCCCCGTCAACACACTCACCTTACCTTTAAAGCGCACACTTTTATCCGCTTCTGGCTGTGTCATCTTAGTCAATTCCCCTGACAAGACGGAGCCGACAACCTCACCTGGATCACGGTATTTCTGTAAAATTCGCACCTGATAGGTCGAGCCATGGCGGTAAGGTTGAGTGGCAATATATTTCAGGATGCCCCGTTTCCAGAAAACGTCATCTCCCCCGGTATTGTCAGAAATATCTATCATCAAATGCTGGATCTGGGCTTTGTTCAGCTGAGCAAACGTATCCGCCATAAAACGAAAATAGGTATCCGGTTCGTCCCAGCCAAACTGCTTGATGGTTAAAACAGCCTGCTGGTTGTCGAGCAGTTTGAGGTTGAAGTTTTCGTCGAAAGTGCGTTGTTTGATACTTTTGGGTGCCTTATTCAGTGCAGCAATCTGCACTGTCTTGCCCGTGCCGAACGTCAGCGTAAATGCGTCCGTAGCGCCATACGTCAGCCGATAAGTCATAGCAAACCGGCGAGCCAGTAAAGCACTGCGAAACGCTAGATTGTCGCCCTCAATCCGTTGCAGCAAGGCAGCGACCACTTCAGTCGTCGGTATGCCATTAATTTCAGTGATGTATTGTCCCTCATGAACCGATGGTGCACCGCCCAGCTCACTGACAACATTCAGCCCTTGCTCACTCACCGATACCTCAAACGGAAACAAAGTTATCCCCTGCGCGACCCAGTTTCGCCACTGCGCATTGGTCCCATCTCCAATGCTCAGGTGACCATCCGCCATCATGCCGTTGAGGCTGGCAAACTCACGCCATACCTGCTCACCTGTCATCGGCTTATCTAGCGTGTCACGCAGTGCGTCTATCCGAGCGTAAAATGCATCAATATCATCAATGCTGTGCGTCAGGTCCGGGTGCGTGGCATGCACCCAGTGCGTCCATTGGTCAATATCCGCCTGAATTTGCTCAGCACTGTATCGCTTAGAGAAATGTCCCAGCGACTCTTGTGCCTGAACAACCTGGGTACCCAGCATAAGCACCACGGCTTTAACCAGTGAAGAACTTAACTTACGCCTGAACCAGGCGGCTACGCCCTTATTGTGCTGTTCAGGAGCCTGGGCAGAAACGAGTGCAGTATTAGTGTACATATCGATATCCTTTGTATTGTATTTGTTGTTTTGTCGTCATGGATATTGGTTGCAGTTTACATACCAAAATTAATCACAATAAAATCAAATATTTACAATACACCATTCCACTCCCGGACGGACAGCGGACAGTCCGCGGACGCTCTTTTTTTGTACCTGTTTCGTTGTTATCTAAAAAATCAATAGGCTTCTCATGAAATATATAAATGCAGCACCTGAATATCAGCTTGCATTGTGTTTTGAGTGTAGCTGATGACAATGACCCTGCTTTTACCTGCTCGCAGCGCGCAAACCAGTGCATTAAGCCGCTCTGACCATAGCTCTTATTTGGCTGTTGTATATAAGTTATTAGGGAAATATATTTGTTCCCTTCTATATAAATACTTAAAGGTTAGCTTGATTATGAATCAATGTGTCTGAGAGTTTTGTAAATAATAGGAGTGATTAGCTTTGCTAATTTATCGCTCATAATTATTTTATTCGAACTATGAACTTCTATCATTTCTCTGGTACCATGGAAGTCAACAATAGCCTTGAACTTTTTTAATCTATGTTTTAAGTCCGCAAGAGGAAGTTTCAATTCATAATCATCAATAGACAAATTGCCTTTAACTACAAGCAATCCAGTCGCATCTTTACTTAACGCGATATCTGCTAACTCTATTTCCTTGACTTGAATTATAATTAGTCCATGTGCCTTCAACTCTTTAATAAGTTCAGGCAGTTTAAACTTAGGTGCTTCTACCACCAACGAGTAGTCTGAGCATTTGAGGAGCTCATTAAAAAATGTCTTGGTACACCTTCCTGGATTCTTAGTTTCGAGTAAGATATTTGCTCGTCTACTAAATTTGAAATCAATCACATCATACACTTGGCGCCGTTCTACAGTATTGTCTCCAAATGGGTTGATGAACTCTTGGGTTACTAACTTTGATTGAACAAATTTACCGACAACCATATCTCGACTAATAGCCTCAACTTTGAATCCTTGTTCGTCAGATTGGTTGAAAGTCGACTCTTTTATGGAGTCAACAAAAAAGTTAAACTCCGTCCTCAGCCCAATTGTGTACCAGTAGAATCTATCCATGAACTAGCCCTCTAAATTTCGAACTTTTTCTAATGCAAACCCAGCGGCCAGCTCTAGTCTTTTGTGTATATCCTTTTTTTCCACATTACTTGGAGGTGTTAGCTTTTGAGTTACATCTTGGGTTCTATCACTGTACCTGTAAACTCCTCTTATTTGAAATGAGAAGCCCTCTTTAGTTTCAGGTTTCTTTAACGAAGCCTCAAAAGCAACTCTATCCCCATTAGGCAACTTGTCGTCAGCCAACCATTGAACATTTGATATATGAAAGCCCCTGTCATATAGGCCATTTAGTTCGGGAGAAACTAGAACTTGCTTACCATTAAGCATAGCTCTTCTTATGTGACTTGCCGCAGTTTCTTCGTCTTCCTCATCACTATCGGGATGGTAAAGTTTCACATTTGTAACGTCTGTTAGTTTGTATCCATCTACATTGTCCATAAGCAAATTAAAAAACTTTGAAATCAGGCGACTATCACTTATTCCTGCTAGACTTAACTCTTGTACCGATAGTTTTTCATCAACTTCATTTGCTAATGATGCTTTTAACTCAGAAAGAAGCTTCTCTCCAAAATCGTTAGCTGGGTTTCTTATTGTAAAGCCATCTTGCTCTTTGAAAATTTCAATTTGAACTTTTTTAGTTTCGATTTGCTTTGCTTCTGGCTTTGTTAAGTCATGATCCTTGTACATAACATCCAAAACAAAACTGTCTTTGGTACAGCTTACGCTAGCTTGACAGTCAGGCTCAGCACTAAGCTTTTCACGCATAGAGATGAGCGTTTGCCGTATCGCTTCGTCATCAAGTTTTGAGTTTTCTTCCTTTTTTATTGAACTAGATGCAACGTTCTCCCTTTTGGGTTTAGTTGTTAACTGTTCTGATAGCTTATTTCTATCTTGGAAATCGAATATATAGGAAGATAGATAATACGCTAGCTCCCCCCTATCAGTCTCTTGTGATGCAAGCACATTCTTTCTCAGAAGAAAATGATGTAGCTCTGGTTTAGTAATGCCTTGTTGGCATAGTCCATCAAAAATAGCTTTGTCATGATAAAAATACAAAGTAGGCCCAAATTGCTTTCTTTTAATCATCCTTACCTCCAGCCGAGTTCGCCAATATTGTAGTGGGGAGCATGTCTATTTATTTTTTCTGGTTTAATTCTATTTAACTGTTCTTCTCGAGCATCATCCATAGACCAGTCTTGCATATACCTATACTTACCATTTTTAAAATTAGTAAGTACATTGCTCGATGTGTTGTTTGAAGCGAACCGCAAGTTTATAGGTAACTCATCTGAGAGAATTTGATAATGGGAAAGTAAATCTATCAGGTAAACAAACTCGTCTTCAGAATCACCATTTCTCAAATAGTAAATAATATAGCCTTCAGAATTTTCTCGAGTCTTGTACTTCAAAATAACTAAAGGACTCGAAAGAAGCTCGATTGTTGCAGGCTGGTCCCAGATATTACCATGCCTAACTTTGTGTAAGATCATGTCTGGATACCAAAACCCATACTGTTCTATATTCATCCGACCCATTAAGATTTGGAAGTCTGATGAAATTGCAAAGCAATCTTTTATTTGGCTTGGCCCAAATATATGAATTTGCTGGTTTTTGGCAACCTTTACATTAGAAGTATTAATGGAAGATAACTGTTCATGGAAATCATTAGTGTAATTATTGTCATGGTTGTATACGAACAGGAAACCTCTAATTGTATAATCAAATTGGCTTTCGGGGAGTACATATGAGCTTTTCCACTCGTCCGAAACATTAGCACAATGAGTAGCTAACGCTAGACTCTTTAAGGCACTCAAGACACTATTTTTAGAAATACTACCAGCACCATAGCTTTTTAAGTCTGTATTAAAATAAACCACCTTTCCTAAGTAAGGATCTACATAGTAGAAAACGCAGTCACAAGGGTGAGTGTTTTTATTATGTTCATCTATTTGGCAGGGTAGGTTTTGATCAAACAATTCTCGTCTTTGCCATTTAAAAGTCGAAAAGATTTCATCTGAGATTTGCGCTGCTGCTTCTGCCGTATTTATGGTTTCTGCCATTCATTTACTCCGTTGGGGCTCTAGTATTCCTGTATCGGACTCACTTTATTTCAAAACACATTGTTAAGTCAAAGTTTATATTTTGCCTTGCATGTTTTTTCCATGTAAAGATGAGGTGATCAAATTAACCTTATGTGGCTAGGTCTTAGGAATAGACACCGAGACTAAGCTATGCTTCCCCACTGATATCAAATAATGAAGCTTGACCTAAAGTGCTAGCGTATTGCTAACGGTCTTTTATAGGCCAACCCCCAGTACATCTTGGGCCATTGATATCGTGGTAGATGGTACTGGTTTAAAGACATACGGAAACGGTGAGTGATACGCAAGAAAACATTGTACGAATAAACACTGAGTCTGGCGAAAGTTACATCTGGACGTTGGTACAAATACGCAACAAATCGTGGACGCTGATTTGCTTACAATCCCTGTATCTGATTTAGAAGATCTGGAATGTAACGCACAGTTGTCAATTGAACTACACATTAACAACGCTTCAACAGTAGTTCAATGTTGCTGATGGTAAAGAGCCATATTCCTTTTTTTCGCGTTAAAATTTTATAGTTTGTTGTAATTCAAGTATATAAATAAGTATGTCGTGAATATCAAATACACGCTCTAATGATGCGACATTAATACTTAATATATCTCTTTTAACTGGTAGTTTGGATAAATCCCTTTCACGCTCAAACTTAGCAAAAACGTGCCCCTACCGGACCAAACGATTAATGATAGGGCTATTATAGTCATATGCGAAAACTACATAAGGGCTTTACTTAATGAGCCATGATCCCCAGTCGCTGAACGAACTGTTGATACGGCGGATACTCGTGCAATGGCGTAAACACCGGATCCACCGCCGCCCACAGCACGGCGTACTGGCGCGCCTCAAAAGCCTGATTCAGGTAAGTCACAGCGATTTCAGGCTCACCTGCCATAACCGCATAACGCGCCAGGGAAATGGGCGGCGTGTAATGGCCAATCTCTGCACGCAGGGGATCTTCGGTTAGCAACCAACGATACACGCCGGACAAACCCTCACGCCCAAATACCGACTCAACCTGCGATATAAGCTGTGGGCTGTAACCTGCATCCTGCATCACCCATTTCATCTGCGCAAATGCGTTATCATGCTCTCCGAGTTGTTCGTACACCGTGCGTAAACACGTGTGATAAAAGCGATTGCTGTCGCTGTAAGGCTGTAATTTCAGCAGTGCATCCAGCGCGGCTTCGTGACGCTGGCTCATGGTATAGACCCAGGCCACACTTTCGCTGGAATACCCGTTGGGCTCCAGCAACCGATACTGCTCAATGTGTTCCAGCGCGCCCTGAAAATCCCCCCTCGCCAGCAGGTATTGCCCGTACCAATGATGTCCCTCAGCATGGGGTAAAGCAGCCCTGAAGTAACGCCTTGCAGCGTGCGGGTCAAAGTCGATTAACATGATCAGCTGGGCCATCAGCAAATTGGCTTTCAGATGTTTGGGTGATTTGGCCAGCACCGATTGGAGCAGAGCCCTGGCACGATTGCGGTTACGGGCATGACGTTGCGGGTCGTCCAGTAGCTGACGTAAATAGGCATCTGCCAGCCACACTTGCGGCTCTGTCAGATCGGTGCGCCTGAGTGTCAGTTGCTGCAACAAAGCGATACTCTGATCAATGGCAGCGGGGTCGTGATTAAGTAAATAACGTGCTTTTTTAAATTGCTCTGCCTGTTCGGGCGACATGGGCTCAGGTGCCGACAATTCGCGAAACTGACTGCCCAACAGCACTACGCCCAGCAAGCAAATGACGGCCAGTATCATCACAGGCCCTGAAAACAAGGGCTTATCTTCACCTATTTTTGGGCCCACCCAGCGGTAACCAACCCCTGACACCGTTTTAATATAAATGGGCTGTTTAACGCTGTCGCCCAGCAACTTACGCAGACCATTCACGGTGACATAAATGGCGTCTTCACTCACCACCCGGCCCGGCCATAAGGTGTTAAAGATCTGCTCTTTCGTCACATCCTGACTGGCATGTGTCATGAGCAATGTCAGCAGCGCATACTGCTTATCATCCAGCGAGATAACACGCTGACCACTATGCAACTGCTGATGCTGATGGTTAAGCACCCAATCTGGTTTTGGAATGATGTTGACCGTCGCCATCCCGGCAGCCTCTGATAGAACCCTTTCTGACCACCGATAATAAAGTAAATTTTTTGTAAAGTCTCGTACCGATTTATCGAAATATTAATCACTGTTACGCTCAGCGGGTATATCACTCAGATATTCAACAAATTCCACTTCAAATCCTGCCGGGTCAATAAAGTACACATTTTTGCGATGCGGATGCTGTGCACCCTGTTTATCTACGGGATACCCGGCCTGCGTCAGGCGTGCAACAACCCTGTCAACCGACTGCACCACATAGGCAAAGTGCGCCAGCCCCACCGAATCACCACTCAACTCCCGATTACTGCCCTCACCGTGATCGCTAAAGGCAATATAATGGTGGTCATCTCCAAAATGTAACCAGTTTCTGGGTTTGCCGTGCCAGCTTCCGCTTCCTTCGCTACGTACACGCCAGTGAGGAAAAGCAGCCTGGTAGAAGTTAAGGGCCTGCTCAACGTCGTTAACAACTAAATTTACATGTTCCAGATACATAGCGTGCCTCCTTATTTATTTTGCATTGTGCCATTGAACAAACGCAGTAACTGCGCGCTAAACGATGAATGATTAATAGTGACTTGTTTCATGTCCTGACTCCTTTATTGATGTGCAGCCAAGATAAAACCTCAAGTTAAGTTGTGGTAAAGCGTTTTTTTAATTTTATTTATCTCAGGTCGTTGCGATGCTGACAAACATCAATGAGCACTTGAATATTGTATAAAATATAATATATTTACTTCACTTCTGTTTATTTTACATACAGAAGACACAGGTTTGGATCCGCACACGTGCCAAAGCATTTATTTATCCAATTGTTTATTAAGGATTAAAAGTACATTCGAGCACAGCATATCCGGGCCACTCTAAACCGCATACATGCGGTTAATACAACAACTGTAAAGGAAAGAACGATGAATCTGGTTAAACACACGTGGTGCATACCACTGCTTGTTTTACTCAATGGCCCGGCTATCGCAGCCCAGCTGGAAGATAAATGCGCCACTTCTGCTCCCTTCACTGGCAGGACGTTGCAAGATGGAGAAACCGTCTGTCTGCCAGCCAGCTCGCGTACCTATCTGAGCGTGGCGAATTTGGATAACTATGACAACGTTGCCATCAGTACCGCATACGGCACTGGCGACCTCAGCCTGTATGCCCGCAGTGGTGGCTGGCCCAGGCTGGACGGCAGCGACCCCGGCTCTTCCACACCTGGCAATAAAGAATGTATTGTACTGAAACGCCCCGCTTCGTATTGGGGCTATATCACACTGGATGGCAGCCACAGCGGCAGCTCTATTGTGGTCGATCTGGGTGCCACGACCTGTCGAACCACAGATACTACGGAGCCACCAACAGAGCCCCCGGGAGGCAACGACGGATACCCATACGATCATGTCAATATTCAGGTGTATCGCTTTCAGTTTAGCGACACCCCACTGACATGGCCGACCATGGAAAGTGACTTACAAGGTGTTACCACTTACTACGATCAGCAGTCTTATGGCCGCTTTAATGTCACTTACGACACCAGTACGCCCGTCATTGACATCAATCAGCCTAAGAGCACCTATAACAACGACTTCCATGGCTGGACCGCACTGTGGAAAAGCAAGATCCGTGCGCTGGGTGTTGACCCGGATGCCCCGGGCAATGCTCAGGTGGTGATGATGGTGGCACCCCAGGTAGGCAACTTTAACTCCAGCGCTGCGCCGCCGAGTATTTCGCTTTACCACCACACTACAGGCGTGGTTGCGCACGAATTGGGACACGCACTCGGGCTGCGCCACGCCAAAGCACTGGAGGCAGGCCCGGGTAAAATCATAGGCGTGGGTGATTACGACACAGAAAGCCTGAACTATGGCAATGTTTACAGCATGATGGGCATGGGCGCACACTCCTTACAAGCCTACAACTTGCTGTACAAACACTTTTTTGGCTGGCTAACCGACAGCGAAGTACCGGTGATTAATGCCTCGGGTACCTACCGTATCTATGCTTTTGACCAGGGCGCTAACAACCAAGGATATATAGGCCTGCGTTTAAAGTCTGGCAATGACAAATACACGTACTGGCTGGAATACCGCACGTCGCATGACCGATATACCGATACGCAAAACGGCGTGTTGATCAACTTACAAGGCTATTTTGAAAATGAAACCGATGAGCGATTCTGGAAAACCACTTCCTATCTGCTGGATATGACTCCGGGCTCCAAAACACCCGGTTGGTGGGGCGATGACCAAACCGACTCAGAGCTGATCATAGGTCAAAGCTATACCGATCACTGGGGCGGATTTACTATCACACCAACCCGAAAAGGCGGGACTGTGGGCACGCCCGACGCATGGATTGAAGTGCAGGTAGAACTGAAGTAACGTAATGGCTTAACACAAGTATTGTCATACTAAGATAGCAGGGTATCACCCTGCTATCTTATTTTAATTTACACCCTAGTACTCCACATCGGACCTGAGCCTATATGCCATTCAACACAAACTAAGTCATCACCATGAGCTTAAATTCATCAGACCCATTTTCTTAAACGCGACAAAAGTATATGGAAAAGTTAACAGGGCTAAAAGAAGAAAAGCTGAATGAAAACGGCCAGATAATCACTGAATCATAAGGTAAACGAATGCGACTAGCAGGCCAGCCTGGTCTGGCTGACCTCATTTGATAAGCGATTAAAACGCGTACTGCAGGTTTACACCCCAGTTACGAAACTCATCTGCATAACGATATTCCGTATTCACTGACCAGGATTTATTGAAGTGATAACCCACTGCCACTAAACCGTAAAGGTTATTAGGCGCGTAACCTGACAGATACTCATAACCAATTGCTGCTTTAAGGGCCAGATTATTTGAAAAGACATTCTGATATTGAACACGCAGGTCCCATAAATCTGTATCTAAACTACCACTGGAGTGGTGCTTTATCGAGCCCACGCCATCATCGCGAACAGCCAAATATTCAATTTGGTAATCGATCTCCATTTTACCGTGCAGTAAGCCAACATCTACCGATGAAGTGCTGTCCAAATCAAAGATAAAACCGCCACCCACACGATACCTGGTCAGTTCAACACCATGATTTGTATGGAAAGTATCAAAGCCTTCAACAGTATTAACTTGGTTGACAGTTCTCTCGAACTGCTCAGCATTCAATTCAAAGTAAAACTCGTCGACACGTTTACTGACCGTTAATTGCATACCGCCAGTAGAAAAGTCGGATTGATCACCGTGACGCTTATAACCCGCTTCAACATAATCATAATTTACCGCCTGAACTTGCTCCGCCATAGCACTCGTACCACACAACAACAAAGTCAAACTGGCCAAAGAAGGTAACTGCTTCATATCTATCCTAAATATGTACCTAAAAATGAGCGCGACATTGTATTGGTTTTTCAGCAAATAGCCAGCTATAAAGCAAAAGCTCTAATAATAAGCTAGAGGAGAGCAAAACCCGGCTGGCCCCGTGCATACGGGGAAGACCATTTTGACTACTCCAATGCCAACAAAGCCCGCGGTTTAGCCCCGTGCGTACGGGGAACACATTGCGGGTCAGACGCTACAAACGACGCATTACGGTTTAGCCCCGTGCGTACGGGGAACACGTGCCATCGGAAAACGACGCAGACCATGGCGACGGTTTAGCCCCGTGCGTACGGGGAATACATATTCACCATTAATGCGCTCATGTGGCTGGTCGGTTTAGCCCCGTGCGTATGGGGAACACTCTGAGTGCATCTTTACTATAACCGGCAATGCCGGTTTAGCCCCGTGCGTACGGGGAACACACAAAAGAGCAGTGGGCACAAATTGAATCAGACGGTTTAGCCCCGTGCGTACGGGGAACACGCTTCCAAGCGCCCTGAAAGTGATGAAATGATACGGTTTAGCCCCGTGCGTACGGGGAACACGCGCATGCTAAGTTTCCAGTGTTTACAGCTACCGGTTTAGCCCCGTGCGTACGGGGAACACGTTTCAGAATAGCCCTTAGTTGACCCCAATAACGGTTTAGCCCCGTGCGTACGGGGAACACGAGTATTTCAGATGCCCTGAGCTGGCGACCATTGGTTTAGCCCCGTGCGTACGGGGAACACGCCATTTTCCGCAAGTGTATCGAGTGAAATGACGGTTTAGCCCCGTGCGTACGGGGAACACCTAAAGCCGAGCTTGACATCACTGGCTGAAAGCGGTTTAGCCCCGTGCGTACGGGGAACACAAGCTGCTCTATCTGCGCATCATCATAATCATCGGTTTAGCCCCGTGCGTACGGGGAACACAAGCTGCTCTATCTGCGCATCATCATAATCATCGGTTTAGCCCCGTGCGTACGGGGAACACCAGAACAGGACGACGCTGACCTTCCACAACCACGGTTTAGCCCCGTGCGTACGGGGAACACGCTGTTTATTTAACACTGTCATTTTCGTCTTCCGGTTTAGCCCCGTGCGTACGGGGAACACGAGGCGACAGACCCGAGTCTTATAACGGCCTGCGGTTTAGCCCCGTGCGTACGGGGAACACTTTTGATGGAGAAAAAACGGAAACCGTTTCCACGGTTTAGCCCCGTGCGTACGGGGAACACTCTTCCAGACGACGCTGTGACAAAACCTGCTCCGGTTTAGCCCCGTGCGTACGGGGAACACTAATCCACCCGTGGCCACAGCATCAACCATTGCGGTTTAGCCCCGTGCGTAAGGGGAACACCCTCCACCAGAACTATCTCGGATAGCTGATTGCGGTTTAGCCCCGTGCGTACGGGGAACACGCAGAACAGTTTTTAGAAGTTGTAAGTGGAGACCGGTTTAGCCCCGTGCGTACGGGGAACACTAAGTATAAAAATACAGTCAAACCCAAGCTCACGGTTTAGCCCCGTGCGTACGGGGAACACAATTTAGAAGAATTGAAACAAATCAGACTCGCCGGTTTAGCCCCGTGCGTACGGGGAAGACAGCCAAAGGATCAAGTCCGTTTCTACCATTCGCGGTTTAGCCCCGTGCGTACGGGGAAGACAGTCTGCCCTGCTATCTGGTTTACCCAGTCGGCGGTTTAGCCCCGTGCGTACGGGGAAGACTAAAGATGGCCTCAATAACAGAAGGATTTCCGCGGTTTAGCCCCGTGCGTACGGGGAAGACTGTTGGTGCGGGTCTGGAGTGATCAACTCTCCCGGTTTAGCCCCGTGCGTACGGGGAAGACTAGCCATTGGGTACCTCCCGCGCCAGCCACTGCGGTTTAGCCCCGTGCGTACGGGGAAGACCAACATTTACAGTTTTAATCATTATGAACCACCGGTTTAGCCCCGTGCGTACGGGGAAGACTACTTTCAGGTGGTGGGTTTCAATCTGCCCCGCGGTTTAGCCCCGTGCGTACGGGGAAAACGCAATCAGATCCTTTTTAACCTCTGCAATCTCACTGGTTTAGCCCCGTGCGTACGGGGAAGACGCGAGCCAGTTCTAGATCACCAACAATCGTCAACGGTTTAGCCCCGTGCGTACGGGGAAGACTTCCTCATTGTCTTTTTGGGCTGCTAGATACCCGGTTTAGCCCCGTGCGTACGGGGAAGACACCTGAGAACAAAAGCGTTGATTTATCTATGGCGGTTTAGCCCCGTGCGTACGGGGAAGACCTCCAAATGCGCCAGCATTCGATGAACAACCTCGGTTTAGCCCCGTGCGTACGGGGAAGACTATATGTGCACCTGAATATACCCCTATTAGCCCGGTTTAGCCCCGTGCGTACGGGGAAGACGACCTTAGTGTGCTTTCTGCAATCTCAGTTGCCGGTTTAGCCCCGTGCGTACGGGGAAGACAATTTACGCATTAAAAAAGGCTACATAGGAGCCGGTTTAGCCCCGTGCGTACGGGGAAGACGATAGAATGCATGTTCACTATGATTCAAGATACGGTTTAGCCCCGTGCGTACGGGGAAGACGGTACTCCGCCCTTTTCATTGGCCAAAGCACGCGGTTTAGCCCCGTGCGTACGGGGAAGACGGCTCTGTAATCTGCCAGCGATGCCCGCCACGCGGTTTAGCCCCGTGCGTACGGGGAAGACACTCCTTAGGAATTGGAGCAATCAGAATACCACGGTTTAGCCCCGTGCGTACGGGGAAGACGGTTTCGCAATATCGATGTATCATGGTGCATGCGGTTTAGCCCCGTGCGTACGGGGAAGACGATGATATTCTTTTGTTTCACTGTATTTATTCCGGTTTAGCCCCGTGCGTACGGGGAAGACTAAGGGCTACAATGTAGCCTTTCAAGTTAAATCGGTTTAGCCCCGTGCGTACGGGGAAGACGAGCCATTGAAGTGTTTCCGTCTGGTTCATACCGGTTTAGCCCCGTGCGTACGGGGAAGACTCTCAAAAAACTTACTCTGTGGGTTAAATATACGGTTTAGCCCCGTGCGTACGGGGAAGACGCGATGTTATGTACATTGACAAGAGGGTGAACCGGTTTAGCCCCGTGCGTACGGGGAAGACTTGCTTTTGAAGGCGCTCATAACTCATGACTTCGGTTTAGCCCCGTGCGTACGGGGAAGACTTCTCTTCTCCAACTTTGATCCCAAATTCAGGCGGTTTAGCCCCGTGCGTACGGGGAAGACACATTTTTGGCACCTAGCTCAGGTAAGTAACTCGGTTTAGCCCCGTGCGTACGGGGAAGACTCGTGCTCTTCCATGTTTGCGAACGATATGGACGGTTTAGCCCCGTGCGTACGGGGAAGACACTGGCGCTCTATGCCTGTAATAACCAAGGCGCGGTTTAGCCCCGTGCGTACGGGGAAGACGAAAATGGCCAAGTTTACTGGGGGCAATCTGTCGGTTTAGCCCCGTGCGTACGGGGAAGACAACAACAGGGACTTGAACATGCTAAGGGGTTCCGGTTTAGCCCCGTGCGTACGGGGAAGACCCGGCTTAGCTCCCGAGTCGCGGCCAAACGCCCGGTTTAGCCCCGTGCGTACGGGGAAGACTGCAAAGCCCTATCTCTAACAGATACAGACTACGGTTTAGCCCCGTGCGTACGGGGAAGACGGTTAATGCTTGATTACGAATGGCCCTTAATACGGTTTAGCCCCGTGCGTACGGGGAAGACGGACCCGGAGTCTGATCCACACGGATTGATGCACGGTTTAGCCCCGTGCGTACGGGGAAGACGTGCGTCTCTCCCAGCGATTCCAACTCAGAAGCCGGTTTAGCCCCGTGCGTACGGGGAAGACTCTAAAATTATATACTTGTTTTTCATAAAGAAAAATCACCCATCAAAAGTTACCGAAAAATTTGGGTACAAACGAACCTCTCTTTATGAGATAAAAATCTGAATCACCAAGTTGTTAAAGAGCGCTAAATAGAGTTAGGAAACAGGGATAGATCGCTATTCAGCTCCCTGATTGTCATCTGCTCTGGGTGTGTACTTCACCAGTCTCAGCCCCTGAAAATCCACCGGCATTCGGGCATTCTCACCATACGTGATAAAATCAAAGCCCGACTCAGTGTTGGTTGCCCAGGCCATAACCACATTGCCGTCTTCAGCCAATTCACTCACCTGAAACCAGATCATTTCGCGAACACGCTTACTCACATCGCCAACATACACACCAGCGCGGATCTCCAGCAGCCACACTGCAAGGCGACCTCTTAGCCTGGGCGGCACAGCTTCAGTGACAACCACACACATACTCATAGCGCCCCTCCGCTGCGATGACCATCATCGCCTACTGATTCAGGTTCCGGGAGTGCGAGCGGTTGTGCATCAGGATAAGGTTCAGGTGGCGCTATCTCACCGGCGGCGAGTACGTCTTCAATCAATGGGATAAGCCGGGGCAATACCTTGTCTTTGCGGAACGCTTCGCGGCAGGCAAGCCGCACCTCTCGATCCGGTGATTGTGGCCGTCGTTTGGCAACTTTAAACGCCACAGGTACAACGGTATCGAATTTAATAATGTCTGCAATATCATATACAAAGGATAATGGTTTACCCGTGTGCAAAAAGCCAATGGTCGGCGCATAGCCAGCAGCCAACACAGCGGCTTCGGTAACACCATACAAGCAGGACGTAGCGGCGCTAATACACTGATTAATCACATCACCCTTCGCCCAGTCTTTGGGATCGTAGCGTCGGCCTTGCCAGCTAACTTGATACTGCTTGGCGAGCAGCTCATAGATTTTGCGTACACGCGAGCCTTCGATGCCTCGCAGCTGATCAACCGAACGTCGCTCGGGTGCTGGTTCGCCAAAGCGAAGTTCAAACATTTTACGTACGACCTTAAGCCGCAGGTTTTCATCCAGCGCCAGCTTAGCCTGATACAGCAACTTATCGGAACGCGCACCGCCAGGCTGCCCCGCAGAGTAAAGCCTGACACCCGCTTCGCCTACCCAGATAAGCAAAGTACCGGTGGTCGCTGCCAGCTTCACCGCAGCATGGCTCACCCGCGTACCCGGCTCCAGCATAATACACACCACAGAGCCCACCGGGATCAGCATCCGTTCGCCGTTCACTTCATCAATCACAGCAAACGCGCCATCACGCACATCAATACGCCCCATGCCAATAAAAATCATTGAGTTACGATCTTTGATTGGAATAGGCTTTAAAGGAAGAAATGCCATTCCCTGCACTCCCAATTTAAGTAAGAAATAAATAAAAAAGGCGAGTCGCCCCGCCTTACAGATTACAGTGGTTTGATCAACATCAGCCCGCAACCAAAGGCTTTGGAGCGGCCGATGCCGCTAAACAATGCCTGCTCCAGTTTTTGCACATCGGTGATTTTTGCCACGCCAAAATAATCCAGGGTGCTGAGCTGAATTGGCCTCGCCCCGTCTTTTTTAGCCACTTTGTGCTGCTTGTAATTGCTGAACTCAATACACTGAGTCAGCAACTCCAGACCACCCTTTTGTAGTTTTTTGTCAAGCCAGGCTTTTGCAGCAATATCTACAGCTTCATTTACATCGCTATTTGCTTTTTGAGCCTGTTTCTTGGCATGCATCAAAACATCGTGACGGCGAGTTTTCTCTCCTTTTGGCGTAATATCTACCGTGGGGTTAGCTCGCAAAGAGAACTGAACCAGCCCTTCCTCTTTGAGCTGATCCGGCTGTGTTTGAGTGACTATTTTCCAGCTTTTAATCGCATCTTTTAACTGACGTTTTGAGCGAATAAATACTGTTGGCACTGGCAACGCCATATCCACGCGAAACATAAAATCAGCCTGAGTCAGCTCGCTTTCAACAAAACAACGCCACACCCACTGATGCTGCTTATAAAGATCATCAGGATGTAAAAACCCAAGGTCTTCTCCCGCCTGATCAGGATCAAAATACAATCGGCTTTCATACCAAAGAGTGTCAGACATATAGCACTTCCTCCGTATCCACCAACCCCCAACTGCTTTTAACACTTCTGAATGTAAAGGCTCTGTGGTTTATCTCAAAGCTCAGTGGCACGTCATGCCGTTGCTCCGTGCCTTCTTGTGCTTCGCTGTCTATGATGTATTTCACCGGTGTGCCGGCTACCTTTTCATGCTCAGCTTGCATTCTTGGTGCTTGTTGCAACGCTAGCTCTAAAGGTAATTCTAAACACGCACTGTGAGGATCAACTAAAGGAATGCCCGGCAAGTATGACTTACGCCCTAAAAACTGCGGCCAAACCGGGTTTAACAAGGCATGATGCAGTTTTTTAAGCAAAACCACGTCGCCTTCAAAGCCTACCCAAAAGGCGGCATCTGCCAGATAAGCTCGATGCGACAACTGCGTGTCCGGCTTGCCACCGTCAGCCTTTGCCACATTCAGCGCCGTTTGGTAATCAAATGCAAGATCGCCAGGTTTATCTATACGCACGCCCATTCGCAATGCAGTAAGATCATTCAGAGGCTCATTTCGCTCACGTCCTAGCGATGCACACAGCAAACCGATCACACCACTTTTTGTCGGATCAAGCTGAGTGTTGCGCAGTTCAAAAGCACTTTTTAGCCCCCATGACTGCATCGGACCGGCTAGTCGGATCAACAAAGTGCTCATTGACACTCCAGAGCACCCTGCAGTGCATCCAGCATTTGAGCTTCCAGTTGGGCAATGGTGCCACTGTCTTTGCCCTGATACTCTTCCAGATTGTCGATGTAAGTGCTGCGACCCTCAAAAATAAAGCCCGACTCGCCATACATAGCCGCCAGCTTCTTGGCGAACATTTCCAGTTTTTGTGCTGACTGATGCTCAAGCTCCGCTTCATCAGGCTTGTCTATCATTACTGCCTGAGTAAATGCGTTGCTCAGAGACCAGGGCGCGCCATCTTTGCGCACATTCACTTTGATATAGCTTGGCGGATTCTGCGCCGCAAAACTGTTTTGTTTACCCGAAGGCACCGCCTGAACTAACGCCCGGAAAAACCCTTTTACCGCGCCTGTCACCTGTTCCTTATCCTGCCCAAGATTGGTCGCCAGTTTATCTATATTGATCTGGGCATAGCGGTAATAACAGGCACTGTTAAAGTAAACGCCACCCATCATGCCAGAGCCTTGCTCACCTGCCTGTAACTCATCGTCCACAGCAGTGAAAAAATCCATGGCTGGTGTAACGATATTGGTTGAAATTGCATGGGCCACCTGGCACGCCGCATCAACATTAATATTGTTGTTGTCCGCGACCATACGGCCGAATAGTGCAATATCTGCGGCGAAAGACTTACCCTCTTTTACAAACACATCGCCCACCGCTTTGGTGATGGCTTTGTCCAGCTTGTCTGCCTGAAACTCACTAAAGTGCGCCTCAGCAATCGCTTTCAAAGCACTCACTTCATTTAATCCAAGAAACAGCAGATATTCTGTTTTAAACGGATGCTTTTTGTCTTTGCTCAGGCTCAGCTTTACCTGTTCTAACAGCTTTTGTGCGACGGTTTCGCTTTGCTTTTCGTCATTACCATTAGCAATCAGGTGATCACGGATGTCGATGGCTAGCTTACGAGTGCGTACCGCACGATCGCCCTGATGCTCTACCACTGCATCGTTAAATGCCCCATGTGTACGGATCGCACGCTTCTGACACTGGCTTGAGATACGCGCCCGTTGTGAACCACCAAATACACAAGATTTAGGGGTGTTAGTATCGTCACGATTTAAGTTGCTGGGGGCAAAGTTCTGTAATACATGAAATTCGATAAAAGACATAAGGTAACTCCTTTTTAATTTGTCGCGTCTGCTGAGTTTGTAGACTCATCGGATTGAATTGGTTTGGCCCAGTAATCTCTGGCCCATTTAAGTTGAATGCGTTTGTCGTCGCTATCCCAGTGATAGAGATCTTCCATCAGGGTTCGGTAATCAATGGCAATGTCTTTGCTTTTTAGAATTTGTACCATCTGGCGCAGCGTATGTTTTAACTGCTCGCCTTTGGCCTCCAGCAGGCACTCAAAGCGAAAACTCATGCCGGGGCGTTGATCTTTATCCGCCTGATACCAAATGTGACCAAAACTGCTATGTTGTGCTTCTTGATACACTCTGGCATGACTTGCAAATAAACCAGCAACAAAAGCCTGCACTTTGGAGCGTTCATCCTCACTGGAAAGTAATGGCCCTAAGTAAGATATCGCCGTCAGTTGAGAGCCTTTTTGCAGATCCAGAGACTTCCTAAGCGCAGCCAGAATATCTCTCTTTGGGTAATCCGGATTGCCCCACTGATATAACTGCCTGATGATGTCCTGAGTATCCTGACTCCAGTAAACATGACGCTGCCACGTTCTTCCGTATAGCGATTCTTCTAGTTGTTGTTTAGCGATACTCAAGCCCTTTTGCGCTCTAACTCCTCCATAGCACCAGCTATGTGTTGCACCTTCGAATGCAGCAAATGCAATTTCCTGGCACACTTTACGCCAACTAGATTTGGCCTCTTCACTGTTATTACTTAATGCCCAAATAAATTGTTCAAACGACTCATTGAGCTTGGGCCAGTAGAAACGTGCAGGGTTGATCGACTCAACCTTTGTTGAAATATCTTGTGCCCTGGCACCATCTGGTAGTAGGTGAGAAGCAAAGGTTCTTACAGCACTCAATAGCTGTCGGTGAATTATTTCAGCCCTCTGTATACCTTTTAGTAAAACCAGGCCATCTCGGCTTGGTTGTGTAGGGTCTTTTTCGACCAAATTAAGTGGTAATGGCAAACGCTCTTCAAACCAAGCTAAAGGGTTAGCTTTCTTGTTCTCTAAGCCCATTAACTGGCAATTAAGTTTTAGTTTATCGATAAGCTCGTTATCCTCAGCGGCTAACAACTGAATACCCGCTGGCCTTAAATCTTCAGGCTCTATACCCACTTTAGATGACTTCGCATATTGCAACAAACTCGCAGTATTTAGCCAAAATGCTCGTTCGAAGCTTAATCTGACAGGTAATTTTTTATCTTCTTTGTTGAAGTAATACGCGAAATAAGGCTCCTGCTCCATTTCTTTTGGATTAGGCAAACCCTGAGCAAAAAACATACGAGCAACGCTGCCATCTTTCTGGGGCAGTAAACGCACATGACGAGCACGCCAAGTGAGATAATCACTCAACCCTCGCATTTCACGAGCCTGAGGCTGCTCTGGCTCATTTTGCTCCCATACAGGCAGGTCCGTTTTGCGCTCGAGCCACTCTTCATTTTTAGGCATATGCAAATTAAGCATTAAAGTTTGGAACAGGTTTTCGCCCTCCACCATCACAACTGCACCGCCAACTAATGGGGCATTGGTCAGGTTTGGGTGCTTACCAAATTGTACCGAACTGCCACTCACCCCACCGCCCAAGCTAAAATACTGACAAACAAGTAACTGAAGTGCGGCTTCATTTGCCGGTAGTGAGAACTCATGATTATCAGCAATATGATTGAATAGGGTTTTATTGTTACCGCTCGCCAGATCAGGAGAGAGCTTTTTAACCGATGTTGTTACGCCCTTTTCTTTAGTGAAGTTTGCTGTTTGAAAGAAGGGAGCCGTTTCTGAAAAAAGGTCAAACTTTTCTACGCACTCAGCCGAACCAAGATAGCTGGAGACTTGCTCATCGAACTCTCCAGCTGCAAAAACCTCATCCCACTCGTCTGGTTCCAGGTAGCCATAACTGCGATACAAGATTGCCAGTAATAAGCGTTGTACCGATGCCACTACAAGCGGCTTTTCGTGCACTATCCGCTTTAACTTTGGGGCTGCCTCAAGCAAAGATAGTATTGAGTATTCGTTGGTTACCCCCTGTAAATCTAGGGCTGGTATCCAACTTTCAGTTAGTAAATCGTATTTCATATTCCCTCACACTCTGTAAGTAAACCAATTATTGCTTACCAATTTCATTAATTTTGGACAAAGCTCCAAAGTGTTACTGCCTCTTTTAACAACACCGGAAACTCCACTTTTAAACTTTTTTTCTATCCACCATAAGCCCAAATTTAGGATCTAACCTGAGCACTCCCAACTCGCTATTGGAGTAAGATAAGTCTTGACCCAACACAACTGGAATACAGTTAAACAGTGTTGGCGAACGTCGCCAGGTTTCATTAGCAACAAAACTAAACGGCCAGCACTCTTCTTGCTCCTTAAAGTGCGTCACCCACCTGGCGTGGCTCAGTGAGATTTGTGCTTGCTTTAAACGGGCAATATCTGCTTTTTTAAGTCTTTCTTCAGCTCGCCAATCAATCGCTTCTGATTCTGCATATTCCTTTACCCTCTGTTTAAGTGCTTGCACATTTTGTGTATAGGACGGAAACTCTGTGACCGGAACAAGCACACCTCCCCCGTTATCAACAAGAAAAATCAGTTGAACGCTGACACTGGTTAAACGCGTACTGAGGACAATGTCATCGTTTTCAATTTCACTATTCGTGTACTTTAATAGAGCTCTGACGCTCGACTTATCCGCATCAAACATCATCTCTTTAGCCAAAGTATATTGCGTCCGCTTGTCCAGCCTGAATTCAAATGCTTTGTCGTATTCCTGCTCGAGCCAGGTTATTTGTTGGTCAACATCGGCATACACTTTATTGATCCATGTATCCATATCGTTATTAATATGAATGTCAAAGCCGCCCCCACCAACTTCCTCATTCTTCTCCCAAAGCAAGCGAGTTGTTACAGCCAGTAGATGTGAGGGGTAGATAAATACTTCACCGTGGCCAAACCATTCTCCATAGTCCTCGGGAATTTTATCCATTGATGGCAGGTAGATATTTAACGTGGGTGTTTTGATAAACTTAGAGCGAGCAGTGTTATTAATTTGATGACGCCAAACACGGCCAACTCTTTGCAAGAGCAGATCAATTGGTGCAATTTGGGTAAACATCTCGCATGCATCGTAATCCAGACTTTGTTCCAGGACCTGACTCCCTATTAGGATCAAACATTTATCCTTCACTGGTCGGTTAGGGTTGATGCTACGATGGTCCGCAGGATGTTTGCCAACCTGATATTCAATCATCTCCTCAATGGACAAACGTGTGGCTAATGGATACTTTGCATGGAAAGTTAGATACTCAACTCGACCATCACTTTCGCTGCAGTATTTTGCAATGAGCTTGGACATTTCCTGAACTTTATCAACAGTATTCAAAATACAAACAAACACACCACAACCTGCGTTATTGGCTGTCGCTAGAACATCATTTGCCATATTGCTGATACACAACTTTGGAGACGTTGAGTGCAGCTTTATCTTGTAAGTTCCGGGAGGGCTGGTTAGGTCTTCTTTTTTACTATCACTCTCAGTTTCTATAATCGTGTGAGACCTTGCCAGAGCCCCTGAGCTATATGTGGTGATCCTTGGATAGGGTTTATCTTCTACTTCAATCTCTGTTTCTGATGCTTGCCCATACGCCTGAACCAGGTCAACCAACATAGTGCGGGGCAAAGTTGCAGAAAGAATGATGACTCTGACATTAAGCTTGGCCATCCAATGCAGCGTATTTTTCAGCAAGTCTAGCTGAAAACTCTGTAAGGAATGCACCTCGTCCAGTATCAGAACTTTATTTGAGAGCCCAAATAATCTGACAAAGTTATGCTTATAGCGCATTGCAGCCATTAGCAACTGGTCAATAGTCCCCACACATGCATCTGCTAGTAAGCCATGTTTTTTTGGTGTGAACCATTGATTTGCTACCACTGAGGGAGTGGTGTTTTGCTGATGCTGATAGTCGATACTTTTTAATTTTAATGCTTCATATTGCGGATCAAAATCTGCGTTGCTGTGTTTTAAGTGGGTTTCTATATTCTGATACCCAAGCACATCTTTTTTGAGTAACCTTAAAGTCCGTTTGAATAACTGATTTGCTGTCGCTTGTGATGGCATAGCCACATACAAACCCGAGTGGCCCAGGTGGCGTATAAAATGATCGGCTAAAACCTGCGCCGCTTCTGTTTTACCACTCCCCATACCGCTTTCAATAATCGAGAGCCAGGGCAGCTCATTCAGCTTGATAAGCTCTAATACCTTTAATTGCAAAGCATTAGGCTTAAAACCAAAAACATCTACGAAATTTGCCTTGTTATTTGAAGCTGTAACATGCTTAATATTTAAAAAGCCAACAAGCGCATTGGCAGTATCCATTCTTTGCACAGCATTGTATTCACTGGCTGTACAATACCTAAACTTTGATTCATCTGAACCAATCCAATCAGCAACCGAACAAAGCCCAGCCATATAAGAGTACCAAGCAGGCGTTAACGTTTGAACTGCAAGCTGGTTAAATAGATAAAGGTCAATAGAAAAGTAACCGGCTAACCATTCTATTGCATTGATCTGCACCTCATTCCATTGCTCATCGCCGCACAAGCCACATTGTTTTTTATTCGCTACAAATACACCATGATGACTGGCAACCGCAGAAAATATTACTCTCGCAACACTTTTATCTACACCATACTGTCCACACAAGTAGTCATGCAAAATAACAAATCCTGAATTGCCATGTTTGGTCTCCGCGTCTCCACACACCTTGAATGTGTTAATGTCGAATAAATCCTTTACCCGATCCTGCAACTTATACTGAAAACCCGGTGTGATCTTGCCAATATCATGCAGGGCAATAAGCAGTACTACCATTGCAATTGCGATATCTTCATCAACACCTTCAATAGCTAAAAACGGCTTGAGTAAAATAGCCCGCTCCTGAGCTGCCAAATTGAGAATAATCGCCCGGGCCACAAAGGCGACATCCAGCATATGACATACTGCGGGTAAAGTACTTTGTTCGTCGGCCTTGCCCCAGAACTGAAAAATGTCGCTGTTAAAATCACTCACACTGTTACTTCCTTGCTTTCAATACACTCAGCTTACGACGCGAATAAAGTGCCAACAATCCTGCGATTGCAACCAGTAAAAAAATTACCCGGTCTGGTACGCTTGTTCAGCTGTTCCATAGCAACCTTCTGGCCCTCAGCTCCTGATGGCAAGCCGGATCCATGACTATTTGTTGTGCTTCCGGATGTGGATGCTGAACGTCTAGCCTCAGGATGCTGATCAGATAATTGATCAGCGCAGCGTTAGTTTTAATTTGCTTTTGGTGGTTGTGCATATCAAAGTCGTGAGCAATGACCTGCTGGGCGTATTCACTGAGTCTTGGGTCGGGGATAATGGTTAAAGTGACTTCCTGCTGCCAGGCTTCGTCGTCTTTTTTATATTTTTGTGCTTTGCTGATAAATTCCGGCGAGGCAGACACGATACGCGATAATGAAAAGTCTCTGAAGCCTTTGGCTTTTTCACAGTAAGCTCTCAGATGATAGCGCAGCCCAGAGTTGATCAAGGTGTGAGGGCGAATAACACGCTCGGTTTCACCGCCTTCTTTTATTGACTGATAGCGAATATCCAGCACGCTTTGTCGCCGACAGGCATTCAATATGGGCCGCAAAATGGTTGGATTGAGCTTTCTGTGTGGTAATGCCAACGCAGTAATGGTGGAGGTGCTCAGGTTATGAACGTACTGTTCCCCGGTCAGACTGGCGTACTCGGCAAAATCCTGAGAGATATAGTTGGGTGTAAATGGGCTTGTCAGTACATAGGCTTTTTCAGACTCATTATAGCTCGCGGCAATCTGGTAACTTTCGATAAAGTCGGTCACATAACGCCGCGCACTGGGTCGTGAAAGCTTGAATTTATCCTGAAATGTGCCAGTTTGAATTTCTCCTTGCCAAAACAACACCGCTTCAATGTACCTAAAATATTGCTCTTCCTTAGCCTGCATAAAACACTTTAGTAAAATTATCGTGAATTAAATGTATCAGCAACAGAAAGACAAGTCATTGACCTGCGACAAACTGTCAGCTTTTGGTTTAGCAATAGCGCTTTTGTGCGGCTGACTATGCATAATTGAACTCGCTCAACAACGTTCTAAAGTAAAATTATGGTCAAACAGCATAGTGACAGGCTTTTTTAATTTGTAAGACATTACCCATAGACGAACATCTAAGTGGGCTGTAAGGTTTACATATTAGTAAGCACTTCACTTGCAAATAGACATTTGACATAAGGTCACGCATGCCCTTGACTATAAAATGCACATAGTTAAAATGCGCATCCGCTAATTGGATAATGGAGGGGAGTATGTCAGGCATCATTGAATCAGTTACTAACTTTTTTGCTCCCGGGCTTGAAGAAAGTCAAAAGGCGCAAATTAAAGTTGTCGCAAAGGGAGACGGGACCTTTAAGGTTCCCATGGAATCGCTCAGAAACAGCGACGAAGTGAAAAATCAAATTGCTCATATTCGAGCAGAAAAAAAGGGAGCATGAGGCTCCCTTTTTGATTTCTTAAAAAAGAAGGAATTACATGATAAAGCCCACCGTGATCTTAGTGCTGGTTTTCACCATTGTTGGCTATATTTTTTGCCAAAGGCACTACGTGACCAAACCAACATTCCAGAAAACAAGCGGTTATCATACATTTATTTTGTCAGCCTCGTGGGGGTTCGCACTGTATATGGTCGCCACACTTTTATTTGGTATCAGTGCATGGGTTTTAGAGTTGTCAGGCTTCCCTCAGGGAATAATAGCGCCAACTTTGAAGCACACGGTTGAGTTGATTTTTCCGGGTTTAATTTTTCCCTCATACAGCATTCACTGTATTCTGATTTCCGCAATTGCGCTGATATTGTCAGTATTTGGCCCAAATATGATACTAAGCATCACCGCCAAACAGAAAAATGTTACCCCGGAAGATCTAAAAAATGCGGTATACTTTAGCTTGTCTGGCACGGATGATACGCCAGAGTTTACCGGTATACTTCACAACAGCATGCTCAAAGGGCTCCCCATTGCTTTTACGCTTTCAAATCGCAAGGTTTATATTGGCTATGTGATTAACCTGGGCTATCACATGAACGATTTTATGGTACTTCCGCTCAAGAGCGGTTACAGGTGTAAAGACGAACTACGCCTGGAATTGGTCACCAATTACGCCTCTGCCTGGTCAGATATTGAAGCCAGCAACAAAGACAAACCAGAAGCAAACAAATCAGATGAAGTAGTATTAGACTTAGAAAAATTCCTCATCAACATCCCCGTCAGAGAGGTTGTCCACGCTAACTTGCACGACTTTGAGTATAAAGAGCATTTTGAAAACAACGAAGAGCCAAGATCTGCTACCAGACCATCACAAGGTACTGATTAACTCCAATCAGATAACTCAATTACCCTGTGATATCGAAGTCGTACAACCCATAACCTGCCTCGAGCTAAGTTTAGCCCTGCTTCAGCGGGGAACACAGGCGTACTTTTGGAATGAAGCTAAAGAGAGACAGTTTAGCCCCGCGCCTGCGGGGAACACCCAGAACAAAAAAACTAAGCCAGGCAAGCTGTCGGTTTAGCCCCGCGTCTGCGGGGAACACAACCACCATCCCGCCAGGACAATGATATTGCCCGGTTTAGCCCCGCGCCTGCGGGGAACACATAAAACGTATGGACCACATCGCTGGCCGCATCGGTTTAGCCCCGCGTCTGCGAGGAACACTTCTCGCCTAAGCTCCCTGTCCAGTCTTTTTTCGGTTTAGCCCCGCGTCTGTGGGGAACACAAATATGAATATAGGGTATCTATGAAAATACTCGGTTTAGCCCCGCGCCTGCGGGGAACACGCGAAGAGCGGCCAGAAGGCAATGTACGGCCACGGTTTAGCCCCGCGCCTGCGGGGAACACTGGATGCACTAATCAATTATACAGGGCTCTCACGGTTTAGCCCCGCGCCTGCGGGGAACACGGAAGCAATTTTTACAGTTTCGGATATTGCTCCTGGTTTAGCCCCGCGCCTGCGGGGAACACACCCCACAAGTATTGCAATTCAGACGTTGAAACGGTTTAGCCCCGCGCCTGCGGGGAACACGCTATTCACCAACTCGTGGCAAATCTGGCTCACGGTTTAGCTCCGCGCCTGCGGGGAACACGCCTAATCATCCTGACCACACAGGATATATATCTGGTTTAGCCCCGCGTCTGCGGGGAACACCAGGGTTCGCTTTATGGCTCGGTTGTAGGACGCGGTTTAGCCCCGCGTCTGCGGGGAACACTCATTGAATTCATTTTTCTCCTGGTCACGGGCCGGTTTAGCCCCGCGTCTGCGGGGAACACGGTACAAATGAGTCGAATGGAAAATCGATAGGCGGTTTAGCCCCGCGTCTGCGGGGAACACGCAAAACCGGTTGACCGAATGAGTGGTGATTGACGGTTTAGCCCCGCGTCTGCGGGGAACACTTCATACTTTTCCTTAACTGAGTCGTCTATTTCGGTTTAGCCCCGCGTCTGCGGGGAACACGGGTAATGCCAATGGTCTGTAAATGGCACCTCCGGTTTAGCCCCGCGTCTGCGGGGAACACTTGATAGCCAACTTCAAGGCCAATTGTTTCACCGGTTTAGCCCCGCGTCTGCGGGGAACACCGATGCTAGCCATAGATAAGCACCGTGCGGCCCGGTTTAGCCCCGCGTCTGCGGGGAACACGCTATCACTATGTGTTGATGCACCATCTAACTCCGGTTTAGCCCCGCGTCTGCGGGGAACACATAAATTTATCGTTTTGCAAGGTGCGGGGAAACGGTTTAGCCCCGCGTCTGCGGGGAACACTCCTTTAGGGATCTTTGCGTTGCTATTACGGCCGGTTTAGCCCCGCGTCTGCGGGGAACACCCAGTGATTGGGATCTTTTTTCAGGCTGGTTACGGTTTAGCCCCGCGTCTGCGGGGAACACTGCTTGCAATTGTGCTCGGACTGATTGCATACCGGTTTAGCCCCGCGTCTGCGGGGAACACTGCTTGCAATTGTGCTCGGACTGATTGCATACCGGTTTAGCCCCGCGTCTGCGGGGAACACGACATTCAATGTTGCGACACAGGTAATGCGCGCGGTTTAGCCCCGCGTCTGCGGGGAACACCCGAGTATCAACAATTTCTGTTAGGGGCATCGCGGTTTAGCCCCGCGTCTGCGGGGAACACGGAATGTAAATAACTCAAGGAGCTAGTCATGCCGGTTTAGCCCCGCGTCTGCGGGGAACACGGAATGTAAATAACTCAAGGAGCTAGTCATGCCGGTTTAGCCCCGCGTCTGCGGGGAACACCTAAAAAATTGGCGTTTGAAAAAAATGGGGAGCCGGTTTAGCCCCGCGTCTGCGGGGAACACGTACAACTGGAGAAATCACTATCAAGCGCATGCGGTTTAGCCCCGCGTCTGCGGGGAACACTGTGTTATTGTATTTGTCGTATACCAGCTGCGCGGTTTAGCCCCGCGTCTGCGGGGAACACACCGATAACGGTCACTCAGGCCCTTATACTGACGGTTTAGCCCCGCGTCTGCGGGGAACACGTTGGGATAGGTTTATCAGGAAGGCGATTTAACGGTTTAGCCCCGCGTCTGCGGGGAACACGTGTGCTATCTGATGAGCAGCTAAAAAATAACCGGTTTAGCCCCGCGTCTGCGGGGAACACCAGCGTTTTGCCTGAGCGTTGAACTGTGCAATCGGTTTAGCCCCGCGTCTGCGGGGAACACGTAAAGCGTATCGAGAGGGGCAGAATGCTCGCTCGGTTTAGCCCCGCGTCTGCGGGGAACACACATACGGTTTAGTTCATCTTCCTCCTTTTTTGCGGTTTAGCCCCGCGTCTGCGGGGAACACTCAGCTCCGGGCGGGTATATTGTTTCTGATGGCGGTTTAGCCCCGCGTCTGCGGGGAACACAGCGGATAAAACAAGCTCGAGAGAAAATCAACCGGTTTAGCCCCGCGTCTGCGGGGAACACTCTAAAATTATATATTTGTTTTTAATAAAGAAAAGTGAGAGTGTAAAAGTTACCAAAAATATTAGGTACAAAATCAGGTGAGATATTGACGTGTATTGATTCACTGTTAAATCACTTTGTTAAAGAGCATGGACTTAATGTAGCAACACAACACGCAGGAAAAAATACCTGCTGCCAGAATCGTTAATAAGGAGAACAAGATTAAGCCAGGTGGTATCGCTGCTAAAAATGTACTCTAATGAAAGGTAAGCAAGCGCATCCATTCGGCCTCAACAACGGCAAAACACACCGAGGTAAACTCTTCACACTCCCTTTTTGGCTAAGCCCCATTATTCCTGCTGGTGCCAAACACATAGCCCAGTAGTGCGGTGAGGGTTGGAAAGAGCACATTGAGTATGATCAGCTGGAGCGTGTCGAACCAGAATGCGCGGAAGGTGGCGCGCTGGTTTGCAAGTAGCTCAAGTTTGGCCTGCATTTGTTCGGCGCTGAGTGTGTTGTTTGGGTTGGTGGTGATGGCGTTAAAAAAGCGGATCTCGCCCCACACAAAAATACTGAGAATGATGAGCAAGAAGCCAATTAATACCGCAATGATCCCCCAGGTGAGGTTCACACCGGCTTTTTCTTTACCTGTCAGTGGCTCCGGATCGGAGACCGGGGCTTCCATAGGCGACGAGTCCTGGGCGGAGCTTAAGTCCAGGTTTTGCCATGGTGATTGTGTGTGGTTTTGGTCGCTGTCCTGTGCGTTACCTGTCATCCTGTATACCTAGTGTTGTGCGCTCGGCTTTGATTTGTTGATGTTATTGAGTTCAGGCATGACGAGCCGATGTACATCTTTGCCTTGTTTGTCTGCCGATAAAATGGCCCTGTCATGCACCACTTCGTCAGAAGCCCAGTCCAGCAGAGTGAGTGCAACTTTGGTCAAATCGCTGGATTTTTTTAATCCTAAGCGTTGTTGTAGCTGCGCCAGATAATCTGCATCGACGGAAAAGCGTACTTCAGTTTTTTTACTGTCTGCCATATATACTCCAAAAAGTTTCCGGATTTCCTCCAATATTAGTGGAATAAGGAAAGGGGTGCAAACAAAACAATGCACAACTCCCTCATTGTTTAGGATCAAAAAAGGCCAGTCACATGGCTGGCCTTTTAGTTATACTCGAGTATGCAATTAGAAGCTGTATCTAAAGTTGACGTCCAACGTGTTGTAGTCGTCAACGTTGCGATATTCTGCATTTACCGAGAACATGGTGTTAAAGTGATAGCCCGCACCCACAAAGAAAAGCGGGTTGCTATCGCCATCTTCACCGCTGGTTTTCTCGTAGCCAAGTCCTGCTTTTAATTCAATATTTTCCAGCACTCGCGTCTGATATTGACCACGTAGACGATAGATATTTTCATCATCGGAGGCAGAGGAGCTGCTTTGGAATACTCTTGTTTGATATGTTTCCGTGACGTCAAGCTTAGCTTTCAGATCCACTTTACCAATATGAAAACTCACATCAAACAAAGAGGTTTCATCCAATTCGTGAATGTAACCCGCGCCAAGTGTAAACTGGTCAATATCCAGCTCATAGTTAGCATTAAAAGAGTGGCTTTCATCATATTGATAACTATTGCCAAATGAATCGCTTACACTGTAGTAGCGCCCTTCAACATAGTAGTTTTCAAAGCGCTTACTTGCTGCCAGATTTACACCGGTAAGCGTATCATTGGCCATATCACTATCGTTTACACTAAAGCGCTTATAACCCACTTCCACTTTATCAAAGTTAATCGTGTGAGCCACCGCAGGCGCACCAGCCAAAAGCGTGGCTAATCCAGCCACAAGAGATAACTGCTTCATCGTTTTCCTTTTTACTCTATCTCAAAAAATACTGACTACCGGACCTGTTATGGTCCGAATATAGCTGCGCGCATTATAAATATTTGTTCTAAAATGTACAGGATATACGCATTAAGCGATTGATAAATAGGCAAAATGGGAATGAAATTACTCTGATTAAGCAGAATATGGGCCAGCTAAGATGATGGCCCTGGTTTAAATATTACTCACACTGCGCTGCAGGAAAGGTATCAACCTCATCGGTAATATGTGCATTGTAACTATTATTAGTAATAGCAGTGGTACCGTAATGACCGGCATCCGGACCTATTGTAAAGCTGTTTTGTGCGCCCAGCCCTGCGCGAATAAAGGCTTCGGCGTCTGTTTTTGCATTACCATACGCACGCACTATATTCAGGCCCTGCGATTGTAACTGCTGGATCTGCTCAATCTTATATTCAGCCGTTCTGAATAAGCTGGTTTCATTGCTTAAAGAAGTACGTAAAAAACCACGCGGCAGACCCATCCAGTTTAACCAATCCCGGGTACCTTTGGCGTACCAGTAAACACGGGCAGTCAGGTAAACAGGCTGATAACCCAGGTCCAGGTATCGACGCACCAGGCTATAAGCGCCTTCTTTTTCATCGGCGCGGTCAATACCGGTATAATCGCCAATTTGTTCAGCATCGGATTCGGTCAGAGTACCATCAATATCGAACAAGACCGCCTGCGTATTTGGCTGAATGACTGTCACAAATCCTTCGGTACCGCTTCCATCCGCAGGCACCGCAGCATAAATGCGGTACTGTCCGGCATTAATTGCTGGCAGTGTGACACTGGCTTTGCCATCGCTGTTGGTCACGGCCTCACCCAGATAGCGCCAGTCACTGTCCTGCTGAGCACGCAAGTAAAAGCGTACCGTTTCAAACTCGAGATCTTTGTGTGCAATCGCGCCGTAATCAAATTTTGCAGTTACAGTAACACTGTTACCTTCAGCCACCACTTCATCGTGGATCATATGAAAACTCGGCAACCAGGTAATAAAACGATTAAGACCGTTGCGATAGCCCGCACTGGGCACATTAGGTTTAGCATAATTTTGCTCAATCCAGCTTGGCTCTGGACACTTTGGCAGTGCTTGTGCGCCAAAAGTACATGCAACGGCTGCAATAGCAACCGCTTTAGCTGTGATATGAGTCAACCTTGATAACTTCATACATACTCCCGTCGTTTAATTCGAGGCAAGAATATATACTCTAGATTACATTTTTATTAACGCAAACTTTTCACACAAGCAAACATTTTAACAACAAAGTTTAATCCTACCATCACCGGGTAAAGACGACTTTGGGTTTTGCTGGCTCTGCGGTGCGCTCTGGTTGGGGTTTTGTGGGCGCCTGGCTGTGCGCAGACAAGCTTTTTAACGGGGTCGAGTGGATATTGCGCTTAGCGGCTACCCAGGCATATTGTCCATAAGATTCAAAGATATAATTGCCACTTGGCAGCTGGATTTGTCCATAAATCACATCATCAGTCAGGGTCAGATAAACGTAGGAGCGCTCATCTGGTTGTTTGCCCACCTGACCTGTGAGTCGTTTCTCCTGCCCTGTTTCGGTGATGTCTATGATTTCAGAGCAGATCTTTTCCTGGGTCTGCGGAATTAAAAACTCAAAGCTATCACCCATCTCCAGGGTGCGGATGCTTTTTACGTCCAGCTCCACATACGCTTCGTCATACAATTCATAGGGAACTGTGGTACCCGACTTGAAGAATGCTCTGGCGTGCTGTGACTCTTTGTTGATGGTGTAGTAGGTACTTTGTAATTCATGCTGTGGCAATCTCACGCCACTGTTATGCTGGGCAGCCGTCATCACTGCTGGCTCATGCGTAATGGCCAGTTGCAGTTCGGTCACGTTCAGTGGCGCGCTTACCTGCTTGCCCGACGTGCCCAGACCGTCTGGGAGAGTCTGCTCATTGCCATAAAACAGCAACATAACACATGACACCAACCCAACGACGCCCATTAATATGTAAGTGAACACTTTCAACATATCAATAAATTAACAAATGAAGTACTAATGGGAACATTAATTGCTCTGCCAGTATTTATCAAGTGAGATTAATAACAGTACAGGCTGCCAGCACCGCCCGTGTACATAATTAAACTAATATCAATATGTTAAAAAGGAAACACTATTTACCTTTGTTTACATTCGCCAAACTGCCGATGCGCTGGATTCTTTAATGAAAGGGCTAAATTTCACACAGATGGTGCGCATCTGAGCCTGCTGGTGCTATGCTTGAAGCTTAGGAAAGTCTCATAATACGCCTGAACACACGTACCAGAGTGCAGGCAGCAACCGGAGTACACATAGGTCGATTTAATGCAGGTTCATGATCTTACACTGATGCTGTCGTTGTGGATTGCGTCTCTTACTGGTGCGACTTTGCTGTTTGTGATCTCGAAAATGACCCAGACCATCACCGGCACCCGAGTTTGGTCCCTGGCTATGTTGCTACTTTCCTTTGCCTATTTATCACAGTTGAGCATGCAAAGCCTGGATGTTCAATGGCGCGTTTTAACCTTTAATACCTTCCTTATACTGGGGCACTCAGCCTGGCTGATCGGCACCTGGCAATTTGTCGAACGAACCCCGTCAAAACAAAAAATAGCCTGGCTGATCCTACCTGTATTGCTGATCTCCTGGCTAACAGCCACCGTCTTTCCTGAGCGAGAACTACGCATCACACTTATTGGCATTTGGCTGATAGCAGTACGTTGCCATTATGCCTGGGTGCTGTACAAGCACGCACGTCAGGATAGAAACGAATTTCTGGCCGCCAGGATCGCTATCGGGATCGTGTGTCTGGAGGTCTTTTTCTCGATTATGTATACCCTGCAAGGTGCGCTGGGCAACCTGCCACAAATCGGAGAAGCCTTCAACTGGGTAGCTGGCTATACCTGGGTTGCGGCTTTGCTGGGGATCCTGGCCGGTGCGCCGATTTTATTGCTACTCAGTGCAGGGCGCTTTGTAAAGGCGCTGGAATTTGCCGCCAATCACGACCTGCTGACCGGACTGCTCAATCGCCGCGGGCTAGCCAGACAACTCAACGAGCTGCTGCCGCTGAGCAAAAGAAAGTGTGACTCACTCACCGTCATGATGATAGATCTCGACCATTTTAAGCGCGTGAACGATCTGTACGGCCACCAAAGCGGTGACCGCGCTATTGTCTGCATTGCCGATGTGCTCAAAACACACTTTCGCAGTGCCGATCTGCTGGCACGCTGGGGCGGCGAAGAATTTTGCCTGGTCCTGTTTGATATGCAGCCCGACATGGCGGCAACCTGTGCAAACAAACTACAAAATGCCTTTGCACAACAAAGTCTGCAACTGGGGTTAGGTGATACTCCTTTGACCATCAGCATAGGTATTGCCTGTAGCCGCGAGATCAGCCTGCCGGGCTTCGAAACCACCCAAAATCAGGCAGACAAAGCTCTGTACGATGCCAAACATGCCGGACGAAACTGCGTGAAAGTAGCCAGCATGGCACTGAGCCTGCTCGAAGAAACGCCCTGATTTACCGTTAGGCGTTCAGCTGATAGGTCAGGCTCTCAAGCATGGTTGTAGTTGGCCGACCTATCAGGCGACCCAGTGTGCCGCTATTCTCATACAGCCAGCCCGCATTCGCCTGAGCTTCAGCATCAGCCAGCAACGCCGCAAATCCGGCCGGTAATCCCAGCTGAGTCAGAAAATCTGCATAATGTTGTTCAGACACATAATTTGTCAGTACGGTTTTGCCACTTAGCTCAGTGGCCAAGTCAGCCAGTGCCTGTAAATTAAAGCTCTGATCGCCCGCCAGCTCATAGGTTTTGCCAGCATGGTCCGGCTCGGTCAGTACCACAGCTGCTGCCTCGGCATAATCCCCCCTCGCAGCACTGGCAATTCGTCCTTCATGCATTGCACCAACAATGGCGCCCGCTGCAATACTGCCAGCAATCCCTGCGCTGTAGTTTTCGTTATACCAGCCGTTGCGCAACAACACATAAGGCACATCCGACGCCTTAATCAACTGCTCAGTATCCCGATGCTCATCACTGAGTTGCATGGGTGACTTATCGGCATGCAAAATACTCGTATAAGCCAGCAACGCCACACCTGCTTGTTTCGCTGCGTGAATAACCGCGCTGTGCTGACGTACCCGTTGGCCAATCATATTACCCGAGATAAGTAATAACTTACTTACACCCTTCAAAGCATTAGTCAAGGTTTGTGGCTGATCGTAATCTGCTGTTCTGAGTGTTACTCCAAGACGGCTTAACGCTTCGGCTTGCCCCGGGTCGCGTACCAGTGCCACTATCTGCGACGCCGGAACACGCTTTAGTAAAGCCGCGATCACCAGCCGACCCAACTGACCATTTGCACCTGTTACTGCAATCATATTATCTCTCCACTGTTTGTGTTTCATGTTGATGGGCTTATTGTCTGGCAAAGTGGCTGTTATCATAAGATGGTCATTACAAAATGAAGTGTTCTGAAAATGATTACAATCAATCATGGCTCGCTGAAATTACTGGCTATCTTTGCAACGGTGATTGACAGCGGCAGTTTTGCAGCCGCCGCACGGCGTTTACACTCCAGTCGCTCACGAGTAAGTGAACAAGTGTCTCAGTTGGAATCGCAATTGAATGTACGCTTGTTGCAACGCAGTACACGTCAGTTAAAACTGACCCAGGAAGGAGAAAAAATACTGCAACATGCCCGTCAGTTAGACGGCATATTACAAAATATAGAAGCGGATCTGACGGATACTGAGCCCAGTGGCCGAGTTACACTGACCATGAATCACGACATTGCGCATAAGTTTATTCTGCCCAAGCTCGACAAACTGGCACAGCGCTATCCGAAGATTAGCCTGGATTTGATTGTCGATGATAACCCGCTCGACCTGATTGAACAGCAAATTGACCTAGCTATTCGGATTGGCTTTATTCGTGATGAATCTTTGGTTGCACGCATTCTTCATCAGGAGCGCTTTGCCCTGTTTGCCAGCCCCACATTGCTGGCACAGTATGGCATGCCCAACACAGTGGCTGAGCTGGAGGCCATGCCCTGGCTGATGCTCAAACAAACCGCCGAGCAGGGCGCACAAATGCTGTTTGATAATGAGGAGCCGGTGGTGATCCAACCCCTCCAACATCACAGTTGTAATTCACCTTACCTGTTGCAGCAAATGGTCGTGAGCGGGCTTGGCGTAGCAATCTTACTGCCTTCTACCGTGCAACAGGAGATCAGCGATGGCAAGTTAGTCACACTCTGTGAATCGTTGCACAGCGAACCGCTGGTGTTTTCACTGGTTTACCCGTCTCGTCGTCAGGTGCCACAACGTACCCGGGCCGTCATTGACTTTTTACTTTCGGAGTCGCTGTTCCACCTTTAAATTCTATTTAAGAGAATGATTAGTGCGATTTTTAGAAATTTTAAAAACTAAAAACGAATTTATACTGCTTCATATCGGCTGAGGGGACAACAACGAAGCACGTTTCCCGCAAGCCCTGGCTTAAATATTACGCACTTGAGGAAACAGTAATGACTAAATTAATTCAACTATTCGACCAAAACACAACGCTGTCTCATATTGCTGCACTGCTTGCACGCATTGGCTTGTCGGCCATCTTTATTCTCGCAGCGATGAACAAGATCCAGTACTTTGAAGGTAACGCACAGTATATGGCATCAAGCGGCCTGCCTGGCGAGTTACTGCCACTGGTCATTGCCTTTGAGTTAATCGGTGGTCTGATGATACTGGGTGGCCTGCTTACTCGCCTGACAGCCATTGCATTCGCTGGGTTTAGTCTGGTTAGTGCGCTGTTGTTCCACTTTGACCTGGCAGATCAAATACAGTTTATTATGTTCTTCAAAAATGTTGCGATGGCAGGTGGTTTCCTGGCGCTGGCGGCCTATGGTGCGGGTAAATTCAGTATCGACCAAAAAATTCTGACCTCTCAGCCAATCGTTAAAGGCAAGCTGGCTTAAAACCAGTTTCACTTAATATCTGAAAAGAAAATCATGAACGCGCGGTAGCTCAACGCACCGCGCGTTTTTAATTTATTCTGACGCCATGACACGCTTACCATTGGCATCAACCACCAACAGATAAGACTGGCCAAAATCACCGTTACACAAATCAATGCTATTGCCAGCGACCTCAAGCCCGTCGGCACAGCTGCTAACTTCATAATAAGAAGTCACCTGACCTTTTTCGGTAGTGGTGACTTTTTCGCCCCCAACCATCACGTCATAGCTACCATTGGCAAACAAACGCACGTTAAATACGTCGGCTTTATTTTCTTGCTTTTTACTAATCACAGACAAACTGCGTTCGCCGTCTGCTTCCCAGGCAATCACCCATAGATTGGCACCATCTTTCAGGGTGGTATTCATACGCTCTTGCTTTTCTCCACTGTTACTGTCTTTAACACCCAGGTTGATCATGTTATTGATTGCTTTGTAGCTGTAGCTATATGTCTTGCCCACCTCTTTTGCAGGTACATCCGCTGACACCACACTACCGCTGTCAAATAAACCGCTATAACCCGAACTGATAGACCGTCTTTTCGCGTGAAAATCGGCCATATAGTCCAGAGAGTTAACAAAAGACATTTTCGCATCATGGCTCAGCTGCTCGTCCAGCTCGTCACTACCTTCACCACATCCAGTCAGGGCTGCTGATAAACCCAGCAAAACTGCTAGCCCTAATCCTTTGTTGACGTTGTTCATAATCATCTCCGTAAATCCATCCAATAAAGAATAATACTGCCAGGCAATGCTTTGCCTGAGTTAAGTCTTAAACACCATCCAGGCTGATTACCCACAGCGCTAGCAAACGGTGTTGTTTATTTGTGTCTGCTCATTTTCATGGAGAAGATATTAACATGTTAATTACCTTCTCCAAGGTTGATAAATGTGCACAATTGTTTAATTCTGTAAGCAGAGTGACAGCCTTGTCATAAACACGCTCAGCCCCTCAAAATACAGATAAAAATCAATATTAATCAGCCATTAAACACTTATGGGATTGAGAGTAAAAGTAAATTAAATTTATGAAAAGTGCGTGACAAAGATGCTCAAACAAGCTGATATGTTTGAATATAGCCAGAAGATTAACCGCAACTTAAAATACAACAAATTCACAAAAAAGTAAAAACTAAAGCAACCCAGGGGCAGCCCCCGGGTTGCTTTACAGGGCTCAGATCTCAAGCACCTCTTCGTCCTCATCAATATCGCTATCATCAAAGGCCGAAAGTAAAGTCACCTCACTATGGATCAGTTCAGCGACCTCGCCAAGGTACTGACATTCAAAAACCTCAGCCACACTCAACTCAATTTGCCAGTGCACCTTAATCTCACTGAGTAGTCGCATCATCAATAGCGAGTGCCCGCCCAAGTCAAAGAAATTCGCCGACATACTGATGGTATCGGACTCCACCTCCAGCAAGCGTGCCACCACATCAACCAATTGTTGTTCCAGTGCGGTTTGCGGTGCAACATACTCTTCAGCAATGGCGGTTAACGCAATATCCGGCAATGCCTTTCTGTCTATTTTGCCATTGGCGGTCAGTGGCCAGGAGGTAATTAGTTGCCAGGCCGAAGGCACCATATAAGGCGGTAAACTGTCAGACATAGTAGCCATAAGCTGATCGGTTAAGTCATCGGTTTGTTGCTGAGGGTGTGGCTCGACATACGCAACGATCAGGCCACGTGCTTTATTCACCATAACCAGAGACTGCGCAACCCGCTCATCCGCATTCAGTGCAGCCTCAATCTCGCCCAGCTCTACCCGAAAACCCCGGATCTTAATCTGATCGTCAATACGACCTACATATTCCACTAAGCCATCCTGCTTAAACCGTACCAAGTCACCGGTTCTATAAAGCTCAGCCGCTTGTCCAGGCTCTGAAAAATAGGGGTTTGCAATAAACCGCTCTTTACTCAGCTGAGGTTGATTCAGATATCCCAATGCCAGACCATCTCCCCCCACACAGAGCTCACCCACCACACCTTGAGGCAATTGACGTCCTTGTGGGCTCAGCACCAAAATATGATCCCCCTGCACACCTCGACCAATGGGTACACCGGCACTGATATCATCATCAGCCGGCACCGGATAGCAGCAGGTAAAGGTGGTATTCTCAGTGGGGCCATAACCATTAATCACGGTAATCTCAGGCAACTCTGTTTGCACAGCGGTGACGGCTTGTGGATTAAGCACATCGCCCCCGGCCAGCACAGTGTGTAATGCCAAAGTGTCTGACTCTAATTCGCCACACACCTTGCTCCATTCCGTGAACAAACCTGAGGTCAGCCACATTGCTGTTATCCCTTGCGTACGCAACACTTTGTTGATCCCGTCTAAAGACAGATAAGTCTCGGGGTACAACACACACCGTCCGCCATTCAGCAGTGGGCCCCAAATTTCCAGGGTGGCTGCATCAAAGGCGATATTGGCGCTTTGCAGGAACACAGTCTGGTTGTTCAGAGTCATAAAGTTAGGGTCGTACACCAGACGATTGACTGCCCGATGCGGTGTCATCACGCCTTTGGGCGTGCCCGTAGAACCTGACGTGTAAATCACATAAGCAATCGACTGCGCCGTTAGCCCTTCAGCCCTGGGCAGATCCAATACACTCAGTGAAGACCATGGGGCAGCAGGGATATCTACCGACACTTTCGCCACCGAGCTGAATGCCAGCACTTCATGCTGCGCTTGCTCAGTCAGGATCACAGTTAGCTGAGTATCCTCAAGCATATATGCCAGACGAGATTCAGGGTAAGTTGGATCCAGCGGTACATAAGCACCACCGGCTTTCAAAATCGCCAGTGTTGCGACCAGTAACTCCACAGAGCGGCCCAGGCACAAGCCCACTAAGGCACCTGCGCCAATCTGATGCGTTTCTCGCAGATACTGCGCCAGTTGGTTTGCACGCGCATTCAGCTCACCATAACTGAGCATCTGGTCATTCAGCTGCACAGCCACTTCATTGGGTGTAGCCGCAGCCTGTAACTCAAACAACTCATGAATACAGGACAAACGCGGATAGTTAGCGCGCCCACTCTGCCACGTGTCTTGTAGCGCTATCTCCGCAGGTGGTAACACCGCCAGCGTCGACACAGGCTGATTGCTATTATCTTGCAATGCACTCACCAGCGCATGTAGCGCCGTTTCCATCCAGTCAGCAATACGTGTTGCCTCAACGGTTTGCTCAATCTGGAAGTCCAGCGTAAAGCTGGCTTGCTCGCCCAGATCGTTAACAGACAGATCAAACGGGTAATTGGTACGCTCACGAGTACTCAACAGACTCGGCGCGCCCTCATCACGGTGAGACGTAGCCTGTTCCTGAGCGGCACCATGTCCGGTATGGCGATAATTGAGGATCGCACTGAACAGTGGCGTATTACCGCTGATGGCACTATGGCTTTGCGCTTCAGCCAGCGACACCTGCTCGTAAGGCAATAGTGCCTGCAGTGCATCGTTGACCTCACTCAAGGCAACCTGAGCACTTTGCTGTCCCAGCGAAACACGCAGTGGCAAGGTATTAATCAACATGCCCATCATATGTTCTATGCCTGGCATACCATTCATCCGGCCGGACATCACAGTACCAAAAACCACCTCATCACGGCCTGTGCTGGCACTCAATACCTGCGCCCAGGCAAGGTGGAATAATGCAGCCGGGCTGCATTGCAGGCGTCGGGATAGCGCCCGGATTTGCTGCGACAATACCATATCAAGCGTCGTGCTGTATTCCGCTACCGCACTGCCATCTCCGGTCACCTGAGACAAACCAAATGGCAAGGTTGGCGTATCAATGTCGCCGAGCTGCTCAGTGAAAAACGCCGCCGTATCCAGCTTAGTGCTTTGCGCCATTGAACGGGCGATAAACTCTCGATAAGGCAATGGTGCAGGCAATTCAGTCTTGTTTTGTTCACTCAGCTCAGACAGCAAAATTTCCAAAGAAACATGATCGGTGATCAGGTGATGGAACTTCAGCAATGCATAAATTCTGCCCTGCTCGTCCTGTGGTGACACCATCAGTTGGATCAGCGGTGCAGATTCCAGCTCAAAGCCATGCGCAGCATTGGCCACATAGTCTTCAAACTGCGCTTTTATCTGTGCGCGCTCGAACGGCAACTCAGACACTGGTAGCTGCGCCTCACGTAATACAACCTGCACCGCCTGCGCACGGCCACGCCAGAAAATCGCAGTACGCAGCACATCATGACGCTGGATCACAAAGTTCAGCTCGGTTTTGAGTTGCGCCAGTTGAGACTCATCAGCCAGTTCAAACGCCATGGTACTGACATAAGGGTCGTGCTGCTGGTTCAGCGTGTGCACAAACAGCACGCCTTCCTGTAGCGGAGCAAGTGGATACATATCCTGCACGTTTGCAGCGCCACCAGGCACCTGCGCAATCAGGCTGTCTATGCTGTCCTGTGTCAGTTCAATCAAAGGCAACATGTCCGGGGTAATGGTGCTCGCCTGCTCGGGAATAAGGTTTTGAGGCACGCTGAATTCAAATTCAACCTGCGGTTGTGCGTCCAAATGCGCAGCCATCACACTCAGGCTACCCGCCTTGAACAAAGCCTGTGCCTGGCACTGATAGCCCAGCTGTTTTACCCGAGACAGTAGCTGCATGACCAATAAAGAGTGGCCACCCAGCGTAAAAAAGTTAGCATCACGGCTAATTTGCTCTACCGGCAAGTTCAGGACATCAGCCCAGATTGCAGCCAGTGTGCGCTCGGTATCGCTCTGTGGTGCAACATAATCGCGGCTTAAATTCGCCTGCTCAGGCGCTGGCAACGCCTTGCGGTCAATTTTACCGTTAGGGGTTTGTGGCCATTCGTCAATCAACACGAAACTGGCCGGGATCATGTACTCAGCTAATGATTGACCCAGTGTCTCAACAATCGACGCTATCAGCGTCTGCTGCGCCGCTTGCGCCTGCTCTGCATGCGGTTTAACGTACGCGACCAGACGCTGGTTGCCCTGCGTATCTGACAACGCCATCACCAGTGCCGAATCAACTTCGTGATGCTCACCGATATGATATTCAATTTCACCCAGCTCAATACGTAATCCGCGAATTTTTACCTGATGGTCCATCCGGCCCATATATTCTATGGTGCCATCATCACGAAAGCGCACCAGATCGCCGGTTTTATAGAGCCGCGAACTTGGCAATGTATCCTCAAACGGATTATCAATAAACCGCTCAGCTGTCAGCTCAGGGCGATTATGATAGCCGCGCGCCAGACCTTCACCACCAATATGCAACTCACCGCAAGCACCTTGTGGCAGTAAGTTAAGGGCCTCATCCAGAATCACCAGCTGAATATTCTGGATTGGTTTCCCGATTGGCACGCTGCTGCCGTGTGGCTGGCTGCAATCCCAATAGCTCACATCAATGGCCGCTTCGGTCGGACCATATAAGTTATGCAGTTGTGCCGAAGGTAAACTCACTCTGAACTGTTCAACGTGGCTGATCTGCAGCGCTTCACCACTACAGAACACCTGATTAATGGACGTACAACGAGCCAGATCGCCATGCTCCAACATCACACCCAGCATGGAGGGGACAAAGTGTAGTTTGGTGATCCCCGCGGCCACGATCAGCTCGCTTAGATATTCTGGTTCTTTATGACCACCCGGTTTGGCAATCACCAGCTGCGCCCCTTTGAGCATAGGCCAGACGAATTCCCATACAGATACATCAAAGCTATAAGGCGTCTTTTGCAAAATTCTGTCGTCCGGGCCACAGCCGTATTCGTTGTCCATCCAGTCAATGCGGTTATGCAGCGCCTGATGCTCAACCAACACACCTTTAGGTAGCCCGGTAGAACCTGACGTGTAAATGGTGTAGGCAAGATTGCGAGCATTCAGGCCAATGTCACTCACTACAATATTGGTATCCGGATAAGCGCTAAAATCGAACTCATCCAGTCGCGTAACGCTTGCTTCGCCAAGACTCACTCGCTTGGCAACCACAGCTGTGCTAAGCACCACAGCCGCATTGGCATCTTCAACCAGGTAAGCCAGGCGTGCCGGAGGCAACTCGGGGTCCAGCGGTACATAGGCACCACCGGCTTTGAGAATACCCCAAATCCCTATCACCATTTCCAGCGAGCGCTCTACACACAAGCCCACTAACGAATCCGGTCCGATATTGTGCTCCGCGCGCAGATAATGGGCCAATTGGTTGGCTCTGCTATTAAGCTCACCATAGCTCAGAGTCTGCTCACCAAAGCGCAGTGCAATCTGCTCCGGAGCCGCTGCGGCCTGCTGCTCAAATAATTCGTGAATAC